>NZ_CP062252.1:5557500-5893342 GCF_014863605.1 Pseudomonas allokribbensis
TATAGGCCTCCAGAATCTGCCGTCAACTCTTAATTACGCTTTTCTTGCAAAACCTGCCTTTTACCCGGCAAACGCGGGATTCGGCGGGCTACCGGTGGCAGTCGCAGCACAAGAAGCAACCCACCTATAGAGGCATAGACCGCCCACTCTTTAAGATCGGCGCGCACAATCCACAGCATATGCAGCAATCCCAACCCGAGAATCACATACGCCAGCCGGTGCAACTTCTTCCAGCGCGCGCCCAGGCGACGCTGGCTATAACGATTGGACGTCACCGCCAACGCCAGCAACCCCAGAAACCCAAGCGTGCCGACAATAATGTACGGACGCTTGCGCAACTCGACGCCCAGCTGCGACCAGTCGAAACCCAGGATGAACGCCATATAGCTGCATAAATGCAAAACCACATACGCAAAACACCAGAGCCCCAACTGCCGGCGCACAGCGATCCACCCTGCCCACCCCGTAAGCTTCTGCAGCGGCGTCATGCTCAAAGTGATCAACAGCAATACCAATGTCCCGAGCCCAAGTCGATCAACCAGGACTTTTCCGGGATCTGGCCCGAGCAGATCCTCAAAGGCCTGATAGAACCACCACAACGGCCAGATAGCCGCCGCAATAAAAACGCCCACACGCCAGAACGGATATCGCATCAGTAATTCTTCCGTAGATCGAGCCCTGTATATAAAGAAGCGACTTCGTCCGAGTAGCCGTTGAACATCTGCGTATCACGCACATTCGGCTTGAACAGACTATTAGGAAGACGTCGTTCCCGAGCCTGAGTCCAGCGGGGGTGATCAACCGTCGGGTTCACATTGGCATAAAACCCATACTCGTCCGCTGCAATGCTTTGCCAGGTCGTCTTTGGCTGCTCACTGACCAGACTGATCCGCACGATGGATTTGACACTCTTGAAGCCATACTTCCATGGCACCACCAGACGCAACGGCGCGCCGTTCTGATTCGGCAATTCACGGCCGTACATGCCCACTGCCAGGATCGCCAATGGATTCATCGCCTCATCCAGACGCAAGCCTTCTACATAAGGCCAGTCGATCAGAGCAAATCCCGACCGCTGTCCGGGCATGCTCTTCGGATCCTGCAAGGTTTCAAAACGAATGTATTTGGCGTTGGACGTCGGCTCCACCTGCTTGAGCAGCGCCGAAACAGGGAAACCGATCCAGGGGATGACCATCGACCACGCCTCGACACAACGCAGGCGATAGATGCGCTCCTCCAACTGATAAGGTTTCATGAAGTCCTCCAGTGCATAGCGCCCCGGCTTCCCCACCTCCCCGTCCACCACCACACTCCAGGGTTCGGTCTTCAGCGATCCGGCATTCGCCGCCGGATCCCCCTTGTCGGTACCGAACTCATAGAAGTTGTTGTAGTGGGTCGCGTCCTTATAGGGCGTGATCGCCTCATCCTTGACGTTCACGGCGCCCCATTTAATAGAAGGCTGCTTCTCGGTAAACCAGGCGGGCGCATTGCCAGACTCGACATCGGCATAACGGGCGGCCTCTTCGGCACTGGCCCAACGCGGCAAGCTGCTCACGGCCAAGCCTGCCGCAGTTGCTCCGAGCAATTGCCGGCGAGAGAGATAAATGGATTCAGGCGTGACGTTCGACTCGTGGCAGTCGGACGCTTTGGGGATTTTGATCAGCATGACAACTCCGCAGTTTTGGAGGACAGATGCACCCATAGACTGCGGAGTATGAGGGAAATTACATCACTCGACGTTTTTGTGGCGACGAAGATGCAACAGGTACTGCACAGGGCCCGAGGCTGCATAGGCAAGGAACACCAACAGCAGAATACGCGGAGGATCACTGAACACCACGGCGAACACCAGTACCACCGCCAGGATCGCCACGAATGGTACGCGCCCTTTCAGGTCCAGCTCCTTGAAGCTGTTGTACTTGATGTTGCTGACCATCAGCATGCCGGCAGCCGCCACCATCAATGCAACCAGGAACGACATCTTCGAACCCTGGATCCCGTAATCGCTGAACGCCCAGACAATCCCCGCGACCACACCGGCAGCTGCCGGACTGGCCAGACCGATGAAGTAGCGCTTGTCTGCGGTGCCCACCTGAGTATTGAAGCGCGCCAGACGCAACGCTGCGCCGGCCACATAGATGAAGGCGACCATCCAGCCGACCTTGCCCATGTCACCCAAGGCCCAGCCGAATGCCAGCAATGCCGGCGCGACGCCAAACGCAACCATGTCCGACAGCGAGTCGTACTCGGCACCGAATGCACTTTGGGTGTTGGTCATGCGTGCCACACGGCCGTCGAGACCATCGAGCACCATAGCGACAAAAATCGCGATAGCCGCGAAGGCGAAGTACTTGCTCGCACTCGCCGAATCCCCGGCGCTCAACGCAGCCTGGGCACTCATCGAATTGATGATGGAATAGAACCCTGCAAACAGGTTCGCAGTGGTGAACAGATTCGGCAAAAGATAGATACCACGATGCCGGACTTTACGACCTTCTGCGTCATGCCCTTCTTCGACATGCTCATCGATGGGCAGCAGGCTTTCGGCGTCTGAAGCCTGGTTCGGCTCTTCGGGACGTTCGCTCATGGACATTACCTTGCAACGGATTGGACATTTTCGACAGGTGTCTGGGACGACGGTTCGGCCACAAACGATGCAGCTTTATACCAGAACCGCCCGCCCATACGAAAAAACGCGGCCGAGGCCGCGTTTTTTCATACAAGGGTCGACGACTTAGTTTTTGGCTTTGTCGACGATCTTGTTGGCACCGATCCACGGCATCATGGAGCGCAGTTGCTCGCCGATGATTTCGATACCGTGAGCGGCGTTGTTACGACGCTTGGCGGTCATCGAAGGGTAGCCGGTTGCGCCTTCGCTGATGAACATTTTGGCGTATTCGCCGTCCTGAATACGTTTCAGGGCGTTGCGCATGGCCTGACGGGACTCGGCGTTGATCACTTCCGGGCCCGTCACGTACTCGCCGTACTCAGCGTTGTTGGAGATCGAGTAGTTCATGTTGGCGATACCGCCTTCGTACATGAGGTCAACGATCAGTTTCAGTTCGTGCAGGCACTCGAAGTAGGCCATTTCCGGCGCGTAGCCAGCTTCAACCAGGGTTTCGAAACCGGCTTTTACCAGTTCAACGGTACCGCCGCACAGAACGGCTTGTTCGCCGAACAGGTCGGTTTCGGTCTCGTCCTTGAAGGTGGTTTCGATGATGCCGGTACGACCGCCACCAACGCCGGCGGCGTAGGACAGTGCAACGTTCTTGGCGTTGCCCGAGGCGTCCTGGTAGATCGCGATCAGGTCAGGGATACCGCCGCCTTTCACGAACTCGGAACGTACGGTGTGGCCCGGGGCTTTCGGCGCGATCATGATCACGTCGAGGTCGGCACGCGGAACAACCTGGTTGTAGTGGATCGCGAAGCCGTGGGAGAAGGCCAGGGTGGCGCCTTTCTTGATGTTCGGCTCGATTTCGTTCTTGTACAGGGAAGACTGGAACTCGTCCGGGGTCAGGATCATGACCAGGTCGGCAGCAGCAACGGCGGAAGCAACATCAGTCACTTTCAGGCCGTGGGCTTCAGCCTTGGCAACGGTAGCCGAACCTTTACGCAGACCGACGGTAACGTCGACACCGGAGTCTTTCAGGTTGCACGCTTGAGCGTGGCCCTGGGAGCCGTAACCGATGATGGCAACTTTCTTGCCCTGGATGATCGACAGGTCGCAGTCTTTATCGTAGAAAACTTTCATGAATTTCCCCTTTATATCCAGGCCGTTCAGGCCATTCGCTAATTTGGTTTAGATGCTGAGTACTTTGTCGCCGCGGGCAATACCGGTGACGCCACTACGGACCGTTTCCAGAATCGATGCGGTGCCGATGGACTGAATGAAGCTGTCGAGCTTGTCGCTGGTACCGGTCAGTTGAACGGTATACACGCTGGCGCTGACGTCGACGATCTGTCCACGGTAAATATCGGTGGTGCGTTTGATCTCGGCGCGCTGGGCGCCAGTGGCCTTGACCTTGACCAGCATCAGTTCGCGCTCGATGTGAGCACTTTCCGACAGGTCCACCAGCTTGACCACTTCGATCAGCTTGTTCAGGTTTTTGGTGATCTGCTCGATGATTTCATCGTGGCCGACAGTGGTCAGCGTCAGACGCGACAGAGTCGGGTCTTCGGTCGGCGCCACGGTCAGGCTTTCAATGTTGTAGTTGCGCTGCGAGAACAGGCCGACTACGCGAGACAAAGCACCGGGTTCGTTTTCCAGAAGCAAGGAAATAATGTGCCGCATGATTAGGTACGCTCCGTCTTGCTCAGCCACATATCGCGCATGGAGCCGTCTTTGATCTGCATCGGGTAGACGTGCTCGCTGGTGTCGACCGAAATGTCGAGCACCACCAGGCGATCCTTCAGGGCGAACGCTTCTTCCATCTTCGACTTCAAATCTTTCGATTCGGTGATGCGCACGCCGACGTGACCATAGGCCTCGGCCAGCTTGACGAAATCAGGCAGCGATTCCATGTAGGAGTGCGAGTGACGGCTGCCGTAACTCATGTCTTGCCACTGACGAACCATGCCCAGTACACCGTTGTTCAAGATCACGATCTTGACCGGCAAACCGTATTGCAGGCAGGTCGACAGCTCCTGGATGTTCATCTGGATGCTGCCTTCACCGGTGACGCACGCAACGTCAGACTCAGGGAAGCTCAAGGCGATACCCATCGCGGCCGGCAGACCGAAGCCCATCGTGCCCAGACCACCAGAGTTGATCCAGCGGTTCGGCTTGTTGAACTTGTAGTACTGCGCAGCAAACATCTGGTGCTGGCCCACGTCGGAGGTCACAAAGGCATCGCCCTTGGTCACTTCGCACAGGGTTTCGATCACGGTCTGCGGCTTGATCTTGCTGCCGTCGCCCTTGTCATAAGGGAACAGGCCGCGATCACCGCGCCACTCGTCGACTTGCTTCCACCAGCTGGCGACCGCTTCCTTGTTCGGGGTTTCGCCGATTTCCTTGAGGATCGCGACCATTTCGGTCAGGACGCTCTCAACCGGGCCAACGATTGGCACGTCAGCCTTGATGGTCTTGGAAATCGAAGCCGGGTCGATGTCGATGTGAATGATCTTGGCGTTCGGGCAGAACTTCGGCGCGCCGTTGATCACGCGATCATCGAAACGCGCACCGACCGCCAGGATCACATCGGCATGGTGCATCGCAAGGTTCGCGGTGTAGCTGCCGTGCATGCCGAGCATGCCAATGAACTGACGGTCAGTGCCAGGGTAGCCACCCAGGCCCATCAAGGTATTGGTGACCGGCAGGTTGAGCATTTGCGCCAGTTCGGTCAGCGGCGCGGAGCCGTTGCCGAGAATCACGCCACCGCCGGAGTACAGCACGGGACGCTTGGCCGCCAGGAGCATTTCTGCTGCCTTGCGGATTTGCCCGGAGTGACCGCGAACGGCCGGGCTGTAGGAACGCAGTTTGGCTTTCTTCGGGAAGATGTATTCGAACTTCTCGGCCGGGTTGGTCATGTCTTTCGGGATATCGACCACGACCGGGCCCGGACGACCGGATTGCGCCAGGTAGAAGGCTTTCTTCATGACTTCCGGGATTTCGGACGCGTGCTTGATCATGAAGCTGTGCTTCACGATCGGCCGGGAGATACCGATCATGTCGGTTTCCTGGAACGCGTCGGTGCCGACCATGGTGCTTGGCACCTGACCGGAAATGATCACCATCGGAATCGAGTCCATGTAGGCCGTGGCAATACCGGTGATGGCGTTTGTGGCGCCTGGACCGGAAGTCACCAATACCACGCCGGCTTTACCGGTGGCACGGGCGTAGCCGTCAGCCATATGGGTAGCCGCTTGTTCGTGACGAACCAGGATGTGGGTCACTTCCGGTTCTTTGAACAGGGCATCGTAAACATGAAGAAGAGCACCACCCGGGTACCCGTAGATATATTTGACGCCTTCGTCACGCAAGAAGCGGACGAGCATCTCACCGCCAGATAAAAGCTCCACGTTGTTCACCTCTAAAACGCCAGAATACCGTCCACAAAAAAGCGAACGGGTCTTAATAGGTTTACTTCTCGGCAGAGCATGAGCGACGGTGGTCGCCGACTACGTCAGCACTGACTGAGCAAGTATTGGGATCGTCCCAAGTGTTGCGGGCCTTTCCCACCCAGCGCGAGGTAACGCGTTGCGGGTGTAACAGGTCGACGCGGATATGCGCCTCATGATCTGCCGAGAGGGTCTGCTTCTGGCAGTCCCTGTACAGCGGACTTTGGATTCTTCTGTTTCGCCCTCTCCAAGTCAAGCCGTCAATGTGCTTAATTGTGGGTAAGCACATGAGAACGCAAGAAAAAACCTGAAAAGCGCTACTCTGTTAGCGTCAATTGCGCAATTTTGCCAAGGAATCAGCATGCGAACGCTCCTCGTCATCCTGCTGATCGGCCTCAGCCCCTGGTGCATGGCCGGTCAGATCTACAAATGGGTCGATGCTCAAGGTGTCACGCATTTCGATGCGCAGCCGCCACAAGGTCAAACGGCGACCACAGTGCAAACGCCGCCCTCGCCTGCTCCGCGCCCCACTGCGATGCCCGGCAGCGGCGCGTTGGGCGATCAGAAAGCCATCGACGACAAGGTCAGGAAACAGGTCGCCGAGCAACAGGCTCAGCTCAAGACCTTCTGCGAACAGGCACGCACGAACCTGGCGCAGTTACAGAACAATCCGCGCTTGAGGGAAGAGACCGAGGGAGAATTGCGTCGGCTGAGCGATACGCAACGTCAGGAGCGTATCGCAGAGACGCAGAAGCAGATCGCCGAGAACTGCCAGTGATCACTGGCAGTCGGCCGTTCAGCGCGAAGCAGTGATCAGCAGGTCGAACTCTTTGAGCAATACCTGCAACTGCCGATCCTTGCCCTGCAGATTGCGTTGGGCGAAGACCATTTCGGCCATTTCCTGAATGCCCGAGGCATTGGGCAATGGCAGGTCCTGCTCGAGGATCATCTTCATCCGCGGCAGGAAGATCCATTGCAGCCACTGCTCGAAATCGAGCGTGTCGACCGAGAATGGCTCGACACTGCTCAAGGCTTCAGCCGAAGGCTGGACGTCATCCCACCAGCCCTGGGTACGCAGTTCGCGCTCGATCAACAGCAGTTGATCGGCAACTTTCGAGAAACGCGCGTCCATCACAGCGAAACCTTGGCCTTCTGACGGGCCAGTGCGGCGCCAGCGGAATCACCTTGTTTCTCACGTGCCTGAGCGATCAGTTCCCACAGGCTGGCCTGCAAGTCCGGACGACCGTTGGCCATGGTCAGCGCGCGGCGGGCAGTTTGCTCGGCTTGCGGGGCATCGCCCTGAGCCATGCGCACCTGCGCCAGACGGTAAAGCACTTGTGGCTCACGCGGGGCAACACGCTGAGCGCGCTCAAGGCTGGAGGACGCACCGTTCAGATCACCACCGGCCTGCTGTTGCTGCGCGGTGGTCAACAAGGCGAGCACCGGGCCGTCCAGTTGCTCGTCGGCGGACAGACCGCCACCGCTGCTGGCCGAAGGAATGCCGCTAGGCGTCGAAGGCATGCTGTAACTGCCGGAGCTGATCGGTGCCGATTCGACCGGCGAAGGGTTGTATGGCCCCGCAGTGATACCACCGGACGCCGGGCCCGGAACAATCGGCGAGCTGCTGATCGGCGTCGACGTCGCAGCGCCACCCGGCACCATCACCACCACACCGGTATCGCCCTGCGGGATAGCCTGAGTCTGGCCCTGCACAGGACGTTTCACCGTCGTCTGCCGGAAGCCGCCATTGGCCGAAATGCGTTCACTGTTGGACACAGCCGTGCCCGAATCGACAACCGGGATCGAACCACGCTGTACGGTGGAGCAGCCGCTGAGCAAAGCCACGGCGGTCACCGCTGGAATCAACCACTTGTTCACTTGAAACCCTCTTCGCTTAATTCATCCAGCCCTTGACCCAATCCATCACCGACTCGCTCGACGCCGGGCTTTCGCCCGCGCAGGAGGCGCCGGGTGGCGGTTCGCTGCCGCGAATATACGGCATCTGCACGGCGCCCGGACAGTTGGCATCAGAGCCCTGGCCGGTACGCGAATCAACCCACGCCTGAACCACGTTGTCCGGCTGCGGCATGTCCAGCGGCAGCGGATCGGCCTTGCGCATGAAACTGGTCCAGACCTGCAACGCACCGGTAGCACCGGTGAACGGCGTCTTGCCGTTATCGTCACGACCGAGCCAGACCACCGCCAGCAGATCCTGACTGAAACCGGCGAACCAGCTGTCGCGCGAATCGTTACTGGTACCGGTCTTGCCGGCCAGTGTCAGGGTTTTGGGCAGCACGTTGTAGACCGAGCTGCCGGTACCTTCACGCATGACGCGCTGCATGGCGTTCTGGATCAGGTAGATCGAGGCCGGATCGAAACGCTGCTCGATCTGGAACGGATAACGCTTGAGCGGCTCGCCCTCGGCGGTCAGCACGCTGCGAATCCCGCGCATCGGCGTATTGAAACCACCGTTGGCGAGGGTCTGGTACATGGTCGCCACTTCGATCGGCGTCATGCCACCGGCACCCAGCAGCATCGACGGGAAGGCCGGGAACTCGCGAGTTACGCCCAGACGCCCGATGGTCTTGAGGACATTCGGAACACCCACCGCCAGCCCGAGACGCGAGGTCGACAGGTTGTAGGAGTGCGCCAGCCCTTGATAGAGGAACACCGTACCGTGGGAGCGGCGATCATAGTTCTGCGGTTTCCAGACCTGACCGTCTGCGCCCTTGATGGAAAGCGGATCGTCCGACAGCCAACTGGTCAGCGTGTACTGGCTCGGTTTCTCCAGTGCCGTCAGATAAACCGCAGGTTTGACCAGCGAGCCAATCGGCCGCACGGCATCCAGTGCCCGGTTGAACCCGGCGTAACTGGCCTGACGGCTGCCGATCATCGCCTGGACTTCGCCGGTTTCCGGGTTGGTCACGACCATCGCCGCTTCCACGTCATCGGAACCCTTGCGGCCGGAAAGACGCTTGAAGGTGTCGTTGACCGAAGCTTCGGCTTTCATCTGCAGGATCGGGTCGAAACTGGTGAAGATCCGCAGACCTTCCTCGGTCAAGTCTTCGTCGCGGTAGTCTTCACGCAACTGGCGTTTGACCAGATCGATGAAGCCCGGGAACGAGCTGTCGGCCAGCTTGCCGCGCGAGGTCACGCCCAGCGGCATTTTCTTCGCGGCTTCCACCTGCTCGGCAGAGGCGACACCCTGTTGCTCAAGCACGTCGAGCACCAGGTTGCGTCGCTCCAGCGCCCGCTCCGGGTTGCGACGCGGGTTGTAATAGGAAGGGCCTTTGACCATCCCGACCAACAGCGCGACCTGATGCAGTTTCAGCTCGGACAATGGCTGACCGAAGAAGAACTGACTGGCCAGACCGAAACCGTGTACCGCACGCTGACCGTCCTGACCGACGAAGACTTCGTTGAGGTAGGCCTCAAGAATTTCCTTCTTGTCGTAATGCACCTCGAGCAACAGCGCCATCATCGCTTCGGTGAGCTTGCGGGTCAGGCTGCGTTCGTTGGTGAGGTAGAAGTTCTTGACCAGTTGCTGGGTCAGCGTACTGCCGCCCTGAGTCATCTTGCCGCCAGAGGTGTTGACCCAGATCGCCCGGGCAATCGACTTCGGCGACACACCCCAGTGACTGTAGTAATCCCGGTCTTCCACAGCGACCAGGGTTTCCAGCAGGTACGGCGGCACCTGATCGAGCTTGATCAGAATCCGGTCTTCAAGGTTTTTCGGGTAGATCCCGCCGATCATCAGCGGCTCCAGGCGCACCACCGACAACTTCGAACCGTTCGTCGCCGAAAGCTCGGCCACGTAATCACCGGAGAAACGCACGCGAACCGGCTGCGGTTTCTCGAGGCCTTCATAGAACTGGAAGCCACGGGTGTTCAGATCGACGGTATTGCCGTTGACGGCTGCAGCGCCGGGGCCATTGCTCACGGCCTCGCGGCGATAGCCCAGGGCGTCGAGCTCAGTGAGGAAATCGTCCTTGCTCAGTTTCTGTCCGACGAACAGCTCGAGCGGACGCGCGTATACCTTGGCCGGGATGGTCCAGCGCTTGCCGGAGAATTTCTCCTGCACCACGGCATCGAGGTAAACGGCGAAGCCAGCCAGCACCACAAGGCCGACCAGACTGAGTTTAAGGGCCCAGCCCAACCATGGGCGCAGGCCCCGGGAAGGTGGTTTTTTAGGGGTGCGGGGGGATCGAGTACGAGTCATGGCGGCGGATTATACGCACTTTATTCATACTCAACAGGAGCGCTCCGAGGTTTGCGTCGGGCTGGCGAGCGGCCATAATGGCGACCTCGAATTTCCCCAGTCTCTGAAGGATCGCCTGTGAGCCAGTCCCTGATCGCCGCCCTGCAAAACCCGGCCCTGTTTGCGCACCCTGTCGAAGGGTTTCAGGTCATCGAAACCCATATCTCGTGGGTCCTGCTCACTGGTCCTTACGCTTATAAAGTGAAGAAGCCGGTGAACTTCGGCTTTCTCGACTTCACCAGCCTCGAATCCCGCGAGCATTTCTGCGGCGAAGAGCTGCGCCTCAACCAGCGCCTGACCGACGATTTGTATCTGGAAGTGATTCCAGTCACCGGCACTGTCGAAGCCCCGCAACTGGGTGGCGAAGGCCCGGCCATCGAATACGTGCTGAAAATGCGCCAGTTCCCGCAGACCGGCCTGCTGAGCACCCTGCAAGCCAATGGCGAGCTGACCACCACACACATCGACGAAATGGCCGAGCAGATCGCTCGTTTCCACCTCAGCGCGCCGATAGTCCCGGCCGAGCACGATGCCGGCACGCCTGAAAGCGTGATGGCGCCGGTACGCCAGAACTTCGAACAAATCCTGCCATTCCTCAGCGACAAAGCCGATCTGCTGCAACTGGATGCCCTGCAAGCCTGGGCCGAAAGCAGCTTCGAACGCTTGAAGCCACTGTTCGCCCAGCGCAAGGCACAAGGTTTCACCCGCGAATGCCACGGTGACATTCACCTGGGCAACGCCACGCTGATCGACGGCAAAGTGGTGATTTTCGACTGCATCGAATTCAACGAGCCGTTCCGCTTCACCGACGTCTGGGCCGACACCGGTTTCCTCGCGATGGACCTGGAAGACCGCGGCCTGAAATCCCTGGCCCGTCGTTTCATCAGCCAATACCTGGAGCTGACCGGCGACTATCAGGGCCTGGAAGTACTGAACTTCTACAAGGCTTACCGCGCGTTGGTCCGTGCGAAAGTTGCGCTGTTCAGCATGCCGGCCGACGCAACCCCGGTGCAGCGCGCCACCACCCTGCGCCAGTACCGCAACTACGCCAACCTGGCGGAAAGCTACAGCACCATTCCTTCGCGCTTCATGGCGATCACCCACGGCGTATCCGCTGTAGGCAAAAGCCACGTAGCCATGCGTCTGGTCGAGGCGCTGGGCGCAATTCGCCTGCGTTCCGATGTTGAACGCAAGCGTCTGTTCGGCGAGCAAACCGTTGCCAATGATGTTCAGGCCGGGATTTACAGCGCCGACGCCAGCACAGCGACTTATGCTCGCCTGCATGAAATCGCCGAAGTGATCCTGCACGCCGGTTTCCCGGTAGTGATCGATGCCACTTACCTCAAGCGCGAACAACGTGACAGCGCAGCCAAGGTCGCCGAGGCCACTGGCGCGCCGTTCCTGATCCTCGACTGCAACGCGCCACAAGCGGTGATCGAGAGCTGGCTGGCCCTGCGTCAGGCAGACAAAAAGGATCCGTCCGACGCCACGCTGGCCGTGATCGAAGCACAACAAGCCAATCGTGAAGCGCTGACCCCGGACGAAATCCTGCGCAGCAAACGCGTGCAGACCAATGAGTCCGGCACCCTGGACACCGTCGTGGCGCAAATCCGCCAACGCCTGCCAGGTCTGTAAGAAACTATTTCGGCCGTGAAGCCCTCGCTCGCTTCACGGCCGTCAAATAGTGGCACTATACTGGCGTCATAAAACCAACAGGTGATCTGACATGAGCCAGCCGAAACTTCTCGACACCCCGCTTTATGCCTTGCTGCACAAAGACGACATAACCGGTTTCAACAAAGAACGTCCGAAAGACGGTCCGATCGATATGGTCGGCGGTGATTTTCGCGGCCTCGACCTGCGTGAACTGAACGCCGATGGCGTGGATTTCCGGGACGCCTACTTCCGTTCCGCTGATCTGCGCGGCATCGACTTTCGCAACGCCGCGCTGGAAGGTGCGAGCCTGGCCCACGCGCAGATTTCCGGCGCTTACTTCCCGCCGGAACTGAGTGCAGACGAAATCCTGATGTCGATGAACTTCGGTACACGCCTGCGCTATCGCACTCGCTAAGCCACCGAGAGGCTGACCCGTCCAGCGCCCCCGCTTTGCGCTGGACTGCGTGCTATTCGTGCTTTTCCCACGCCCTCCCCAACCTGATTCATCAGCGAAAACCTGACCTTTCTTAGAAGCGTTTGCGTCGAATCCGACCAAACAACCACGCTTTTCCTACTGATGGCTACACTCCTGAGAAGCTCGCCCACGCACCATTCGGCCGTCGCAAGGAGGCTTGATGAATGATGAACTGCAACACCTGAAGAATCTTGGCAAGACGTCGGCGCAATGGCTGCATGCCGTGGGCATCCACAGCGCCTCGGATCTGCGTCGCCTGGGCGCCGTGGATGCCTATCGGGCCGTGCGCACGCGCGGGTTCCGGGCGTCGAAGGTGTTGTTGTATGCAATCGAAGGCGCCTTGATGGATGTGCACTGGAATGACATCCCCGCTGAACGCAAGGACGCACTGAACAAACAGCTCGAAGCCATTTCCTCTCGCCACAAGAACTGACGGGCACCCACCTTCATGTATCTGCTCGGGGAACAATCGGCACCGGCCGAAGCAATGATCAACCGTTTGCAGAGTCTGCCCGGCCAGTTTCTACGGGACCTTGCACCGTGCGGACCCGCGCTGGAACTGGAGGCCACGGATGATCTGATGGCGCAGTTGCCTGACGATCAACTGTTTCTACTGACTGAGGGCATCATCAATGGCCAGTTCGGTGGCCGGGCGCTTTTCTATTGGCAGGAAGGTGATCTGATCGGTCTGCAGCAAAGCCCGGACTGGACGGATTGCATCCTGCGTTCGGAAGGACCGTTGAGCCTGCTGCCCTACCGTCAACGCGATTTGTTTCAGCATGTGCATTCGGAACCCGTACGTTCGGAGCAGTTTCTGCACTATCTGCTCGGGCAAATGGCGCTCCTGGCCCATGCGGTTGCCGAGCTGAAGCCACGGGAGTTTCGCAGCACCAATGGCTTCAAACGGGTCGAGGCCGGAGAAGTGTTGATCCGCGAGGGCGACCCCGCCGATCACGTGTTCGTGATCATCGAGGGACACGCGCAGGCATTCGTCGACGGGCACAAGGTTGGCGAAGTGCCAAAGGACGAGATTTTCGGTGCCATGGCGATATTTACCGGCGAGCCCCGCAACGCCACGGTCATCACCTGCGAGCCGAGCACGGTGATGCTGATTCCTGGCGATCAGTTTCTGAGCATGACCCGCAGCAATCCGAAAATCGCCCACAGCCTGATCGAAAGCATGGCGCGGCGCATCGACCAGCTCAACAAGCAGCTCACGGCACTTGATCGTCCAAGCTGAAGCCTAGTGTTTGCAGGGCTTTTCAGCCATTCCCCAAACAAAACCGAAGAAATGGAAAAACACACGTTGACTTGTTAATGAGAATCGCTATGATTATCACAACTGGTCGCGAGATCAGTCGATATTCTGAAAAGCCCTTGGTTCGGACTCTCAGATTATCTCCTCATCAGGCTAATCACGGTTATTTGACCCGGTTTTTACCGGGTCTTTTTTTGCCTGCAAGAAAGTCATTGGCCGAACTGTTTACGCATCTCGGCGCAGTAATCCGGTTTCGGTGTGGCCGGCGTGAACCAGACATAATCGGCCATGGCCGCCGTGACCTCGCTGCCCTGCTCCGCCAGCATCAGCACCGTCGGCGCTTCGGGCGCGCCCAGATCCAGCACATGCAGCGGCACACCAACATCCTTGCGCGCATGGAACGCACCAGCGAACAACAACGCCGGCGCAGGCGCCGCCATCAATCGTGAAGCCATCCGCCGATCCCGTTGCTGCTGCACCGCCAGCATCGCCGGCATTTGCGATTGGGGCAGCAAGCCGCAGTGAGAATCGTTGATCTGCCCGGCCAGCTCGTTTTTCACCGACTCGGCGTTGCTGCGATCCCCCTTCAATACCGGAGGGTCACGATAGAACGCACGAATTTCAATGTTATCGAGATTGGCCGCCAGCAATGGATACGGTTGCGTAAAGGCAAACCGCACAATCGGTCCATAGAGTTTCCAGTCCCAACCGTCCTGCCACGCCAGCTCGACCGGAAGATCGACAGGAGGCTTTGGGGAATGGTGTACGTCATCAACCCGCGATTGTTGATCGGGTGTCAGCATTTCAAGCAGGAGACTGCCCTGAGGACGCGCTTCGCCCAGCGTCTGCAACAGCCACAATTGCACGGCATGATGATCGGCGTTGTCATGTTGCTCACCGACGATCACCCGTGCCGGCTTGCCCAGACGCGTCAGCAATTCGTGCGGGGTAATCAGTGTTCCGCTGCGCAGGTCGCGAATCTCGCCAGTGACCGGTGGCGGAGCGACATGTTGGCAACCGCCAAGCAACAACACCGCAAACAGCAAAATCCCACGCATGCTTTCACCTCGATGACGAAATCAGCGGGCGATGATCAGCGGATGCCCGCGCTCCGGGTGCGACTGCACCAAAACCTCCAGACCGAATACGGCCTTGAGCGATTCCGGACGCAACACCTGCTGCGGCGTGTCCAGCGCCACCGGGCGCCCGCTTTCAAGCAGCAGGATGCGATCACAATAGCGCGCCGCCAGGTTCAGATCATGCAGGATCACCATCACTGCAGCGCCACGATCGGCAAACTCACGCACGGCTTGCAACGTGGTGTGTTGATGCAAAGGGTCGAGCATCGAAGTCGGCTCATCCAGCAACAAGGTCTGCCCGGCCTGCCCCGGCCACAACTGCGCCAGCACACGGGCCAGATGCACCCGCTGGCGCTCGCCACCGGACAACGCCAGATAACTGCGCCCGCTCAGATGACTGGCATCCGCTGCCAGCAACGCGGCGGTAACAATCTCGTCGTCGCGCACTCTGCCGGTCTGATAAGGCAAACGCCCCATCCCGACCACTTCTTCAACGCGAAAGGCAAAATCCAGCGTCGACACCTGGGGCAATACCGCCAGCCGCTGAGCGCGCTGACTGCCACTCCAATGGCTCAAGGCTTCGCCGTCGAGAGAAACGCTGCCTTCACTGGCCGTCAGTTCCCCGCACAATGCCCCGAGCAACGTGCTTTTGCCGGCGCCATTGGGGCCGAGTACACCGAGCACTTCACCCGACTCCAATTGCAGATTGACGTCAGCCAGTACCGTCTTGCGGCCACGACGTATGTGCAGATTATGTGCACGCAACATCAGGCACGCCCTCGCAACAGCAGATATAGGAAGAACGGCGCGCCGATGAATGCGGTGACGATACCGATCGGCAACTCTGCCGGCGCCAGCGCCAGCCGCGCCACCAGGTCCGCCAGTAACAACAGACTGGCACCGGCCAGCACCGAAGCCGGCAACAACACGCGATGATCCGGCCCGGCGAGCAAACGCACCAAATGCGGTACTACCAGCCCGACGAAGCCGATCATCCCTGCCGCCGCCACTGCCGCCCCGACACCCAACGCCGTGCAGAACACCAGCTCACGCTTGAGTCGCTCGACATCGATCCCCAGATGCCCGGCTTCCGACTCCCCGAGCAGCAACGCATTCAGGGCTTTGGCCCGACGCGGAAGCCATAACGCGACACCGGCGCTGATGATCAGCAGCGGCCACAACCGCGCATAACTCGCGCCGTTGAGGCTGCCAAGGTTCCAGAAAGTCAGGGTTCGCAGGGTCGCGTCGTCCGCCAGATAGGTAAAAAGCCCCACAGCAGAACTGGCGAGCGCAGTCAGGGCGATGCCTGCCAGCAACATGGTCGCGACATTGGTCTGCCCGTTGCGACGGCCGAGCCGGTAGACCAGCGCCGTCACACCAAGACCACCGAGAAATGCACACACAGACAGCAGATACGGCCCGAACCACTCCGGCAATCCGCCGAAAAACGAACCACCGACAATCGCCACCGCCGCGCCTAAAGCAGCACCACTGGAGACGCCAACCAACCCGGGATCGGCCAGCGGATTGCGAAACAAGCCCTGCATCGCCACACCGGACAACGCCAGCACGCCGCCGACGGCCAACCCGAGCAAAGTCCTCGGCAGGCGAATCTGCCCGAGAATCAGTTCAGCCTGCTCCAGCCCGTCCGGCGCCAGCGGCACGCCGATCATGCGCAAGGCAGCCCGCAAGGTATCGAACAGCGGCAGGCTGACCGGCCCCAAGGCCAGCGACAGCCAGATCGCCAACAGACACAGCAGGATCAGGCCGATGAACAAGCCACGGGGTTTGACCAGCGTGGTCATTGGCCGCTCTGGGTCGGGTAGAAGCCGTCAGACAGGGTTTTCAGCGCTCCCGGCAAACGCGGCCCGAGCCCGCCGACCAGCAGCGTCGGGTCCAGCTCCAGCACGCGTCCGGACTTGGCCGCACGGCTGGAATTGAGGATCGGGTTCTCCTTGAACAGCGCCGCTTTCGCCGCTTCGCCGGTCAGTGCGCGGTCAGCAAACACCAACACTTCGGGGTCGAGCCCGGCCAGGGACTCCACGGAAAACGGTTTGTAACCGGTGTGGGTGGCCAGGTTGTGCCCGCCCGCCTGTTGCAGCAGCCAATCGGCGGCGGTGTCCTGGCCGGCAATCAATGGTTTGCCGCCGGCATGCCCGAGCAGCAACAACACACCGGGAGCCTTGTGTTTTGACTGCACCGCAACCACCCGCGCCTTCTGTGCGTCGAGTTGCTGTTGATAACTTTGCAGCAGTTGCGTCGCCTGAGACTCGGCGCCCAGCAACTGGCCCAGATGGGTGACGTTTTTTTCCAGTGTCGGCAGATCCGGCTGAGCGGAGAACAATTCCACCTGCACCTTGGCACCGCGAACCTGCGTGATCACCGGAGGCGGGCCCATTTCCTCGGTGCCGATCAGGATGTCCGGACGCAGGCTGAGGATGCCTTCCGCCGACAGACTGCGCTGGTAACCAATGCTCGGCAGCGACTTGAGGGATTCGGGATGCTGGCTGGTGGTGTCGACGCCCACCAGTTTCGCCTCGCCGCCCAACGCACTCACCCACTCCGACAAGGCACCGCCGGCACTGACCCAACGTTGCGGCAATTGGGCCGCTGCAGCCTGGTGGCTGACAAAAAGTCCGACACACAGCACGGCAACGCAGGTACTCAGGCGCATAGACAGCTTCCTTGAAGGATTTTCCCGGGCATCGGGACGGCAGGCCAAGTATCCTAGGCAGCGGTCACCGCGCAGCGGGCGAAGGCGGCCATTTGATAATTGTTTGCATTTAAACGTCAAGCTCGGACATATCCGGACACGCGCTGACACTTGAGGATAGCCATGAAGTTTCTGTGCACGGGCGCCGATCTGGCCGAGGCCGCCAGCCGCGGTTTCGAGATCGACGGTAAAAAACTGTTCGCCGTACGCCGGGCCGGCCAGGCGTACGTCTACCTCAACCGTTGCCCGCACCGGGGCGTCGGGCTCGAATGGCAACCCGACCAGTTTCTCGACCCGAGCAACAGCCTGATCCAGTGCGCCACTCATGGCGCACTGTTTCTGATCGAGGACGGTGAATGCGTGGCGGGCCCCTGCGCCGGGCAATCGCTGACGGTCATCGATTGCCGTGAGGACGCACAAGGGCTGTGGGTCGACGTTTAACCGTCGAGCAATACGTCCAGCCGACGATCGATCAACATTTCCTCATGATTTAACCGCACACCATAAGCCAGCACCTCGACCCCGGACGCCACCGCCTCACGCAAGGCATCGGCGTAGGCCGAATCGATTTCCACGGCTGGGCGCACCGCCTCGATGCCGGTCAGGTTCACGCAGTACAACTGCACCGCCCGAATCCCCTCGCGCGCCAGATGCGCGAGCTCACGCAAATGCTTGGCGCCGCGCTCTGTCACCGCATCGGGAAAGGCCGCCACCGCCGTACCGTCGAAACCCAGCGTGACACTTTTCACTTCCACGTACGCCGGCCCTGTCGGGTATTCGAGGCGAAAGTCGATGCGGCTTTTTTCCTGTCCGTAGGCCACTTCACGCTTCAGCGCGGTAAAACCGTTCAACTCGCTGATGACACCGGCCTGCAACGCTTCTTCGACCAGCGTGTTGGCGCGCCCGGTGTTCACACAGAACAACCGGCCCTGCGGGGTTTCGCCAATTTCCCAGGTGCCGGGCAGCTTGCGCTTGGGGTCATTGGAGCGGCTGAACCAGACCTGACCTCCCTCGACCTGACAATTGAGCATCGAACCGGTGTTCGGGCAGTGAATCGTCAGCAATTCGCCGCCAACGGTTTCGATGTCGGCGAGAAAGCGCTTGTAACGGCGGATCAACCGGCCTTCTTCAAGAGGAGGATGAAAGCGCATCAGCCTTGCCAGCTCTTCAAGCCACGGGCGATGCGCTCCACCGCTTCCTGTAGGCGAGGAAGGTTTTGCGTGTAGGCAAAGCGCACGTGATGACTGGCCTGATAGCGACCGAAATCCAGGCCCGGGGTGAACGCCACATGTTCGGTTTCAAGGAAGTGACGGCAGAACGCGAAGGCATCACCGCCGAACTGGCTGATATCGGCATACAAGTAGAACGCGCCTTCCGGCTCTACGGCGATATTGAAGCCCAGCTCCCGCAGTGCGGGCAGCAGGAAATCGCGACGACGGCCGAATTCGGCGCGGCGCTCCTCGAGGATCGCAATGGTCTCCGGCTCGAAACAGGCCAGCGCCGCATATTGGGCCATGCTCGGCGCACTGATGTAGAGGTTCTGCGCGAGTTTTTCCAGCTCACTGACCGCCGCATCCGGCGCCACCAGCCAGCCGAGGCGCCATCCGGTCATGCCGAAATATTTGGAGAAACTGTTGAGGACAAACGCACTGTCGTCGACTTCCAGCACGCTGGCGGCATCGGTGCCGTAAGTCAGGCCGTGGTAGATCTCGTCCACCACCAGATGCCCGTGCCGCGCCTTGATGGCTGTGGATAACCCCGAAAGCTCATCGCGGGTCAGAATCGTGCCGGTCGGGTTGGCCGGCGAGGCGACCAGTGCGCCGACACTGTCGTGATCCCAGTGGCGTTCCACCAGATCAGGCGTCAGTTGATAGCGTACATCCGGCCCGACAGGAACCAGTTGCGCCGCGCCTTCAACCAGACGCAAAAAGTGCCGGTTGCACGGATAACCAGGATCGGCCAGCAGCCAGTGCTTGCCTGGATCCACCAGCAAAGCGCTGGCCAGCAGCAGCGCCCCGGAGCCACCCGGCGTGATCAGAATCCGTCGCGGATCAATATTCAGGCCATAGCGGGTCTGGTAGAAACCGGAAATCGCCTCTCGCAGCTCAGGAATGCCACGGGCGGCGGTGTAACGGGTTTTCCCCGCCGTCAGCGCGGCCTGGCCGGCACGGATGATCGGTTCGGCGGTCGTGAAGTCCGGTTCGCCGATTTCCAGGTGGATCACGTCGTGGCCGTCAGCCTGCAATTCATTGGCCCGCGCCAGCAACGCCATCACATGGAACGGTTCGATCGCACGACTGCGCGCACTGTAGGGCTGAGCCATTGGCCTTCCTTCAACGAGGGAAAAGAAACGATTCTACCCATCTGCCGGAACGAGCGAGAACCCGTAGTGGTCACAGCCTCAAGAACACTGGACTGTAACGACACAAGCGTACGCTCCAGGATTGACTAAAATGATTGATTGTCAGGTCTCCAGCACCACCAGACATGGCTTGGCAAACATTTGCAAGCACCACCGGCCGCGGGCTCGACATCCGGGAGTAGCGCGGGCCGAATTGATCTGGTAAGTTCGCCCGCTTGCAGCCGCAGGGCCGGCAGGTGTCGGTGATGGAGCAATCCTGCGCAATGGATTACAAGAGTAGAGGCGGTCCATTTCATGCCCACCCAAGCAAAGCAACAGCAGCAACAGGCGATCAGCGGTTTCGAACCTTACGTTCCGGCCGAAGGCGAAGAGTACATGGGCAAGCCCATGCGCGCGCACTTCACCAAGATCCTGACCAAGTGGAAACTGGACTTGATGCAGGAAGTCGACCGCACTGTTGATCACATGAAAGACGAAGCAGCCAACTTCCCTGATCCGGCCGACCGTGCCAGCCAGGAAGAAGAATTCGCCCTTGAGCTGCGTGCCCGCGACCGCGAGCGCAAGTTGATCAAGAAGATCGACAAGACGCTGCAACTGATCGAAGACGAAGAGTACGGCTGGTGTGATTCCTGCGGCATCGAGATCGGCGTCAAGCGCCTCGAAGCCCGCCCGACTGCCGACATGTGCGTCGACTGCAAGAACCTTGCGGAAATCAAGGAAAAGCAGGTCGGCAAGTAATCCCGACCTGAACGAGAAACGGAGCGTGCGAACGCTCCGTTTTTGTTTCTGCTGTTTTTTGACTCTCTAGTAGCATCGCTCTCATGACTGCCAACACCTCCCCCGCCTACATCGGCCGCTTTGCGCCTACACCCAGTGGACACCTGCACTTCGGTTCGCTGGTGGCTGCACTGGCTTCTTATCTGGATGCCCGTTCGGTGAACGGCCACTGGCTGGTGCGCATGGAAGATCTCGATCCGCCCCGAGAAGAGCCCGGAGCACAGGCGGCGATTCTCAAAGCGCTGGAAAGCTACGGCTTCGAATGGGACGGCGAAATGGTCCGCCAGAGCGACCGGCATGACGCCTACGCGCAAGTGCTCGACAGTCTGTTCAATCACGGTCTGGCGTACGCCTGCACCTGCTCGCGCAAACAACTGGAGCCCTATCACGGCATTTATCCGGGACTGTGCCGCAATGCCGGCCATGGCCAGGAAGACGCCGCGATCCGCCTGCGCGTGCCCGAGCTGGAATATCACTTCATCGACCGGGTGCAGGGCGAATACCGTCAGCACCTGGGCCGTGACGTGGGTGATTTCGTGATCCGCCGCCGCGACGGCCTCTACGCCTATCAACTGGCGGTGGTGCTGGACGACGCCTGGCAGGGCATCACCGACATCGTGCGCGGTGCCGACCTGCTCGACTCGACGCCTCGCCAGCTCTACCTGCAAGAACTGCTGGGCCTGCGCCAGCCGCGTTATCTGCACCTGCCGCTGATTACCCAGCCCGACGGCAACAAGCTCGGCAAGTCCTACCGCTCGCCACCGCTGGAAGCCGATCAGGCCACGCCACTGCTGCTACGGGCGTTGCGGGCACTGGGGCAAAATCCCGGCGCCGAACTGGCCCACGCCTCGCCGCAAGAACTGTTGAATTGGGGCAGCGCCCACTGGGATGCCTCGAAAATCCCGCGCACACTGACCCTGCCTGAAGCGCAACTGCTGTGACGACACTTGCAGTGGCGCGCCCATCCGTTACCATCGCCGCACGTTTTCGGGCACGCGCATAAAAAAGAGAGGCCGGGATGTACATCTATCGCTTGGTCCTGCTTCTGGTCGTGGGGATCTACCTGTTTTCTCCCGCCATCATGGATTGGTGGATCGACGCCACGGGCGCCTGGTATCGCCCTTATCTGCTCTGGCTGATCCTGATCGTCGTGACCTTCATCCTTCAGAGCCAAAAAGATGCCGATGAGCTTTAGCCTGACCCAGATGCTGCTGATCAGCGCCGCCTACCTGGCCGCGCTGTTCGGGGTGGCCTGGATCAGTGAACGGGGCATGATCCCGCGGGCGATCATTCGCCATCCGCTGACCTACACCCTGTCGCTGGGGGTCTACGCCAGTGCGTGGGCGTTCTACGGTACGGTCGGTCTGGCTTATCAGTACGGCTACGGCTTTCTGTCCAGTTATCTCGGGGTGTCCGGCGCGTTCTTGCTGGCGCCAGTGCTGCTGTATCCGATCCTGAAGATCACTCGCACCTATCAACTGTCGTCGCTGGCGGACTTGTTCGCCTTCCGCTTCCGCAGCACCTGGGCCGGTGCGCTGACCACGATTTTCATGCTGATTGGCGTATTGCCGTTGCTGGCGTTGCAGATCCAGGCCGTGGCCGATTCCATCGGCATTCTTACCGGTGAACCGGTGCAGAGTCGCGTGGCCCTGGCGTTCTGCGCGCTGATCATTCTGTTCACGATCTTCTTTGGCTCGCGCCATATCGCCACCCGTGAAAAGCACGAAGGGCTGGTGTTTGCGATTGCCTTCGAATCGGTGATCAAACTGGCCGCTCTCGGCGGCGTCGGCCTCTACGCCTTGTACGGTGTGTTCGACGGCCCGCAACAACTTGAACTGTGGCTGCTGCAGAACCAGACCGCCCTCGCCGCCCTGCACACGCCATTGCAGGAAGGCCCGTGGCGCACGTTGCTGCTGGTGTTTTTCGCCTCGGCGATCGTGATGCCGCACATGTATCACATGACCTTTACCGAGAACCTCAACCCGCGTTCGCTGGTGAGTGCGAGCTGGGGCCTGCCGCTGTTCCTGCTGCTGATGAGTCTGGCCGTGCCGCTGATTCTCTGGGCCGGCCTGAAACTCGGCGCCACCACCAATCCGGAATACTTCACCCTCGGCATCGGCATTGCTGCCAACAGCAAGGCGCTGGCGCTGCTGGCGTACGTCGGCGGTCTGTCGGCGGCCAGCGGCCTGATCATCGTCACCACGCTGGCGCTGTCGGGCATGGCCCTGAACCATCTGGTGCTGCCGCTTTATCAGCCACCGGCCGAAGGCAACATCTACCGCTGGTTGAAATGGACCCGCCGGGCACTGATCGTCGCGATCATCATGGCCGGCTTCTGCTTCTACTTGATGCTCGGTGCCGAACAGGATCTGGCCAACCTCGGCATCGTCGCATTCGTGGCGACCCTGCAATTCCTTCCTGGCGTGTTGTCGGTGCTGTACTGGCCGACCGCTAACCGCCGCGGTTTCATCGCCGGTCTGCTGGCGGGGATTCTGGTGTGGGTGGTGACCATGCTGCTGCCGCTGGTCGGCAATCTGCAGGGTTTCTATATCCCGCTGCTGAACATGATCTACGTGCTCGACGACACCAGCTGGCACATGGCGGCCATCGCCTCGCTGGCGGCCAACGTCTTGATGTTCACCCTGATCTCGCTGTTCACCAATGCCAGCCCGGAAGAGGCCAGCGCCGCCGAAGCCTGCGCGGTGGACAACGTGCGTCGCCCGCAACGCCGGGAACTGCACGCCGCCTCGCCGCAGGAATTCGCCACGCAACTGGCCAAACCACTGGGTGCCAAGGCTGCGCAGAAAGAGGTCGAACAGGCCCTGCGCGACCTTTATCTGCCATTCGACGAGCGCCGCCCTTATGCCTTGCGCCGTTTGCGTGACCGGATCGAAGCCAACCTCTCCGGCCTGATGGGCCCGAGCGTCGCCCAGGACATGGTGGAAACCTTCCTGCCGTACAAGGCCGGCGGCGAAAACTACGTCACCGAAGACATCCACTTCATTGAAAGTCGCCTTGAGGACTACCACTCGCGCCTCACCGGTCTGGCCGCCGAGCTCGACGCCCTGCGCCGCTACCACCGCCAGACCTTGCAGGAACTGCCGATGGGCGTCTGCTCGCTGGCCAAGGATCAGGAGATCCTGATGTGGAACAAGGCCATGGAAGAGCTGACCGGGATTGCCGCGCAACGGGTCGTCGGATCGCGCCTGAGCACCATCGCTAATCCGTGGAAAGAATTGCTGCAAGGCTTCATCAACCTGCCCGACGAACATTTGCACAAACAGCATCTGGCCCTCGATGGCCAGACCCGCTGGCTGAACCTGCACAAAGCGGCGATCGACGAGCCACTGGCGCCGGGTAACAGTGGTCTGGTGCTGCTGGTGGAAGACTTGACCGAAACCCAGATGCTCGAAGACAAGCTGGTGCACTCCGAGCGCCTGGCCAGCATTGGCCGACTCGCGGCCGGCGTGGCCCATGAAATCGGCAACCCGATCACCGGTATCGCCTGTCTTGCGCAAAACCTGCGTGAAGAACGCGAAGACGACGGCGAACTGACGGAAATCAGCGGCCAGATCCTCGAGCAGACCAAACGCGTGTCGCGCATCGTGCAGTCGCTGATGAGCTTCGCCCACGCCGGCAGCCATCAGCACAGCGACGAGCCCGTCTGTCTGGCGGAAGTGGCTCAGGACGCCATCGGTCTGCTGGCCCTGAACCGACGCAACTTCGAAGTCCAGTTCTATAACCTGTGCGACCCCGACCACTGGGTCGAAGGCGACCCGCAGCGGCTCGCCCAGGTTCTGATCAATCTGCTCTCCAACGCCCGTGACGCCTCGCCTGCCGGCAGTGCGGTGCGGGTCAAGAGCGAAGCCGGCGAACACACGGTCGATCTGATCGTCGAGGACGAAGGCAGCGGTATTCCATCGAGCATCATGGATCGATTGTTCGAACCCTTCTTCACCACCAAGGATCCTGGCGAAGGCACCGGTCTGGGCCTTGCACTGGTCTATTCCATCGTTGAAGAGCATTATGGACAAATCACCATCGACAGCCCGGCTGATGTTCAGAGCCAGCGCGGCACCCGTATCCGGGTGACATTGCCGCGTCATGTCGAAGCGACGTCCGCTGTGAACTGAGACCGTCGAGAGTATCGAATCAATGCCGCACATTTTGATCGTCGAAGACGAAACCATTATCCGCTCCGCCTTGCGCCGCCTGCTGGAACGCAACCAGTACCAGGTCAGCGAAGCCGGTTCAGTGCAGGAAGCACAAGAACGCTTCAGTATTCCCACTTTCGATCTGATCGTCAGCGACCTGCGTCTGCCGGGTGCTCCGGGCACCGAGCTGATCAAGCTCGGCCAGGGCACGCCGGTGCTGATCATGACCAGCTACGCCAGTCTGCGCTCGGCCGTCGACTCGATGAAGATGGGCGCGGTGGACTACATCGCCAAGCCTTTCGACCACGACGAGATGCTTCAAGCTGTCGCGCGGATCCTGCGTGATCGCCAGTCGGCGCCGGCTGCCGGCGAAGTTGTTACCGGCAAAACTGCCAACGGTAACGGCAAATCCGCCGTCGACAACAGCAACGGCGAGATCGGCATCATCGGCTCCTGCCCTCCGATGCAGGACCTTTACGGCAAGATCCGTAAAGTCGCCCCGACTGATTCCAATGTATTGATCCAGGGTGAGTCCGGCACCGGTAAAGAACTGGTGGCCCGCGCCCTGCACAATCTTTCGAAACGCGCCAAGGCGCCGATGATCTCGGTGAACTGCGCCGCCATTCCGGAAAGCCTGATCGAGTCCGAACTGTTCGGTCACGAGAAAGGCGCGTTCACCGGTGCCAGCGCCGGTCGCGCCGGCCTGGTGGAAGCGGCGGACGGCGGCACGCTGTTCCTCGACGAGATCGGCGAATTGCCACTGGAAGCACAGGCCCGCCTGCTGCGCGTATTGCAGGAAGGCGAAATTCGCCGGGTTGGCTCGGTCCAATCGCAGAAGGTCGATGTCCGACTGATCGCCGCAACCCACCGCGACCTCAAGAGCCTGGCGAAAATCGGCCAGTTCCGTGAGGACTTGTACTACCGCCTCCACGTGATCGCGTTGAAACTGCCGGCCCTGCGCGAGCGTGGCGCCGACGTCAACGAAATCGCCAATGCGTTCCTCGCTCGCCAAAGTGCGCGCATCAACCGCACCGACCTGAAATTTGCCGCCGATGCCGAACAGGCGATCCGGCACTATTCCTGGCCGGGCAACGTGCGGGAGCTGGAAAACGCCGTCGAGCGCGCCGTGATTCTGAGCGAAAGCCCGGAAATCTCTGCCGACCTGCTGGGCATCGACATCGAGCTGGGTGACCTGGAGGACGATGAGTTCATCGGTCTGCCGGCGCAACCGGCCGGTAGCGCCAGCAACAGCAGCCACGAGCCGACCGAAGATCTGTCGCTGGAAGACTATTTCCAGCATTTCGTGCTCGAGCATCAGGACCACATGACCGAGACCGAACTGGCGCGCAAACTGGGCGTCAGCCGCAAATGCCTGTGGGAGCGCCGTCAGCGTCTGGGCATTCCACGGCGCAAGACCGGGGTCGCCAGCGAGAGCTGAACGTTACCTGTCGAGTGTGCGGGTAACGGTTGAGGATGTGAAAAAACTGTTACCTCAGTCTTTTCACGTAACAGAAGCCGGGGTTATCGGTAACGAAACCCCGGCTTTTTTTCGCCCTGCGAAAACGGTTATATCGACCTAACCCCTTGTTTTATTGGGGTTCGCAAAAGTTGGCACGGCACCTGCTATATGTTTGGTACAAGAACAATAACAAGCAATGCACAAGACAATAAAAATAAGACGAATCGACTCACGCACAATAAAAACAAGACGGCGAGAGGCGCAGCTAACTGATTCTTTTGGAGAGGCGTTGTATTTGGGGCTTGCCCCACGACCAGGCCGAGAACAACAAAAACTGTCTTAAGACAGAGCCTGTACTGGTTGGATCGAGAGATCACTGCAATTCAGCGACCAAAGCAATCCGTTTGCTCTTGGCTCCCGATTGGGAGGGTCATGAAGGAAAAGCTTCATGGCGAGGGCACTCAACAAAAACAAGAAGCCCGAATCAATAATAAAAAGAGCACGCAACTACTTCTTGGGGAGCTTCGGCTCCCCTTGTAGTTTCTCCCCCGCAGCAAAATCCCCCTCACTCATCCTTTTCGACGCCTTTAGCCTGCGGCTTGCAGCGCAAAATGCCTGCGTCCTACACCATCACTCGACTAAATGCTAGAATCCCGGCCCATCATGCGGTCATTCTTTGGTCTGGCCGAACATTCCTTCAAACAGTGCATCCCATGCTGAAGAAGTTGTTCCAGTCATTCCGAACTCCCGTTCGTCGTACTCAACACATCCGTAGCACGCCTGAAGTCCTCAGCAGCGGCCAACATTCGCTGCAAAAAGGCCAATTCAGCCGTTACGCGGTCAATATCGTCGAACGTCTGCAAGGCGCCGGTTACCAGGCTTATCTGGTCGGCGGTTGCGTGCGCGACATGCTGCTGGGCATCACGCCCAAAGACTTTGACGTTGCCACCAGCGCTACCCCCGAGCAGGTCCGCGCCGAATTCCGCAATGCGCGGATCATCGGCCGCCGCTTCAAGCTGGTGCACATCCATTTCGGTCGCGAAATCATCGAGGTCGCGACCTTCCGCGCCAATCACCCGCAAAACGAAGATGACGAAGACAGCAACCAGTCTTCGCGCAACGAGAGCGGGCGCATTCTGCGCGACAACGTCTACGGCACGCTGGAAGAAGACGCGCAACGCCGCGACTTCACCATCAACGCCCTGTATTACGATCCGGTCAGCGAGCGCATTCTCGATTACGCCAACGGCGTGCACGACATCCGCAATCATCTGATCCGCCTGATCGGCGACCCGAAGCAGCGTTACCAGGAAGACCCGGTGCGGATGCTGCGAGCCGTGCGTTTCGCCGCCAAGCTCAACTTCGGCATCGAAAAGCACACCGTCCAGCCGATCCGCGAGCTGGCACCGATGCTGCGCGAGATTCCGTCGGCCCGGCTGTTCGAGGAAGTGCTCAAGCTGTTCCTCTCCGGACATGGCGCCATCACCTTCGAAATGCTGGTCGATCTGCAACTGTTCGCGCCGTTGTTCCCGGCCAGTGCCGATGCGCTGGAATACAACCCGGAATACACCCACACGCTGATCAGCGAAGCGCTGACCAACACCGATCTGCGGATCAAGCAGAACAAACCAGTGACCCCGGCGTTCCTGTTTGCCGCATTGCTGTGGCCTGCCCTGCCGGCCCGCGTGTTGCGTCTGCAAGAGCGTGGCATGCCGCCGATTCCGGCGATGCAGGAAGCCGCCCACGAGTTGATCGCCGAACAGTGCCAGCGCATTGCGATTCCAAAACGCTTCACCATGCCGATCCGCGAGATCTGGGACATGCAGGAACGCCTGCCGCGCCGCAGCGGCAAACGCGCCGACCTGTTGCTGGACAATCCGCGCTTCCGCGCCGGCTACGACTTCCTGCTGCTGCGTGAAAGCGCCGGCGAGCAGACCGATGGCCTGGGCGAATGGTGGACCGATTATCAGGACGCCAATGACAGCGAGCGCCGCGACATGATCCGCGACCTCAGCGGCAAGGAAGACGGCGCCAGCGGTGCTCCGCGCAAGCGTCGCCGCAGCAGCGGTTCCAAGCGCAAGCGCGCAGGCGCACCGAGCGCCACGGGCGAATAAGGCATGGAACGCATCTACATCGGCATGGGCAGCAATCTGGCTGACCCCGCCGAACAACTGCGCAGCGCGGTCGACGCGCTGGGGCAATTGCCAGACAGCGCACTGGTCGGCGTCTCGGCCTTTTACCAGAGCGATTCGTTGCTGCCGGGCCAACCGCGTTACACCAACGCGGTCGCGGCGCTCGACAGCACACTCGCCCCGCTGGACCTGCTCGATGCCCTGCAAGCCATCGAAAACGGTCAGGGCCGCGAACGCCTGGAGCGCTGGGGCCCGCGCACGCTGGACCTGGACATCCTGTTGTTCGGTGACCGACTGATCGACGAGCCGCGCCTCAAAGTCCCGCATTACCACATGCAGGAACGCGCGTTCGTCCTGTACCCCTTGGCCGAACTGGCCCCCGAAGATCTGCACCTGGCTGATGGCCGTACCCTTGCCGATCTTCTCGCAGCCTGCCCGTTCGTCGGCCTCGAACGCCTCTCCCACGCCTGACCCAAACCGCCGATGCGGGAGCAAACTGGCTCCCGCATTTGCGTTCTTGTAGGACAAAAACTCCGCAGATCAGGCCCGCCGGCCCGCTGAATCGCATCAGTAACGCCGGTAACACTCCCGTCGTAACAATGCGGTAACACATGCAATTGACTTCCTGAGGCCTCATCACGACTATAGGCGTCCCGCTGCCGCCAACCCGGCATACAAGGGCGCAATCCAGGCCTTATAAGCACGACAAAAGAGCGTGCGCCTGAGTAGATGACGAATCACGCGCGTTACTCGCAGTAGTTTCCAAAGCGCCTGAACGAGGATTTCTTACATGCCAGCCATCACCCTGACCACGCTCCAGAGCCTCAAGCAGAAAGGTGAAAAGATCACCATGCTGACCTGCTATGACGCGACCTTCGCCCACGCCTGCAACGAGGCCGGTGTCGAAGTGCTGCTGGTGGGCGACTCCCTCGGCATGGTCCTGCAAGGTCACGACAGCACCCTGCCGGTGACCATTGCGGAAATGGCCTACCACACCGCCAGCGTCAAGCGCGGCAACACCGACGCCCTGATCCTGGCCGACCTGCCTTTCATGGCCAACGCCACCCTTGAACAAACCATGACCAACAGCGCCATGCTGATGCAGGCCGGCGCACACATGGTCAAGGTCGAAGGCGCGCTGTGGCTGGCGGAGTCGATCCGCCTGCTGGCCGAACGCGGCGTTCCGGTCTGCGCCCACATGGGCCTGACCCCGCAAGCCGTGAACATTCTCGGCGGCTATAAAGTGCAGGGTCGCAACGAAAACCAGGCACGCCAGATGCGCGCCGACGCGATTTCCCTGGAGCAGGCCGGCGCGGCCATGTTGCTGCTGGAATGCGTGCCGAGCGAACTGGCTGCCGAAATCACCAGCGCAGTAAAAATCCCGGTGATCGGCATCGGCGCCGGCGCCGACACCGACGGTCAGGTCCTGGTGCTGCACGACATGCTCGGCCTGTCGATCAGCGGCCGCGTACCGAAATTCGTCAAGAACTTCATGCAGGGTCAGGACAGCATCCAGTCCGCATTGAAGGCGTACGTCAGCGAAGTCAAAGCCGCCACTTTCCCTGGGATCGAACACGGATTCTCTGCATGAACACCGTTAAAACCGTACGTGAACTGCGCGCTGCCGTGGCGCGCGCCCGCAGCGAAGGCAAGCGCATCGGCTTCGTGCCGACCATGGGCAACTTGCACAGCGGCCACATCGCGTTGATCACCAAGGCCACGCAGCGAGTGGACTTCGTGGTCGCGAGCATTTTCGTCAACCCGCTGCAGTTCGGCGCCGGCGAAGACCTCGACAAATACCCGCGCACCCTGGCGGCGGATCAGGAAAAGCTGCTGGAAGCCGGCTGCTCCCTGCTGTTCGCCCCGACCGTCGAAGAGATGTACCCCGACGGCATGGCCGGCCAGACTCGGGTCAGCGTGCCGCACTTGTCCGAAGGCCTGTGCGGTGCCAGCCGGCCGGGGCACTTCGAAGGCGTGGCGACCGTGGTCAGCAAACTGTTCAACATGGTTCAGCCGGATCTGGCGATCTTCGGTCAGAAGGACTACCAGCAACTGGCGGTGATCCGTGCGCTGGTGCATGACCTGAACATGCCGATCCAGATCATTGGCGAGCCGACCGTGCGTGCCGCCGACGGCTTGGCGCTGTCGTCGCGCAACGGTTTCCTCAGCGAGGAACAACGTGCCGTGGCGCCCGTGGTCTATCGCGCCCTGAGCAACATTGCCGAGTCGATCAAGCAGGGCGAGCGCGACTTCCCGGCCCTGATCCAGGCACAGCGGCAACAGCTGGAAGCCGCCGGCCTGCGTCCGGACTACCTGGAAATCCGCCACGCCCTGACCCTGCGTCCGGCGACGGCGGAAGATCGTGACCTGGTGATTCTGGTGGCTGCGTTCCTCGGCACCACCCGGTTGATCGACAACCTGCACCTGAATCTCGATACCCCCGCCTGAGCATCGCAATATCAGAATGTGAGGGTGAGCCTGCTCGCTCTCACATTCGTGTCACCTCCTCTTCCAAACCGTATTGCTGACCACCAGACCATCGGGCAAACTGCCCGCCGATCCACTGCGCGCGAAAAGCAGGGACTTGCTCGTATTACCCGCCGTCTGTCGGCGCCTGCTGTTATCGATGTTAAAAAAGTACAGGTAACAGGTCAGAAGAAGCCAAGACAGATCGCAGCGCTAGGTTTACTGTATTCGCCCTGCGCCCGTGTAATCGTGTCGACGCAGTTGCCCCCTCGCCCAAACATGGCGGGGAGGTCTTTTCAGTGTTCAAAAGGCCGTTCAAGTAAAAAGGAAAACCGCAGCGATGGCGTACTACCGCACTCCTCATGACGTTACCGCTCTGCCTGCCTGGCAAGCGTTGAAAGACCACCGCCAAGCCATGCAGGATTTCAGCATGCGCGAAGCCTTCAACGCCGATCCGCAGCGCTTCAATCAGTTCACCCTCAGCAGCTGCGGACTGTTTCTCGACTATTCGAAGAATCTGATCAACGCCGAGACCCGCAACCTGCTGGTGGGCCTGGCCAATGAAGTCGATCTCAAGGGCGCGATCAAGGCGCTGTTCGACGGCGAAATCGTCAACTCCTCCGAAGGCCGCCCGGCGCTGCACACCGCCCTGCGTCGTCCGGTGGGCGACAAGCTGTCGGTCAACGGCGTCAACGTGATGCCTGAAGTACACAAGGTGCTGAACCAGATCACCGATCTCGTGGGCCGTATCCACGACGGTCTGTGGCGCGGTTACACCGAGAAGCCGATCACTGACGTGGTGAACATCGGTATCGGTGGTTCGTTCCTCGGCCCTGAACTGGTCTCCGAAGCCCTGCTGTCCTACGCCCAGAAAGGCGTGCGTTGCCATTACCTGGCAAACATCGACGGCAGCGAATTCCACGAGCTGACGCAAAAACTGCGCGCCGAGACCACGCTGTTCATCGTTTCTTCGAAGTCGTTCAACACCCTCGAAACCCTGAAAAACGCCCAGGCCGCGCGCGCCTGGTACCTGGCTCAGGGCGGTTCGGAAGCCGAGCTGTATCGTCACTTCATCGCCGTATCGAGCAACAACGCGGCAGCCGTGGCCTTCGGTATCCGCGAAGAAAACATCTTCCCGATGTGGGACTGGGTCGGCGGTCGTTATTCGCTGTGGTCGGCCATCGGTCTGCCGATTGCCCTGGCCATCGGCATGTCCAACTTCAAGGAACTGCTGTCCGGTGCCTACACCATGGACCAGCATTTCCAGAGCGCGCCGTTCGAACAGAACATGCCGGTGCTGCTGGCCCTGCTCGGTGTGTGGTACGGCAACTTCTGGGGCGCGCAGAGTCACGCGATCCTGCCGTACGACCACTACCTGCGTAACATCACCAAGCACTTGCAACAGCTGGACATGGAATCCAACGGCAAGAGCGTGCGTCAGGACGGCACCCCGGTGTCGACCGATACCGGTCCGGTGATCTGGGGTGGCGTAGGTTGCAACGGTCAGCATGCTTACCACCAGTTGCTGCACCAAGGCACCCAACTGATCCCGGCCGACTTCATCGTGCCGATCGTCAGCTTCAACCCGGTGTCCGACCACCACCAGTGGCTGTACGCCAACTGCCTGTCCCAGAGTCAGGCACTGATGCTCGGCAAGACCCTGCCGGAAGCCGAAGCCGAACTGCGCGACAAGGGCATGAGCGAAGCCGAAGTGCACAAACTGGCACCGCACAAGGTGATCCCGGGCAACCGTCCGAGCAACACCATCGTGGTCGAGCGCATCAGCCCGCGTCGTCTCGGCGCACTGGTGGCGATGTACGAACACAAAGTCTTCGTGCAAAGCGTGGTCTGGGGCATCAACGCCTTCGACCAGTGGGGCGTGGAACTGGGCAAGGAACTGGGCAAGGGCGTCTACAACCGCCTGGTCGGCAGCGAAGAAACCGCCGCCGAAGATGCTTCCACCCAGGGCCTGATCAACTACTTCCGCGGCCGTCACCGCGGCTGATCCTGTACTGAACACACCCCCTCGCCATGAGGGGGTGTTTGTTTACGGGTCTTGAACCCTCCCCGCTCTCGGCGCATCTTTATCCTTGTCGCATAACAAGAATAAGGAACCGTCATGTTCGATATCAGCACGTTCCCCAAAGCCGATGCCGTCCGCCGGGCTGCCCAGTTGAGTCAGGACGACTACCATCGCCTGTACCGCGAATCCATTGAACACCCCAGCACCTTCTGGGCCGAACAGGCCACGCGCTTCCTCGACTGGAGCACACCGTGGCAGACCGTCCAGCGCTATGACCTGAAGACCGGCGAGGCTTCCTGGTTTGCCGGGGCGAAACTCAACGTCAGCTACAACTGCATCGACCGCCACCTGGAAAAGCGCGGCGATCAGATCGCCATTCTCTGGGAAGGCGACGACCCTGCCGAATCGACGCAAATCACCTACAACAAACTCCATCACTACGTCTGCCGCCTGGCCAACGTGCTGAAAAGCCGTGGCGTGAAGAAAGGCGATCGAGTGTGCATCTACATGCCGATGATCCCCGAAGCGGCCTACGCCATGCTCGCCTGCACTCGGATCGGCGCGATTCACTCGGTGGTGTTTGGCGGTTTCTCCCCGGACTCGTTGCGCGACCGCATTCTCGACGCCGACTGCCGCACCGTGATCACCGCCGACGAGGGCGTGCGCGGTGGCAAGTTCGTGCCGCTGAAACAGAATGTCGACAAGGCCCTGCAGAGTTGCCCGGACGTCAGCACCGTCGTAGTAGTCGAGCGCACCCAGAACAAGATCGACTGGGTCGAAGGCCGCGACCTCTGGTATCACCAGGCCGTACGGGACGTCAGCGACGATTGCCCTCCGGAACCGATGGACGCCGAAGATCCGCTGTTCATCCTCTACACCTCCGGCAGCACCGGCAAACCCAAGGGCGTGCTGCACACCACCGGCGGTTACCTGCTGCAAGCGGCGATGACCTTCAAGTACGTCCTCGACTACCGCGAAGGCGAAGTGTTCTGGTGCACCGCCGACGTCGGCTGGGTCACCGGCCACAGTTACATCGTCTATGGCCCGCTGGCCAACGGCGCGACTACGCTGATCTTCGAAGGCGTACCAAGCTACCCAAGCACTTCGCGGTTCTGGCAGGTGATCGACAAACACAAGGTCAACATCTTCTACACCGCCCCCACTGCCCTGCGCGCACTGATGCGCGAAGGAGCAGGTCCCTTGCAGGAAACGTCGCGACAGAGCCTCAGATTGCTCGGCAGCGTCGGTGAGCCGATCAACCCGGAAGCGTGGGAATGGTATTTCAACGTCGTAGGCGAACAGCGTTGTCCGATTGTCGATACCTGGTGGCAGACCGAAACCGGCGGCATCATGCTCAGCCCGCTGGTCAGCGCCCAACGGATAAAACCGGGCTGCGCCACCCAACCGATGTTCGGCGTGCAACCGGTGCTGCTCGATGAGCATGGCAAGGAAATCAAAGGCGCCGGCAGCGGCGTGCTAGCGATCAAGTCGAGCTGGCCGGCGCAGATCCGCAGCGTCTACGGTGATCCGCAGCGCATGGTCGACACCTACTTCAAGCCCTACCCCGGCTACTACTTCACCGGCGACGGCGCCCGCCGCGACGAGGACGGCGACTACTGGATCACCGGGCGCATCGACGACGTGATCAATGTCTCCGGCCACCGCATCGGCACCGCCGAGGTCGAGAGCGCCCTGGTGCTGCACGACAGCATCGCCGAGGCCGCCGTGGTCGGTTATCCCCATGACGTCAAAGGCCAGGGCATCTATGCCTTCGTCACGCCCATGAACGGCGCCGAACCCAACGACGAACTGAAAAAGGAACTGCTGGCCCACGTCAGCAAGGAGATCGGCAGTTTTGCCAAGCCGGACCTGATCCAGTGGGCCCCGGCCCTGCCGAAAACCCGTTCGGGCAAGATCATGCGGCGGATCCTGCGCAAGATTGCCTGCAACGAACTCGACAGCCTCGGCGACACCTCGACCCTGGCTGACCCGAGCGTGGTGCAGGGGCTGATCGACAAGCGCCTTAACCAGTAGAATCACGGGCGCGGTCAACCGGCCGCGCCGCCCTTCATCACTGAGTTGCCATGGAATTCATCCGCAGCCGTATCGAAAACCAACTCATGAGCCTGACCGGTCTGTCCCTCGGCCAGCTCGATCTGGAAAACCCCAAGGGCGATCCCGGCCTGTTCGGCCCGGACTCGATCAGTTGGCAAGTGCACGGCGACTTCAGCAGCATGTTGATCGGCGGCATCAGTGCCTTGTTGCTGCAAGCCCTGCACCCACTGGCACTGGCCGGCGTCTGGGATCACTCGAACTTTCGCCAGGACATGCTCGGCCGCTTGCGCCGTACCAGCCAGTTTGTCTCCGGCACTACGTTCGGCTCGAAACGGGACGCCGAATGGCTGATCGAAAAAGTCCGCACCATTCACCTGCAAGTCGTCGGCACCGCGCCGGATGGCCGGCCCTATGCGGCCAGCGATCCGGATCTGCTGACCTGGGTGCACGTGGCCGAAGTCAGCAATTTTCTCGCCGCCCATTTGCGTTACCGCAACCCGCAGTTGTCGCCGGCCGATCAGGATCGTTACTACGCGGAAATCGCCGTGGTCGCTGAACGACTGGGTGCCCGGGATGTACCGAAATCACGCCAGGCCGTGGCCGATTACCTGCAACGGATGCGCCCGCAGTTGCTGTGTGACGAACGCAGCCGCGAAGTCCTGCGCCTGTTGCTCGATGCCCCTGCGCCCAGCATTCTGGCGCGGCCGTTTGGCGACCTGATGATGAAGGCCGGCATCGACCTGCTGCCGGACTGGGCCAGCGACATGCTGGATGCCCGCCAGAACCCGCTGCAACGCCAGTTGATCCGCGCCAGCGTCAAACGCAGCGCGCCAATGCTGCGCTGGGCGATGCGCAATGGATCGGTTCAGCGGGCCCAGCGGCGGATGGGGCTGAGCTGAAGCTCAGTAACTGCTAAACTCCCGCGCCCCGATTCCCTCCAGCAAGGCGCAAGCATGTCTTCCCTGAATCAGGCGCTGCGCGCCGCCCTCGATCAACGCCAGGATCTGCTCGCCGAGCTGCACCGCCAGGGCACCGACTGCTATCGCCTGTTCCACGGCAGCCAGGAAGGCGCCGGCGGCCTGACTATCGACCGCTACGGCCCGCAACTGATGGTGCAGAGCTTCCACCAGACGCTGGAACTCGCCGACCTGCTGCAACTGCACGCCACGGTGAATGAAACGTTGGGATTGCAAACCTTGCTGGTTTACAACGACCGCTCCCGTGGCAACTCGCGCATCGATCGTGAAGACAGTGTGTACCGCGCCGACGATGCTGCGCTGGTTGATCTGGTCGGCCACGAATGGGGCCTGAACTACCGTGTGCGCGGGCGCCACGCCGGTCAGGATCCTCTGCTGTTCCTCGACCTGCGCAACACCCGCGGCTGGGTCAAGGATCACGCCAAGGGCAAAAGCGTGCTCAACCTGTTCGCCTACACCTGCGGCGTCGGTCTCAGTGCGGCCGCCGGCGGTGCCCGCGAGGTATGCAACCTGGACTTCGCCGAGGGCAATCTGGCGGTCGGGCGCGAGAACGGCTTGCTCAATCCGCAACTGCCGACCATGGAATTCATCCAGTCCGACTACTTCCCGGCGATTCGCCAGTTGGCCGGTCTGCCGATCAGTCAGCGTCGCGGGCAGAAACTGCCGAGCTATCAGCGCCTCGAACAGCGTCAATACGATCTGGTGCTGCTCGACCCTCCCGCGTGGGCCAAAAGTGCGTTCGGCACGGTCGATCTGCTGCGTGATTATCAAAGCCTGCTCAAGCCAGCCCTGCTGACCACTGCCGACAATGGCGTGCTGATCTGCTGCAACAACCTGGCGAAGGTCAGCATGGACGACTGGCGCGAACAGGTGCTGCGCTGCGCCGAGAAAGCCGGGCGCCCGGTACGCGAATGGAGTGTGATGACGCCGGGTGCCGACTTCCCTTCGCAGGATCAACAACCGCCGCTGAAGACCCTGATTCTTCAGCTCTGATTTTCTGGCTCTAAAGTCGCGCAGGAAATTTCCCACAGAAAAATCTGAACAATCCTGATCACAGGCTATTACTTCGGAACCGGAATCGCGTGCCATACTCCAAGGCACTCCGATTCAGACAGATGAAGCCGCACATGCCCAAAGGATTGATTCGCGCGATTGGCGCCTTGTTGACCGCTCTGGCCCTCTACAGCCTGCTGGGGTTTCTGATTTTGCCGGGCATTGCGCTCCGGGTCGCCAACCAGCAACTGGCCAACTACGCGACGGTGCCTGCGCACATTCAGCGTATCGAACTCAATCCGTTCAGCCTCGAAGTCACGCTTTGGGGCCTGGTCATCGGCGAGCCGGGCAAGGAACAGGTCGGTTTCGAACGCCTGTACGCCAACCTGCAACTCGACAGCCTGTGGACAAAAGCGCTGCACCTGTCCGACATCGAACTGGATAAACCCAAGACCGAAGTCCTGTTCGCCCAGGACGGCAAACTCAATCTGCTGGGTCTGTTCAAGTTGCCGGCCAGTGAACCGACGCCGGCCGATCCGAATGCCAAGCCGTTTCCGCTGCGTATCGACCGGATCAAACTGGCCGGCGGCAACGTGCACTTCCAGGACTCACGCCCGAGCGAACCGATCGAGTTCCTCTACGACAAGCTCGATTTCGAACTGAACAACCTCAGCACCCTGCCCGACGACAACGCCGACATGACCCTGGTCGCCATCGGCCCGGCCGGTGGGCAGATCGACTGGAAAGGCAACTTCAGCCTGATCCCGATCGCCTCCGAAGGCACGCTCAAAGTCACCGATGGCCAGATGAAAGCCTTCTGGCCCTACGTGCGCGACGCGGTGCCATTGGTACTGGAAAACGGCGTAGTCAGCCTGAGCACCGACTACAAGCTCAACCTGTCCAAGGAAACCGAACTGCTGTTGAGCAACGTCTCGGTCAGTGTCGCGCCGTTTGCGATCAAGGCCCCGGACGGGCGCCCGCTGGCGAAACTCGACCGCCTCGACGTCAGCGAAACCACGGTGGACCTGGCCAAACAGCAAGTGGTGGTCGGCAAGATCCGCAGCCAGAAACTCGAAACCTGGGCCGCCCTTGAGGCGGACGGGCAACTGGACTGGCAGAAACTGTTCGCCAGCCAGCCGTCGAAACCTGCCGCCAAAGCGGCGGCGGAACCGAAAAGCACTCCGGCGGCTGCCGACTCACCGAAACCGGAACCGGCCGCACCGGGCAAACCGTGGCAGGTGCTGCTCAAGGACGTGCAACTGCGTGACTACAAAGTGCATCTGGCCGACCGCTCGGCGAAGCCGGAAGTCACGCTGGATGTCACGCCGCTGAACCTCGACCTGCAGAATTTCGACAGCCTCAACGGCTCGCCCTTCAACGTCAAACTGGACACCGGCCTGGGCAAGCAAGGCAAGATCAGCGCCGACGGCGTGGTCAATCTGGCACCGGTCACGGCCCAGCTCAACGTGAAGACGCAGGACATCGACCTTCGCGTCGCCCAGTCCTACATCAACCCGTTCATTCGCCTGGAACTGCGCAGCGGCATGCTCGGCAGCGATCTGAAAGTGAATCTGAAAAGCGTCACACCTCTGGCACTCAGTGTCACCGGTCGCGCCCAGGTCGATCAGTTGCACACCCTCGACACCCTGAAGACCCGCGACTTCCTCAAGTGGCAGCAAGTGGTGGTCGAAGGCCTGAACTATCAGCACGGCGACAACCTGTCGATCGACAGAATCAACCTGTTCCAGCCCTATGTGCGATTCATGATCAACGATGACCGCACCACCAACATCGACGACTTGCTGATTCCGCAACCTGCCGATTCCGGGGCGAAAACGGCAGCGGCCAAACCAGCCGGCAACTCGAAACCGCTGGGCATTCATATCGGCGGTATCGCGATCAATGACGGCTCGGCCAACTTCGCCGACTTCAGCCTGACCCCGAACTTCGCCACCGCGGTCCAGCAGCTCAACGGCCAGATCGGCACCATCGACAGCCGTCAGGCGAAACCGGCCAGCGTCGACGTCAAAGGCAAGGTCGACCGCTATGCGCCGGTGACCATCAAGGGTGCGGTCAACCCGTTCGACCCGATGGCCAGCCTCGACATCGCCACCAGTTTCAAACGGGTCGAATTGACCACCCTGACGCCCTACTCCGGCAAGTTCGCCGGTTACCGGATCCGCAAGGGCCGGCTCAATCTCGACCTGCACTACCTGATCACCAAGGGCCAGCTCAAGGCCGAGAACAAAGTGGTGGTCGAGCAGCTGCAACTGGGTGAGAAAGTCGACAGCCCGGATGCCGTGAGCCTGCCGCTGAAACTGGCGATTGCGTTGCTCAAGGACGTGGACGGGAAGATTTCCATCGAGCTGCCGGTCACCGGCGACCTCAATAACCCGCAATTCAGCGTGATGCCGATTATCTGGCAGACCCTGCGCAATCTGGTCGTCAAAGCCGCCGCCGCACCGTTCAAGATGATTGGCGGGCTGATCAACGGGGGCGGTTCCGAAGACCTCGGCACCGTGTCCTTCGCACCGGGTTCCAGCGAACTGAACAAGGACGCCGAAGCCGCGCTGGTCAAACTGTCCCAGGCCTTGAAGGAACGTCCGGCCCTGCGCCTGGAAATCGAAGGCACCGCCGCCCAGAGCAGCGACGGTCCGTTGATTGCCGAGCAGCGTCTGGAACGTGAATACCAGTACAACTACTACAAGATGCTCCAGCGCCGTGGCGACAAGGTGCCGGCCCAGGCATCACTGATCCAGGTCCCGGATAACGAAAAAGGCCCGCTGCTCGAAGGCATCTACCGCACTCGTCTGAAAACCCAGCCGCCGGCTGAATGGAAAGATCTGGGCAAGGAAGAGCGCACCGCGAAAATGCGTGCGGACGTGATCAAGTTCTGGAGCTCCAGCGATGTGCTGCTGCGCCAACTGGGTCAGGACCGTGCCAGCAGCATCAAGGACTACCTGGTGGACAAAGGCCAACTGGCCGACGACCGCGTGTACTTCATCGACGCCAATCTCGGCGAAGCGGAGAGCGACGGCCGCGTGGTGACGCAAATGCATCTGGACGCCGAGTGATGAACAGCCAATGGCTGGCGGCAATAGTGCTGGCGCTCGTCGCCAGCCAGGCGTCAGCATCCGATACGCTGCGCTGCGGCAGCCAGTTGGTCAGCCTTGGCGACCGTTCCAGCGAGGTGCTGCAAAAGTGCGGTGAACCGGTCAGCCGTGACGTGCTGGGCTACAAGCGCAGCGCCAATCGCCGGGAAGAGTTTCAGGTCGAGGAATGGACCTACGGCCCGAGCAACGGCATGTACCAATACCTGCGGTTCGAAGGTAATCGCCTGCGGCAGATCAACAGCAAACGTGGCAACTGACCTCCCCCATTGGTTTTCCCGTCCCTGAAATAGAACAGGCCCCGACACGAATGCCGGGGCCTGTAATGGCCACTCCCTGTGGCCGTTCGCATGAACTCTAAAGTGCGGCAGACGTATGACTCGGCCCGCCTGTCGCGTCTTCTCCCGGTCCAGGCGAGAAGTCTTGCCTTACTCGGCTTTCAGGCCGTCAGCGGAGACCGCTTTCACGCCTTTGATTTTCTTGGCGATGGCCACGGCGGTGGTTTTCTGAGCTTCGGTGATGGCAACGGTCGAAGACAGGGAAACGACGCCTTTGTTGGTTTCTACTTTGATATCAGTGCCTGGAATGCCTTTTTCGGTGACCAGGTCGCTTTTGACTTTAGTGGTGATCCAGGTGTCGGAAGTGGCCTCTTTCGCCTTGGTCATTTCACCGGCGGCCAGGGTCATTGGCGCCTGGGTTGCCTGAGTGGATTGTGCGAATGCGCCGGTGGCCATGGTCAGGGTCAGCGCGGTAGCAGCAGCGGCAGTGATAGCGAACTTCTTCATACGAGTAACTCCTGTTTTTCTGGAAAGTCTGCTGCGTGTCTTGTCAGCAGGGTTACTGGAGATATTGCGAACGCTGTGCCAAGTCTTCAAAAGACGATAATTCTTTATAAATCAACAAGTTATAAATCATGAACATTTTCGGAATCATGCAAATTGCATGACGTTCGAATTATCTGCATGCAAGTTGCGGCTTTTGGAAAAGTTCCTAACACGCTGAAATGATTGAAGCTTTTGTGAAGTGCCGGGCAAAAGAAAATGCCCCGCAAAGCGGAGCATTTCATGATGCGTGGCTAGCCGGTCAGGCACCGCTGCCCGGGCAACCTTTAGGCGCGTAGTCCGGGTTGACCGTGGATGCGCAACTCCAGACACCGGCGGTGTTGCCGGTAGCAGCACCCGTGCGGGAGAGCGTGATGGTCTTGCCCAGTACCGGGCCTGGTGCGTTGACCAGCGTGCAGGTGATCGTGCCGGCGCCTGTCGAAGCCGTGCCCGACGCCGCCAACGTGCAGTTGGAGGTGGTGGCTGCCGCGTTACCGGCCACCAGCAACAGGGTCGGGTCGGTACCTTGATTAATGGTGTCCTCGAACGGCACTTTGAGTGCGCTGATTTCCGCCAGCCCTGCCGTCACCTTCGACCGTGCCTGGTACTTGGTGTATTGCGGCAACGCGATGGTGGCCAGAATGCCGATGATCGCCACGACGATCAGCAGCTCGATCAGAGTGAAACCTTGTTGTTTCTTCATAGACACGCTCCATGCATGAGTCGGAATCTCATGATCTGAACAGGACTCAGCACAGCCCGTGCCAAGGCGCCCGCACCCGCGCAGGCTGGGCGCGATCACGCTATCGCGGCGTTTCCTACAACCTGTAACCGCACTATCTGACACTTTTTGTCACCTGCACCGAGGCGGTTTGGCGCTGTCACTTGACTAGGCTATAAGTCATGAACTGTCTGCATCCGGGATTCCCATGAATGACATCGCTCTGAGCGGTCTGGCCAAGCAATTGGTACAGGCCGAACTGCTCACGGAAAAAAGCGCCCAGCAAGCCTGGCAGCAGGCCCAGCGCAATCGTCTGTCGCTGGTCAGCTATCTGGTACAGAACAAACTGGTGAAGAGTTCGCAGGTTGCCGAGATCGCCTCGGAGCATTTCGGCATGGCGTTCCTCGACCTCAACTGCCTGGACAAGGAAACCCAGCCCAAGGGCCTGGTCAGCGAAAAACTGGTGCGCCAGCACCACGCGCTGCCCCTGTGGCGGCGCGGCAACAAGCTGTTTGTGGGGATCTCCGACCCGAGCAATCATCAGGCAATCAACGATATTCAGTTCAGCACCGGGCTGACCACCGAAGCGATTCTGGTGGAAGACGACAAGCTCACCGACGCCATCGAGAAGTTCTTCGACACCCACGCCTCCGGCCTGGAAGACATGGCCGATGTCGACCTCGACGGGCTGGACGTCGAGTCCATCGATGACAGCAAGCAGGACGCCATCGGTGGGCTGGACGCCGACGACGCGCCGGTGGTGCGCTTCGTCCACAAGATGCTGCTGGACGCGATCAAGAGCGGTTCTTCCGACCTGCACTTCGAACCCTACGAAAAAAACTACCGGGTGCGCGTACGTACCGACGGCATCCTGCGCGAAGTGGCCAAGCCGCCGATTCAACTGGCCGGGCGCATTGCCGCACGCCTGAAGGTCATGGCCAGCCTCGACATTTCGGAACGCCGCAAACCTCAGGACGGGCGACTGAAGATGCGCCTGTCCAAGAGCAAGTCGATCGATTTCCGGGTCAACACCTTGCCGACCCTGTGGGGCGAGAAAGTGGTGATCCGGATCCTCGACCCCTCCAGCGCGCAGATAGGCATCGACGCCCTCGGCTACGAGCCGGAGCAGAAAGACCTGTACCTCGCTGCCCTGAAGCAACCACAAGGTATGATCCTGGTCACCGGTCCCACCGGTTCCGGCAAGACCGTGTCGCTGTACACCGGGCTCAACATTCTCAATACCGTCGACATCAACATCTCCACTGCCGAAGACCCGGTGGAGATCAACATGGAAGGCATCAATCAGGTCAACGTCAATCCTAAGCAGGGGCTGGACTTCGCCCAGGCCCTGCGCTCGTTCCTGCGCCAGGACCCGGACGTGATCATGGTCGGTGAGATCCGCGATCTCGAGACTGCGGAAATCGCCATCAAGGCAGCGCAGACCGGTCACCTTGTGCTCTCCACGCTGCACACCAACAGCGCCGCCGAGACACTCACCCGCTTGCACAACATGGGCATTCCCGGCTTCAACATCGCCACGTCGGTCAGCCTGATCATCGCCCAGCGTCTGGCGCGAAAACTCTGCAGCCACTGCAAAAAGCCCATCGAGATTCCCCGCGAAACCTTGCTCAAGGAAGGTTTTCCCGAGGAACGCATCGGCAGTTTCACGATCTATGAGCCCGCCGGTTGCGATCAATGCAACGGCGGCTACAAGGGACGCACCGGGATTTATGAAGTGGTGAAAAACACCCCCGAGCTGCAACGGCTGATCATGGCCGAGGGCAACTCATTGGAAATCGACAGCCAGATGCGCCTGGACGGCTTCAACGACCTGCGCACCTCGGGACTGATCAAGGCGATGCAAGGCATCACCAGCCTTGAAGAAATCAACCGGGTCACCAAGGACTGAACATGGCCGTCAAGGCAGCGAAAATCAGCGTCTATGCCTGGGAAGGCACGGACAAGAAAGGCAGCAGGATCACCGGCGAGTTGAGCGGACAAAACCCCGCGCTGATCAAGGCACAGTTGCGCAAGCAGGGCATCAACCCCGGCAAGGTGCGCAAGAAATCCGCGTCGTTGCTGAATTTCGGCAAACGCATCAAGCCGCTGGACATCGCCCTCTTCACCCGGCAGATGGCAACCATGATGAAGGCCGGCGTGCCGTTGCTGCAGTCGTTCGACATCATCGGCGAAGGTTTTGAAAACCCGGCGATGCGCAAACTGGTGGACGAGGTGAAACAGGAAGTCGCCGCCGGTAACAGCTTCGCCGCAGCCCTGCGCAAGAAACCGCAATACTTCGACGAGTTGTACTGCAACCTGGTCGATGCCGGCGAGCAATCCGGCGCCCTCGATACCCTTTTGGAACGCGTAGCGACCTACAAGGAAAAGAGCGAAAGCCTCAAGGCCAAGATCAAGAAAGCCATGACCTACCCCACCGCCGTGATCCTGGTGGCGGCGGTCGTCACCGGGATTCTGCTGGTGAAAGTGGTGCCGCAGTTCCAGTCGGTGTTTTCCGGATTCGGCGCCGAACTGCCAGCGTTCACCCTGATGGTGATCGGCCTCTCGGAGTTCATGCAGCAATGGTGGTGGGCGATTCTCGGCGCGCTGGTCGCAGCGTTTTTCGGCACCCGCCATGCCCTGAAGAAATCCCAGGCCCTGCGTGACCGGCGTGATGCCTGGCTGCTGAAACTGCCGCTGGTGGGCACCATGATGTACAAGTCCGCCGTGGCCCGTTTCGCCCGAACCCTGTCGACCACGTTTGCCGCCGGCGTGCCGCTGGTCGAAGCGCTGGACTCGGTTGCCGGGGCCACCGGCAACGTGGTGTTCAAACGTGCGGTGCTGCGCATTCGCCAGGACGTGGCCACCGGCATGCAGTTGAACTTTTCGATGCGCACCACCGGAATCTTTCCGAACATGGCCGTGCAGATGACCGCCATCGGCGAAGAGTCCGGCGCCCTGGACGATATGCTCGACAAGGTTGCCGGGTTCTACGAGGAAGAAGTGGATAACATGGTCGACAACCTCACCAGCCTGATGGAGCCTTTCGTCATGGTGGTACTCGGGGTGATCGTCGGCGGACTGGTCGTGGCCATGTACCTGCCGATCTTCCAACTCGGCTCAGCGATCTGACATGCCCATCGACGAACTCTTCGCCCTCTATCCGCTGGCCTTTGTCTTCACCGCTCTGGTGCTCGGACTGGTGGTCGGAAGCTTCCTCAATGTCGTGATCTGGCGCCTGCCGAAAATGCTCGAACGCGAATGGCGCCAGCAGGCCCACGACGTGCTCGGGCTGCCCGTCGAAACGCCGCTGCCGGTCTACAATCTGATGCTGCCGCACTCGCAGTGCCCGCATTGCGCCCACCGCATTCGTGCGTGGGAAAACATTCCGCTGCTCAGCTACCTGTTTTTGCGCGGCCGCTGCTCGTCATGCGCGGCGCCGATCAGCAAGCGTTATCCGTTGACCGAACTGGCCTGCGGCGTGCTGTCGGCGTTCATCGCCTGGCATATGGGTTTTGGCTGGCCGGCCTGTCTGATGATCGTCCTGACCTGGGGCTTGCTGGCGATGAGTCTGATCGACACCGAGCATCAGCTGTTGCCCGATGTACTGGTGCTGCCGCTGCTGTGGCTGGGATTGATCGTCAACAGCTTCGGCCTGTTCGTCTCGCTGCACGACGCGTTGTGGGGGGCAGTGGCCGGTTATATGGCGCTGTGGTCGGTGTTCTGGCTGTTCAAGCTGCTCACCGGCAAGGACGGCATCGGTCACGGTGATTTCAAGTTGCTGGCATTGCTCGGGGCCTGGGGTGGCTGGCAGATTCTGCCGCTGACCATCCTGCTGTCCTCGCTGGTGGGCGCCGTGCTCGGGGTGATTATGCTCAAGCTGCGCGACCAGAAAACCTCGACGCCAATCCCCTTCGGGCCGTATCTGGCAATTGCCGGCTGGATTGCCTTGCTCTGGGGTGGTCAAATAACCGACTTCTATTGGCAGTTTGTCGGTTTGAAATGAATACCCCTGTGGAAAAACCCTGGATTCTCGGCCTGACCGGCGGCATCGGCAGCGGCAAAAGCGCAGCCGCCCAGCACTTCATCGACCTCGGCATCCATGTGGTGGACGCCGATCATGCGGCACGCTGGGTGGTTGAGCCGGGGCGCCCGGCGCTGGCAAAAATCGCCGAGCACTTCGGTCCGGATGTCCTGCAGGCCGATGGCACGCTGGATCGCGCAGCGTTGCGCAAGCTGATCTTCGAAGTACCGGAGCAACGCCGCTGGCTCGAAGCGCTGTTGCATCCGCTGATCGCCGAGGAAATCGCCCATCACCTGGCGCTGGCAAAATCGCCTTACGCGATTCTGGTTTCGCCGCTGTTGATCGAGTCCGGACAGTACGCGATGACCCAGCGGATCCTGGTGATCGATGCTCCGCAGCAACTGCAGATCGAACGCACCTTGCAGCGTGACCAGACCAGCGAACAGCAGGTCCAGGCGATCCTCAAGGCTCAATCCAGCCGCGAAGACCGCGTCAGCCGCGCCGACGATGTGGTGGTCAACGACCGCGACCTCGCCTGGCTGCACGGCGAGGTCGAGCGCCTGCATCACTTTTACCTGACTTTATCTGGAGGCCAGTCATGAGCCCGATCCCGACCGTTGAATGCCCGACCTGCGGCGCCCCGGTGGAATTCACCCCCGAGAACAAATTCCGGCCGTTCTGCTCGGACCGCTGCAAACTGATCGACCTCGGCGCCTGGGCGTCGGAAGAACACAAGATCCCGGTCGCCCCGGATGCCGAGGACGAACTGTTTTCCGGCGACTTCGACCAGCGCCACTGATCCTCTGATCAGGGCCGCATGAAGCCGTAGTCCTGATTGTCGTCGAGGTTTTCTGCCAGAAAGCGCAACTCGTCGGCCAGGTCTTCGGCGTTGCGCACCGCCTTGCTCTGCTGCACCACGGCACTGAGCAAGGCGCGCAGACTCAATCCAGGATCGAAGCCTACCTCCTGCGCCATCTCCAGACTTTGCCGGGTTTCCTGCCTCGCCCACTCGTAAACACTCATGCCGCTGCTCCTGAAGGGATTTGGCCGAGCATGAAATGCCGCGCACGGGGTGGATTTGATGTGGATCAAGACTTGGGATCGTCGTCCTTCCAGGGCGCCGAAAGGTAGCGGGTGCGGTTGAAGGTCTCCAGCCATTCCGGGCAGAACACCACCAGCGCACTGATCACCATGCCGTTGATGAACGCTTCCGGAAAAATCAGCAGCCACAGGTAACCGATGAAATCTTCCAGCCATTCGGGCATGGCGAAGAGGCCGTCGTACCAGAGCAAGGTCAGGCTCAGCACCAGGCATGACAGCGCCGACAAGGCCGCCGCGAAGAAGCCAGAGCAAAAGATATACACAAACGGATTACGCGGTTGCGCCCGCTCGACCAGGATCGCCACGCCCTCGGTGATCAGCACCGGCAGCAGGATCAGCAACGCGCCGTTGACTCCGACCGCCGCCAGATCCTGGCGTCCCAGCAGGACCAGCCCGATCTGCGCCACCAGCCCGCCCACAATCGCCAACGGCCAGTCGAGCAGCAACGTCACGGCGGTCATGCCAATGAAGTGATACGACACACCCGTGTCGAAATCCCTGCGCACCATCCACAACAGAAACAGCGCGAACACGGTGCCGAACAGCAAGTGCTGACGACGGCTGTCGCTGAACAACTCGACCCACGGCGCGCGGCAAATCGCCCAGAGCAGCACCGGCAGGTAAATCAGCCAGCCGAGGGTCAGACTTGTCGATGACAGCAGTTCTGCACCGATCATGATCCCATCACCTTCATTCGCACCGCAGACTCCTTTGATTGGCGCTCCTGTGTCGAAGTTTACACCGCCACCTTGGTGAAACTGCCGATGCAAAGCTTTCTGCTTGTCGCAATTGAACGCTAAGCTTGGGCCTATGGATGACTCAGATTATTTACGCCTGCTGACCATCGCGGCCGAGCAAGCCAACGCGTTCCTGTCCAATGCCCGCAAATGGGAGCGTGAGCGTTGGGTCTGCCAGCGCCTGCTGCAAGGCCTGAATATTCCGTATCGCGCCGACGAATTCGCCCCGGCCGGCGAGCCACCGGACGTGTTGTTTCGCGATGCCAACTTCGAGGTGTTTTTCGTCCTCGACGAAGGCCGCCGCCTCAACGATGAATGGCGCGATGAGCTGCAACGTCGACGCAGTGCATTTTCCCTGAGCCAACTGGTGCGCCGCGAGGCCAAGCCACGGCGGATTCCGGCCAACGAGTTTCTGCTCAGGCTGGCGCCGACCTTGCGCAAGAAAGCGCACAACTACAAGGAACGCGGCATGGACCTGGGCGAACTGGACATCATCGCCTTCGCCAGCCTCAAGCGCGAAGTGCTCGACCTCAACAGCCACTTTCCTCCGCCCACCGAATATTTGCGACAGGGCTGGCGCTCGCTGTCACTGGTCGGACCGACGTTCGCCCGCGTCTTGTTCGCCCACCCCGATGCACCGGATTTCCTGCGCAGCAACCTGGGTCGCAGCATCGTGTTCGATGTCGGGATCAGCCTGTAATCCCTAAGCAGGATGGCGCAAACACTGGCCGGATGTTACAAAAGCGCAATCATTCGCCCGGATGACATGCGCCGTTCAACGCTCGCAGGCAAACCGCTGTAACGTCTGCGCATTCAGCAACGTCTATCCCTGACGAGGCCTCATATGACCAGCCGCCTGAACCCCGATGACCAGAAGCATGTCGAAGAGTACCTGCAGTTGTCCCAACACCGTGTCGAGCGCCGGCCATTCCGGCCGTGGATGCTCCTGGTGGTGGTGCTGGCAGTGACCATTGGTCTGGGCCTGTTGAGCCGATTTATCAGTTACCTGACGCTATGAGCTGCATCGCGCTCGCTCGGGTAACCGCACCGATTTCCTTTAAAAACCTTGCGAGCTATTCCCATGTCCCATCGTATTGTCATTGTCGGCGGCGGCGCCGGCGGTCTGGAGTTGGCTACCCGTCTGGGTAAGACTCTGGGTAAACGCGGCACTGCCAGCATCATGCTGGTCGACGCGAACCTCACGCACATCTGGAAACCGCTGTTGCACGAAGTGGCCGCCGGATCGCTGAACTCCTCCGAAGACGAACTCAACTATGTCGCCCAGGCCAAATGGAACCACTTCGAGTTCCAGCTGGGGCGCATGAGCGGGCTCGATCGTGAGCAGAAGAAGATTCAGCTCGCCGCCACCTACGACGAAAACGGCGTGGAACTGGTTCCGGCGCGGGAAGTGCCTTATGACTCGCTGGTGATCTCGGTCGGCAGCACCACCAACGATTTCGGTACCCAGGGCGCAGCGCAGCACTGCCTGTTCCTCGACACCCGCAAACAGGCCGAGCGTTTCCACCAGCAATTGCTCAATCACTATCTGCGTGCTCACGCCGGGCAAACCGATGTGGTCCAGCAGATCAGCGTGGCCATCGTCGGCGCCGGCGCCACGGGCGTCGAACTGGCGGCCGAGCTGCACAACGCCGCTCATGAGCTGGCGGCCTACGGTCTGGACCGGATCAAACCGGAAAACATGCACATCACCCTGATCGAAGCCGGGCCACGGGTGCTGCCAGCCCTGCCGGAGCGTATCAGCGGGCCGGTGCACAAGACCCTGGAAAAACTCGGGGTCAATGTGATGACCAACGCGTCGGTCAGCCAGGTCACCGCCGACAGCCTGATCACCGCCGATGGCAACGAGATCAAGGCCAGCCTGAAAGTCTGGGCTGCCGGGATCCGCGCGCCGGGTTTCCTTAAGGACATCGATGGCCTGGAAACCAACCGCATCAACCAGCTGCAAGTGCTGCCGACCTTGCAGACCACCCGCGACGAAAACATTTTCGCCTTCGGTGACTGCGCCGCCTGCCCGCAACCGGGCTCGGATCGCAACGTTCCGCCACGGGCCCAGGCTGCGCACCAACAGGCGTCGTTGCTGGCCAAGTCGCTGAAACTGCGGATCGAAGGCAAGACCCTGCCGGAGTACAAGTACACCGACTACGGCTCGCTGATTTCGCTGTCGCGTTTTTCGGCTGTGGGTAACTTGATGGGCAACCTGACCGGCAGCGTGATGCTCGAAGGCTGGCTGGCGCGGATGTTTTACGTGTCGCTGTACCGCATGCACCAGATGGCGCTGTACGGCCCGTTCCGCACGGCGATGCTGATGCTGGGCAGCAAGATCGGACGCGGCACCGAGCCACGTCTGAAGCTGCACTGATGTAAAACGCTGTGGGGGCGGGCCTGCTCGCTCCCACAGGGTTTTGTCTTTTACTGTATCTGCCCGCGCTTTCCTCACCTTCGCTTACAAACGCCCCCGCTCCTCGACACAGACGCGATACACCGCCACCGCTTAATGGCCACACCCGAGCACACCTGCTCCGGCTGATCGCCCTTAACGTGTGGTTGCGCAGTGCAACCGAAGGAGAATGAAATGACCCGCACTTCGAAAATTGGCAAAACCTCCCTTGGCCTGGTCGGTGCCGTACTGGCTGGCGGCCTGATGCTGTCCGGCTCGGTGTTCGCCGCACAACCGCTGGCCCAGGGCTACATGGTTGCCTCGGCTGAAACCTCGGTGAAAACCCCGGAAGGCAAATGCGGTGAAGGCAAATGCGGCGACGCGTCGATGGCCAAGACCGACACCGATGGCGACGGCAAAGTCTCGCGCGCCGAGTTCCTGAAGGTTGCGCCGAAGTCCGACTTCGACAAGATCGACACCAACCATGACGGCTTCATCGACGAGCAAGAGGCTTACAACAACGTCAAAGCCAACTTCGAAGCCAACGGCAAGAAAATGCCGAAAGGCCTGTTCGAACACCTGAAAGACCAGGACGGTGCCTGATTTTCATTCTGTCCCGACAAAACAAAGCCGCGCTTTCTCTCACGAGGAGCGCGGCTTTTTTACGTCTGCCGGGATTACAGCTGGAAGCGCCGCACCATACCCTGCAATGCATTGGCCAGTTTCGATAGCTCATGACTGGAAGCGCTGGTTTGATCGGCGCCGGCCGCCGAACGCACCGACAAGTCACGGATGTTCACCAGGTTGCGATCCACTTCCCGTGCCACTTGCGCCTGCTCTTCGGCGGCGCTGGCGATCACCAGGTTGCGTTCGTGGATCTCATGCACCGACGCGGTGATGGTTTGCAGCGCCTCACCGGCCCGCTCGGCCAGCACCAGCGTGGTGGACGCACGCGAGGCACTGGCCTGCATCGACTCCAGCGCCAGGCATGAACCGTTGCGCATGCCTTGCACCATCTGCTCGATTTCCTGAGTCGATTGCTGCGTGCGATAGGCCAGCGCGCGGACCTCGTCAGCAACCACCGCGAACCCGCGTCCGCTCTCCCCGGCCCGCGCCGCTTCGATGGCGGCGTTGAGCGCCAGCAGGTTGGTCTGCTCGGCGATCGCCCGGATCACGTCCAGCACCTTGCCGATGTCTTGAGATTGATTGGCCAGTGATTGCACCAACTCGCCGGTGTGTTGCACCTCACTGGCCAGCGCATTGATCGCGCTGGCGGTTTCACTGACCCGCTCTTGCCCCAGATGCGCCGATTCGCTGGACTGGCGTGTCGCGTCGGAGGTCGACACTGCATTGCGTGCGACCTCTTCGACCGCGGTGGTCATCTCATTGACGGCGGTGGCGGCCTGTTCGATTTCGTTGTTCTGTTGTTGCAGGCCTTGGGTGCTGTCGAGCGTGACGGCGTTGAGCTCGTCGGCGGCGGTCGCCAGTTGCGTGGCTGAACCGTTGATGCCTTGCAGGGTTTCACGCAGGTTTTGTTGCATGGTCGCCAGCGCCTTGAGCAAACGGCTGACCTCATCATTGCCATCGGTCTCGATCGGACGCGTCAGATCGCCTCTTGCGACGTTTTCCGCAGCATCCACAGCGGCGCTCAGGGGGCGAACGATGCTGCGCGTCAGCAGCATCGCCAGGGCCACGGTCGCCAATGCTGCCAGCGCGATGAACAGGCTGACGATGGTGCGTGAGGTTTCGTAGTGCGCGGCGGAGTTGCGGCTTTCGGCGGCGACCTGTTTGGCGAACAGATCCGCCAGGTCATTGAGTTGTTTGCCGGAGCCATCGACCACGGTTTTCATGTCGACCAATAGCAGCTTGGTCAGCTCGTCACGCTTGCCTTGCTCGGCCAGTGCGAACGATTGAGCGATGCCGGCACGGTAGGCCGCGAAAGTTTTCTTGAACTGATCGTACAACTGCTGCCCTTCCGGGGTGGTGACCAGTCGGTCGTACGCGGCGATTTTCTCGCTCAGCTCCTTGTCGCGGGTGTCCATCTGGCTGCGGTAGGTGGCGACGTTGTTCGGGTCCTGATCCAGCGCCATGCGCAGGGAGATGGTGCGGATGCGCAGCATGATCTCGCGGATCTCGTCACCGCCACGAATGCTCGGCAGCCACTGATTCTCCACGGCGACCTCGCTCTCGCGGATGCTCGACATCTGCCCCAGGGCAAACACGCCGAGCAACGCCACCAGCACAGCGATCAGGGCAAAGCCCAGGGCGGCACGGGGAGCAATATTCAACTGACGAAGCAACATGACGAACGCCCTTTTTCTTGTATTGGCCGGATTCAAGGGGCGATCGACGGCAGCCCCTTTTCGTTAGCGGGCTATCGGCAAGTTGTACGATGACTTGAATGAAACATGTCTGGAGGGCAAAAAAAATCCCCGTATCTTTCGATACGAGGATTTTTAATATGGTCGGGGTAAGGGGATTCGAACTCCTGACATCCTGCTCCCAAAGCAGGCGCGCTACCGGACTGCGCTATACCCCGGTAAAAAAAAGGCGACCTTTCAAAGATCGCCTTCTTCGATCAGCGCTTTTGGCCTCTGATCTTAAGATTCGATCCCAGCGTTAACTGGTTTCAAAAATGGTGGGTCGTGTGGGATTCGAACCTACGACCAATTGGTTAAAAGCCAACTGCTCTACCAACTGAGCTAACGACCCAAAAATGGTCGGGGTAAGGGGATTCGAACTCCTGACATCCTGCTCCCAAAGCAGGCGCGCTACCGGACTGCGCTATACCCCGGCTTGAAATTGGCTCCGTGACCAGGACTCGAACCTGGGACCCAATGATTAACAGTCATTTGCTCTACCGACTGAGCTATCACGGAACTACATATTTCAATTTACTACGGTGAAACTTGCAGCTTCTCGACATCGTTTTCGCATCGCTGCGTTCGTGTGTCTGAGGCGCGCTATTCTACAACCTAGAACACCTCTGTCAACCCCCTAAATTGCTTTCAAGTTAATGATTTGCAACTTATTTCAGATTTCTGCCCAGTGAGCTGAAACCGTGTTGGTGACTGACTGCGGGGCGCACTTTACAAGCCTTTTCCTTTGAGTTCAACAGCCTAACGAAAAAAAAGGCCTCGCAGTGCGAGGCCTTCCTTACTTCACCACCTTCAGGTGTCAGTTGAACGTGATCTCGTCGTTCTCCACGACACCGGTCGCGGTCTCGCCCGGCAGGAAGCGTCCCGACAGGATCAACTGCGCCAGCGGGTTCTCGATCCAGCGCTGGATCGCCCGTTTCAGCGGCCGTGCGCCATAGACCGGGTCGTAGCCGACGGCAATCAGCTTGTCCATCGCCTCCGGGCTCAGTTCCAGCTTCAGCTCGCGCTCGGCCAGACGACTGCGCAGACGACCCAGCTGGATCTCGGTAATGCCCGCGATCTGATCCCGCGCCAATGGCTCGAAGATCACCACTTCGTCGACCCGGTTGATGAACTCCGGACGGAAGTGGGTGGAAATCGCATCCATCACCGCTGCACGTTGCGCCTCACGGTCACCGACCAGTTCCTGGATCTGCATCGAACCGAGGTTGGAGGTCATGACAATCACGGTATTGCGGAAATCCACCGTACGGCCGTGGCTGTCGGTCAGACGACCATCCTCCAGCACTTGCAGCAGGATGTTGAACACGTCCGGGTGCGCCTTCTCGACTTCGTCCAGCAGGATCACCGAGTAAGGCTTGCGCCGTACCGCTTCGGTCAGGTAACCGCCCTCTTCATAACCCACGTAGCCTGGTGGCGCACCGATCAGCCGCGCCACGGAATGTTTCTCCATGAACTCGGACATGTCGATCCGCACCATCGCCTCTTCAGTATCAAAGAGGAATTCGGCCAGCGCCTTGCACAGCTCGGTTTTACCGACACCGGTCGGGCCGAGGAACATGAACGAGCCGCTCGGACGATTCGGGTCGGACAACCCGGCACGGGAGCGCCGCACCGCATTGGCCACTGCGACCACGGCTTCGTCCTGGCCGATCACACGCTGGTGCAACAGGCTTTCCATCTTCATCAGCTTGTCGCGCTCGCCTTCGAGCATTTTCGACACGGGGATACCGGTCCACTTCGAGACGACTTCGGCGATTTCCTCTTCAGTCACCTTGCTGCGCAACAACTGGTTCTCGCTCTTGCCGTGCTGGTCGACCATTTGCAGGCTGCGCTCCAGATCCGGGATCACCCCGTACTGCAACTCGGCCATGCGGTTCAGGTCGCCTTTGCGGCGCGCGGCTTCCAGCTCCTGACGGGACTGTTCGATCTTCTGCTGAATCTGCGCAGAACCCTGCACCTCGGCTTTTTCCGAGTTCCAGATTTCTTCCAGATCCGAATACTCACGCTCGTGGCGGACGATTTCTTCCTGGAGTTTTTCCAGGCGCTTCATCGCTGCCTCGTCGCTTTCTTTCTTCAGTGCCTGGGATTCGACTTTCAGTTGAATCAGGCGACGCTCCAGACGATCCAGCACTTCCGGCTTGGAGTCGATCTCCATACGGATGCGGCTGGCCGCTTCGTCGATCAGGTCGATCGCCTTGTCCGGCAACTGCCGGTCAGTGATGTAACGATGGCTGAGCTTGGCCGCGGCGATGATCGCACCGTCGGTGATCGCGACCTTGTGGTGGACCTCGTAACGCTCCTTGAGGCCACGCAGGATCGCGATGGTGTCTTCTTCACTCGGCTCGTCCACCAGCACTTTCTGGAAGCGCCGTTCGAGAGCCGCGTCCTTCTCTATATATTGGCGGTACTCGTTGAGCGTGGTCGCGCCGACGCAGTGCAGCTCGCCACGGGCCAAAGCCGGTTTGAGCATGTTGCCGGCGTCCATCGAGCCTTCGCCTTTACCGGCACCGACCATGGTGTGCAGTTCGTCGATAAACAGAATGATTTGCCCTTCCTGCTTCGACAGCTCGTTGAGCAGGGATTTCAGGCGCTCTTCAAACTCACCGCGATACTTGGCACCAGCAATCAGCGCACCCATATCGAGAGACAGCAGACGCTTGCCCTTGAGGCCATCCGGCACTTCGCCGTTGATGATGCGCAGGGCCAGACCTTCGGCAATCGCGGTTTTACCCACGCCCGGCTCACCGATCAGCACCGGGTTGTTCTTGGTGCGGCGTTGCAGAACCTGAATGGTGCGACGGATTTCGTCGTCACGGCCGATCACCGGATCGAGCTTGCCGTCTTCGGCGCGCTTGGTCAGGTCGACGGTGTACTTATCCAGTGCCTGACGCGATTCTTCGTGGTTGGCGTCATTGACCGCTTCACCACCGCGCAGGTTGTTGATTGCGTTTTCCAGCGCCTTTTTGCTCACGCCCTGGCCGAGCAGCAACTTGCCGAGCTTGCTGTTCTCGTCCATCGCGGCGAGCAGCACCAGCTCGCTGGAAATGAACTGGTCGCCCTTCTGCTGGGCCAGACGGTCGGCCTGGTTGAGCAGACGCGCCAGATCCTGCGACATGTTCACATCGCCGGTCGGGTTCTGGATTTTCGGTAATTGATCGAGCTCTTTGGTCAGCTCTTTGCGCAGGCTGTTGACGTCGAAGCCCACCTGCATCAACAGGGGTTTGATCGAACCACCCTGCTGTTCAAGCATGGCTTGCATCAAATGCGCCGGCTCGATGGCCGGATGATCGTGGCCGACAGCCAGGGATTGGGCATCGGACAACGCCAACTGTAATTTGCTGGTTAAACGGTCTATACGCATGGGTCACCTTCCTTTTGAGCAGGCCGGACCTAAAAAACCATCCTGAATAAAGAAACCTGCCAGATACCGCTATAGATGCGGTCGATTCTGGAAGATTCAAGCGTCAGGGAGTTGATACAGGTCAGACAAGCTTAGCGGGTGAGCCAGACTAGAGAAGCAAAGCGACCGGTGCGTGGCGCACGGCGGTAGGAAAAGAAGCGCGGATCGGTCACGGTACAGAAACCGCCACCATAAACAGCAGTGACACCCCGAACCGCCAGACGCAGTCGCGCCAGCTTATAGATGTCGGCCATGAACTTGCCGGCATTGTGGCTCGGGACAAAGGCTGTCGCGGCTTCGGGCAATTGATTGATGAAGACTTCCCGGACTTCCGGGCCGACTTCAAAGGCCTGCGGGCCGATGGCCGGGCCGAGCCAGACCAGAATGTCTTTCGGATCGACGGCCAGACTGTCGAGGGTGGCTTCCAGCACGCCGGCCGCCAGTCCACGCCAACCGGCATGAGCCGCTGCCACACGAGTACCGGCACGGTCGCAAAACAACGCTGGCAGGCAATCGGCGGTCATCGCTGAACAAGCAATACCGGGTGTTGCAGTCCAGCTGGCATCCGCCGTGGCCACCACGGACGGATCGGCATGTGCCACGGCAATCCCGTGCACTTGCTGCAGCCAGGCAGGCTTTATAGAGAAGTGTTCGGTCAGACGCCGACGGTTTTCGGCGACGGCCTCAGGGCGGTCATCGACATGATCGCCCAGATTGAGGCTGTCGAACGGCGCCTCGCTGACGCCGCCCTCGCGGGTGGTGACACAGGCCTTGACGCTGGCCGGCGCGGGCCAGTCCGGCGTCAGCCAGTTCATCCGACGAATGCCTCGCGATCCTGCTTGAGCAGCGTCAGCAGCCAGACGAAGTCTTCCGGCAACGGCGATTCCCAGCTCATGCGCACACCGGTGGTCGGATGATCCAGCTCCAGGAACCGTGCGTGCAGCGCCTGACGCGGGAAGTGCTTGAGCGATTCGACCATGGTCGGGTTCGCCGCCGGCGGAATGCGGAAACGACCGCCGTACGCCGGGTCGCCGACCAACGGGAAGTTGATGTGCGCCATGTGCACGCGGATCTGGTGGGTACGACCGGTTTCCAGCTTCACCCTTACGTGGGTGTGCGAACGGAAACGCTCCAGCACGCGATAGTGGCTGACGGCAGGCTTGCCACCTTCCATCACCGCCATGCGCTGGCGCTGCTGGCCGTGGCGACCGATCGGGGCGTTGATCTTGCCGCCGGCCGTCACCACGCCGATCACGATGCACTCGTAGATCCGGCTGACGCTGCGGCTTTGCAGCTGGGCGACCAGTTTGGTCTGCGCCTGAATGGTCTTGGCCACCACCATCAGACCGGTGGTGTCCTTGTCCAGGCGATGCACGATACCGGCGCGCGGGACATTGATAATGTCCGGCACGTGGTGCAGCAAGGCGTTGAGCAAGGTGCCATCGGCGTGACCGGCAGCCGGGTGCACCACCAGGCCCGCAGGCTTGTTGATCACCAGGATGTCGTCGTCTTCATAGACGATGTCGAGCTCGATGTCCTGAGCGACCCATTCACCCTGGGCCTCCTGCTCGGCGGTCAGCTCAAGAATGGCACCGCCATGAACGATGTCGCGCGGGCGGATGACCGCCCCGTCCACAGTCAGGCGACCTTCTTTGATCCAGGCGGAAAGGCGCGAGCGTGAGTGCTCTGCGAAGAGTTGGGCGGCGACTTGATCGAGGCGTTGGCCGCCCAATTCGGACGGCACCTCTGCGCGAAGTTCAATTTTATCGGACATGCTCGGACTGGGCGTCGGCTACAGCCTTTGGTTTCGGCTGCGCGCTTGTGGTTAAATACGGCGTCTTTTGCCCCGGGGCTTTTCAACGGGGCGCTCATCATAACAGGACGGCCCCGCCCAAGACAGCGGCCGTCATAGGGACGCAAGCCGCCATGCAAGTGAAACACCTGCTGCTGATCGCCATCCTCGCATTGACCGCTGCTTGCTCATCGAAGGAAGTCGTAGACGAAAACCTGAGTGAAGCCGAGCTGTACCAGCAGGCTCAACAGGACCTGGACAACAACAGCTATACCAGCGCCACAGCCAAGCTGAAGGCTCTGGAATCGCGCTATCCGTTCGGTCGCTACGCGGATCAGGCGCAGCTGGAGCTGATCTACGCCAACTACAAGAACTCGGAGCCGGAAGCTGCAAAGTCCGCCGCCGAGCGCTTCATTCGTCTGCACCCACAGCACCCGAACGTCGATTACGCCTACTACCTCAAGGGCCTGACCTCGTTCGACCAGGACGTCGGCCTGCTGGCGCGCTTCCTGCCGCTGGACATGACCAAGCGTGACCCGGGCGCTGCCCGCGACTCCTACAACGAGTTCGCCCAGCTGACCAGCCGCTACCCGAACAGCCGCTACGCGCCGGACGCCAAGCAGCGCATGATCTACCTGCGCAACCTGCTGGCGGCCTACGAAATCCACGTGGCCGACTACTACCTGACCCGTCAGGCCTACGTCGCTGCCGCCAACCGTGGCCGTTATGTAGTGGAAAACTTCCAGGAAACCCCATCGGTCGGTGACGGCCTGGCGGTGATGACCGAAGCCTACCAGCGTCTGCACCTGGACGAACTGGCAGCCTCGAGCCTGGAAACCCTGAAGCTCAACTACCCGAACCACCCGAGCCTGAAAGACGGTCAGTTCGTACCGTCGGTCGCGGAAGCCGACAACCGTTCGTTCCTGAGCAAGGCAACTCTGGGCCTGATCGAATCCCGTCCACCGCTGCCGCCGGGAGAAACCCGCGCCAACCAGGACGTGCAGAAGCAGTTCCAGGACGCGAAAGACGCGATCCCGAACGAGCTCAAGCCTAAAGACGAAAACGGCGACGTGATCGAAGCGCCGGAACCGGAGTCCAGCAACAGCGACCGCTCCATTTTCAGCTACATGACCTTCGGTCTGTTCGACTGATCACTTCGGTGATGCCAAAAAGGGAGATCTTCGGATCTCCCTTTTTTATTGCCGCGTTTTATTGAGCTGTGCGCCTGCCGGGTCCTTGGCTAAACTGCCGGATCATCAGCCAAAAAGCCGCCCATCATGCTTCGTTTACTGTTCTGGATCGCCCTGATCGCCGCCGCCGTATGGCTATGGCGCAAATTCAAGGCCCCTGCCGCGCCGACACAATCGCCTCGCGAACAGGATGCCGCGCCCATGGTGCGTTGCGCCCATTGCGGCGTGCACCTGCCACGCGACCGTGCGCTGAGCCTTCGACAACAGTGGTATTGCAGCCAGGCTCACCTCGAGCAAGGCCCCGGTTCCAGTGATCGCTGAGGCCACCAACGCCACTCGCAAACAGGCACAGCGACTGCTGCGCCTCTATCATCTCTACCGTTTAAGCGTCGGCATCACCCTGGTGTTGCTGATTTCCAGCAACATGGACAACCGCCTGCTGACGTCGGCCGACGACGATCTGCTGCGCAATGGCAGCTGGTTGTACCTGGTGCTGAATATCCTGCTGGTGGTGTTCCTGGAGAACATCCGCCGCCCGGCCCAGTTGTTCGGGCTGGCCCTGCTCGACATCCTGCTGTTGTGCGGGCTGTTTTATGCCGCCGGTGGCGTGGCCAGCCCGATCGGCAATCTGCTGATCGTCTCGGTAGCCATCAGCAATACCCTGTTGCGACGCCGTATCGGTGTGCTGATTGCAGCCATCGGCGCACTCGGCATTGTCGGCCTCAGCTTCCTGCTGAGCTTCAGCCATCCCCTGAGCGCCAACGAATACCTGCAAGCAGGCACCCTCGGCGCCCTGTGTTTTGCCGGGGCGCTGCTGGTGCAAGGCTTGATCCGTCGGCTCGAAGTCAGCGAGACCCTGGCCGAACAACGGGCCAGCGAAGTGGTCAGCCTCGAAGCCCTCAACGCCTTGATCCTGCAACGCATGCGCACCGGCATTCTGGTCCTCGACGAACAACGCCGGGTGCAACTGGCCAACCACAGCGCCCGGACCCTGCTGGCGCAATCGCCCCTTGAGGGCCATTTGATCGACGACTACTCGACCGCGCTGGTCGAGCGTCTGCATCTGTGGCTGAACAACCCGACACTGCGACCGCAGAGCCTGAAAATCGCCACCAACGGCCTGGAACTGCAACCGAGCTTCATCGCCCTGGAACAGAGCCCGAACCGCCAGACCCTGGTGTTTCTCGAAGACCTCGCCCAGATCGCCCAGCAAGCTCAGCAACTGAAGCTCGCCGCACTCGGGCGCCTGACCGCCGGCATCGCCCACGAGATCCGCAACCCGCTGGGCGCCATCAGTCATGCCGCGCAGCTGTTGCAGGAATCCGAGGAACTCGACGGCGCGGATCGGCGTCTGACGCAGATCATCCAGGATCACTCCCAGCGCATGAACCGAGTCATTGAAAACGTCCTGCAACTCTCCCGTCGCCAGCAGAGCGCCCCGCAGCGACTCGATCTCGAACCGTGGCTTGTGCAGTTCGTCGAGGAAAGCCGGGAACAGGCCAGCGAACGCCAACGAATTCATCTGAACATCGAATCCGGGGATTTCCGCACCCTGATGGACCCGGGCCAACTGACGCAAATTCTCGACAATCTGTTGCGCAACGGCTGGCGGCACAGCGCCCTGCTGCACGATCCTGCAGAGGTCTGGCTGCGGCTGTTCATCGACCCCGAAAGCCAGCTGGCCGTGCTCGAAGTGCAGGACAACGGCCCCGGCGTGGCGCTGGATCAGCAGGCCCACCTGTTCGAACCCTTCTTTACCACCAGCAGCCAGGGCACCGGCCTTGGGCTTTATCTGTCCCGTGAGCTGTGCGAAAGCAACCAGGCCCGCCTAGACTTCAAACCACGCCAAGGCGGCGGCTGCTTTCGCATCACCTTTGCTCACGGACGGAAACAAAGTTGAACACGAGCCCACGGCAAAAAATCCTCATCGTCGACGACGAACCGGATATCCGCGAACTCCTGGAAATTACCCTGGGACGGATGAAACTCGACACTTTCAGCGCACGCAATCTCGGCGAAGCCCAGGCATTGCTGCACCGCGATACCTTTGACCTGTGCCTGACCGACATGCGTCTGCCCGACGGCACCGGGCTGGAGCTGGTGCAGCACATTCAACAACGCCATCCGCAATTGCCGGTGGCGATGATCACGGCCTATGGCAGCCTGGAAACAGCGATCAACGCCTTGAAGGCCGGGGCTTTCGACTTCCTGACCAAACCGGTGGACCTCACGCGGTTGCGTGAACTGGTCGCCACGGCATTGCGCATGCCCGCGACCGGTGGAGTCTGCACATCGATCGACCGGCGCCTGCTCGGCGACTCGCAGCCGATGCGCGATCTGCGCAAACAGATCGACAAACTGGCCCGCAGTCAGGCGCCGGTCTACATCAGCGGCGAGTCCGGCAGCGGCAAGGAACTGGTCGCCCGCCTGATTCACGAGCAAGGCCCCCGCGCCAGCCAGCCGTTCGTGCCGGTGAACTGCGGGGCCATTCCGTCAGAGTTGATGGAAAGCGAGTTCTTCGGCCATCGCAAAGGCAGTTTCACCGGCGCGGTGGAGGACAAACCGGGTCTGTTCCAGGCAGCCCATGGCGGCACGCTGTTTCTCGATGAAGTGGCGGACTTGCCGCTATCGATGCAGGTCAAGTTGCTGCGGGCGATCCAGGAAAAAGCCGTGCGCAGCGTCGGCGGCCAGCAGGAAACCGTGGTCGATGTGCGCATTCTCTGCGCCACCCACAAGGACCTGGACGGGGAAGTTGCCGCCGAGCGCTTTCGGCAGGATCTGTATTACCGGCTGAACGTGATCGAACTGCGCGTACCGTCCCTGCGCGAACGCCGTGATGATATCGAAGCACTGGCCGCCCATATGCTCAAGCGCCTGGCCCATGGTACCGGCCAACCCTCGACCCGCCTGCATCCGCAAGCGCTTGAAGCCTTGAAGAACTACCGCTTCCCGGGAAATGTCCGGGAACTTGAGAACGTCCTCGAACGCGCGCACACATTGTGCGAAAACCGCATGATCGAAGCCGACGACCTGCGCCTGAGTGAAGGCAACTGCGCGGCCGAGGGCGGCATCGCCGATCTCACGCAGATCGATAACCTGGAAGACTATCTGGAAAACGTCGAGCGCAAACTGATTCTGCAGGCGCTGGAGGAAACCCGCTGGAACCGCACGGCGGCGGCGCAGCGGCTGAATCTATCGTTTCGTTCGATGCGCTATCGGCTGAAGAAACTGGGCCTGGATTGAGTCATTCAAGGATCGCAGCCCACAGGCTGCGATCTTTGATCTGGCTTCAGAGCCGGCCTTCCAGTGCATACGGCGCTGGATCGATGATCGGCGCCCGTCCCAGCATCACATCGGCAAACAGCTGACAGGATGCGGGCGCCAGCACCAGCCCGTTGCGGTAATGCCCGCAATTGAGCCACAGGCCATCAAACCCCGGCACCCGGCCAATGTAGGGAATCCCTTCCGGTGAGCCTGGACGCAACCCGGCCCAGTGACCCACCACTTCGGCGTCTGCCAGCGCTGGCAGCAATTCCACCGCCGAGGCCTTGAGGCTTTCCAGTGCATTGTCGGTCGGCGTCTTGTCGAAACCTTCGTGCTCCAGCGTGCTGCCGATCAGAATATGCCCGTCGCGGCGCGGGATCGCGTAACGCCCCTTGGCCAGCACCATGCTCGGCAGGAAATCCGCCGCGCATTTGTAGAGAATCATCTGGCCTTTGACCGGCTCCACCGGCAGCGAAAGATTCAGGGTCTTGAGCAATTCGCCGCTCCACGCCCCCGCCGTCAGCACCACCTGATCGCCGGAGATCACGCCCTTCGACGTTTGCACACCGACAACCTGCTCGCCCTCACGGACAAACCCGCTGACCTCGCACTGCTCGTGAATCGTCACGTTCGGCAGCGCCTGCAACGCCGCTTTCAATGACTTCACCAGCCGTGGGTTACGCACGTTGGCCACGTCGGCCATGTAGATCGCCCGGGAAAATCCGCCGCCGAGTACCGACACCGCATCATGGGCCGCCGAGATATCCACAGCCCGCAGCGGTCGGTTTTCCCGCTCGGCCCAGGCCAGCGCTTCGGCTTCATCATCCAGATCCAGCCAGTACAGGCCGGTGGTGTGCACTTCGGGATCAACGCCGGTGTCGGCAAACAGGCGCTCGCCCAGCTGTGGATAAAAATCCTGTGACCAGTGCGCCAGTGCCGTGACGGCCGGGCTATAGCGCCACGGATACAACGGAGAAACGATGCCGCCACCGGCCCAGGACGATTCCTGGCCGACATTCGAGCGATCCAGCAGCACCACGCTGCCTACCTCGGAGGCGAGGTTGTACGCGGTGAGCAGGCCAATCACCCCGCCACCGACAATCACCACTTGCTGTTGCCTGGTCATGTTTGATCCAACCGTAAAAAAGACAGTGGGCGCAAAAGGCACCCGAATAAAAGCGGCTCAGCGGCCCCAGCAATCCTTGGAGGTCAGCCCGGTTGTCGCGTTGTTCATGCTGCGCACACCGGTGTTGGTGAGGGTGAAGTCCCCGCACTTGTCGCCGGCCATGGTCGTACCGGCCTTGCGGGTCGCGGTCAGCAGAAAGGTCTGGTCAGCGATGGTCGGGGTGATCGTGTAGAAATCATTGCCCGCGCTGAGACCGGTGATGCCTGTGTAAACGTTGTTTTTGGTGTAGAAGCGCTCGAGCGTCTGCGCCTGCTCCGACAGCAGCGATACCACCTCGGCGCGACGGCCCTTCTTCAGGTATTCGGTATAGCTCGGTGCGGCAATGGTGATGATGATCCCGATAATCGCAATCACGATCATGATTTCGATCAGGGTAAATCCTCGGATGGATCTGCGCATGCCTCAACTCTCGCTTACTGTATTTGTCGCCACATGATACGACGGCTGCCGCCGCCGGATTTTTCCACCAGGGTGGTGATACCGCCACTGGAATCGTTCACGATCTTGCGCGTTGCGCCATTGACGATGGCGTTCAGGGTGGGAATGCCGCCGCTGAATACCACGCCGCTGGAAATCGTGTCGTTGCTGTCGACCACGCCGTCGGCGTTGGTGTCGAGCACCGCATAGTTGAGCATCTTACCGCTGAACGCATCGAGTTCGACCAGTTTGCCGGTGCCGAAACTGGAGCACGGGTCAGTGGTATCGACACTGGCCGTGGTGAATACGATACGCCCGAGCACCAGGCTGGCCTGATTGATCACCCGTTCCCCCGTCAATACGTTGTTGTACACCAGCGGCAGGTACCAGCCCTTCTCCGCCGGATACGTCGTGTCGTTCTGGGTGGTGGTGACGAACTGCCCCGAACTGCCGGAAAACACACCGGTGATGGCCTGCGCCTGCAAACTGCTGACCGTGAGCTGGCCCGATCCGCCGTCGGCATCCCACACCGAGTAGAACGCCTGCAGATCCTTGTTGGTCTTGTCGGCGGTTTCGTTGAACTTGCCGGTACCGACGAATATCTGTTTGCCGCCCAAAGAATTATCCGCCAACAGCGGCTGCGCTGTGATCGGTTGAGTCGCCCCGCCCGCCGTCGTGAACAGCGGCTTGCCGGAGAACGCCACACCCCAGCCGTCGGTGGTGGTCGCGCTCAGGTCGAACTTCCACAGGCGTCCCTTCAAATCGCCGCCATACGCAGCCTGCACCACATTCTGCGAATTGACCTTGAGCTTCACCGAGGACAAGCCATTGGTGGTTTCCGTGCTGTCGATGACGATTTTCTTGATCAATGAACCATCGCGCACATCCAGCACATACAACGCCGCCACTCCCGAGTTGCTGCCGTAACCGTTGGCGATGAAGGCCGCCCATCGACCATCGGCCAAGCGTGCCACTTCCGGCCGGGCGTAGGCATAACCCAGATCATTGAAAGTGTTGGCCGTGTTGGCAGTCGCCGGAGCGCTGACTTCCCACAGCGCATTGAGAATGTTCCCCGCCGATGCGTCGAACAGTTGCAGCGCATAGAACGTCTTGCCACCGGCCCCGGTGCCGCCGATGGCCAGGGTTTTCCAGGCGCTGCCGAACTGCACGTCGTAGACACCGACCTGCCCGTCCACCAGAAACTTGTGGCTGACGCCGTTGATGTAGTTCGGGTCGGCGATCAGCCGCAATGACGGCAACACGCTCGATGGCATGTAGGCATAGCGCCGGGTGCCGTTGGCCGAGTTGATGACGCTGACAAAACCGTCGTTGCCATTCACCACCAGGCTGGCGTTCATGTTCGCGGCTTTGGTGGTCAGGTAACTGGTGTAGGTGGTGTCACCCGACAGGTCGGAAGCGGTCTTGTCCGAGGGCGAGGCCAGCACCAGCGGCGAGTTGATGATGTCGCCCAACAGCACGCTGCGAACCTTGAGCCCGGTCTTGTTGGTGCCTTTGCTCCACTCCACCAGATCGCTGCCGCTGATGCCGGAGGGCAGGCTCTGGCTGAGCGAGGTCTGCTGGGTTGCCGAGAAGTTGCCGTAGGCAAGGGTGACCGCCGCGTTGTTCGCGGTATTCCACGATTGGTAGGTCGGTGCCGCAGCACCGGGAACGATGGCGGTGTCGGTTGTCCACAGCACCGTTGAGGTGTTCACCGTCCCGGCCGAAGTGAAACCGAACGACTTGATGGTGCCGCGCCAGTCCCTGGGGTCGTAACTGGTCTGGAAATAACTGCTGCCGCTCGCCAGCGTGGTGCCGCTGGTGACACCGCTACCGCCGGAACCCGCCTTGGAGGTGATGTCGCTCAATGCCGCCGACAATGCTGTGTTGAGGCCGGCGCTGTCGGTGGCCTGGTAATACCTGCCCTGCCCGTACGCCGCCGCGTCCGACAGCATATCGTTATCGGCAGTGAAGCCAACGGTGTAGGTGTTCATGTTTTGCTTGGGAAAGTCTGCCGAACTCCAACTCTTGCCGGCCGCATCGACGCCGGTCGAACGCATGTCGATGTCGAAGGCAAACTTGGCGATGTCGTCCAGGTACAGCGTGTCGCCCTCGTTATCACCGTTGAGGTTGTTGCCGTCATTGTTGACCCCGTCCCAGTTCGGCAGGCGACTGCCCCCGAGGGGATCATTGTTGGGGAATGTGCGGTCGTAGGTTGGCAGGCCGTCGGTGATCACCACCCCGTAGTTTTTCTGGCAGCGGTACTGGATCGGGCTGGTGTAGGTGTTTGGCGTGTTGTTGTAGTACGGCGCCATGCCGCGCATGTAGCGGGTGATTTCGTAATAGGTCTCCGCCAATGGCGTGTTGGCCACGGCGCTCAGGCCATTGATCGACGAAATCAGGGCGTTGTAGTTGGTGTCGGCCTGGCCCTGGGTCACGCTGCCGCTCACCGGCGACAGGTCACTGATGGAACGGGCGATGTACCCGCCATTGCCCGGGTTGTTGCTGGTGGCCGGGTTGAACGTCGACAGACCGATGCGCAGATTGCGGTTGCTGGTCACCAGCGCCGTGGAAACGTTGCGTGCGACGTTGATCCGGTAGTCATTGGGAATGGCCCCGGTGGTGAAATCACGCGTACCGTTATTGATGGCGAGGCCGACCACGTAGGCGATGTAATCCCCGTAATAGCGGGTGTTTCCGCCGCCCACCGGGTCCGGCAGTTTCAGGCACAGCGGCGTCAGGCTGTTGTTGTAGAACGCATAGGCACCGCCGGAGCAGCCGGAGGTCGGCAGGCTCGACAGAAACACCGGATCACCGGTGATCGCCGTCGAAGACAGGCACAAACCCAGCACCGCGTTGCACTGGCGGGCCGGCGTACGAGTCACCGTCGGATCAAAACCGGCGGCATAAATGATGCTGTTCATGCTTCCCGAATCGTCGATCAACAGCATGACATTCGGCGGTACTGCCGCGGCGCTCAACAGTGGCGAGTCGGACGGGGTGAAGGCATACGCTGGCGCCGCCAGATACAGGCCCAATAACAGGCCCATGAACCCGGACCACCGGCCAGAGCGTCGCTCAGTACTTCGCATAAACGCTCTCCACCACACTGCGTGAGCTGCCGACGATGCCGACAGCCGTGACCCGGTACAGCGTCGCCGAGGTATTGCTCGGCACGTTCACCGCCGTCAGGGTGGTGCCGATGTTCTGCACCCCGTAGAAGCCGCTGCCCGCAGCGACCCAGGTAACGCCCGACGTCGAGTTGAGCCCCGCCGCGCTGACCACCGACGACTCCGCCGGCGGCGCGCATTGCGTGGTATTGGCACACACCGCCAGTGCATAGCTGTCCAGTTGCACCGCGCTTTCGCCGATGCGTAGCGCCGCCTCGGCGGTCTGGAACGATTGGTTGCGCAGACTCACGCTACCGGCCATTTTTTCCTGCAGATTGGCGCTCTGCATCGAAGAAAGACCGATCACGGTCAGGAGCAACAGAAACACCAGACTGACCAACAACACCATGCCGCGCTGGCTTCGTCGCTGATGAAGAGAAATATTCATCGACCGGCCCTCACTGCAAGCGGTTGCGCAGCGCGGCAACCACGTTGAAGGTTTGATTGGCGATCCGGTTGTTCGGATCAGTGAGGGTCAGGCTCAGGCGTACGCTGCGGATGCGTGCCGGATCACTGGGGTTGCTGCTGTAGGTCGAAGCAGCCACATCGGTCGCGGTACTGGCCAGGCCAAACAGGACGGTGAACGCACTGACATTGCTCACCAGCACTTGCTGGGTCGGCGTACCGCTGCCGGTGCCCATCAGGATCTGGTTGTTGCTGAAGCTGTAGACCAGACGCCGGATCGGAAACGCGATTTGCCCGGTCGCCGGAGCTCGCACACCCGTATAGGCCGTTGAACTGTTGCGGCAGTCAGACACCACTGTCCAGGTCGGCGTCCCGCCCGCACCACCGACGTCGGCGGTAACCAGTGTCAGTTTGAGGTTGGTGTTGTCCCAACTGATCGGCGTGATCTGGGCGGCATTGAAGTCGCCGCTGCTACTGGAATCGGTAATGGTCCCCAGGCAGCCGAACATCCCGACCATGCGCAATTCCTGAATCATTTTGCTCAACACAAACCGCGCATCTTCCTGCATGGCAGCCGAGGTGTTCTGGCTGACGTAGGTGTTCTTCGCCGCGAGAAAGGTTTGTACGACGCCTAGCACGATGATCAGCCCCAGCGTCAACGCGATGAGCATTTCGATCAGGCCGAAACCCTGGTTATGCCGCTTCATGGCGTGGCCACCGGGTCGACCGCGGCGCGGCTGGTCAGGACAAAACTTCGCGGGGCGCTCGCGGTGTTGGCGGCTCGCGCGTCACTCCAGTTGATGGTGATGGTGTACACGCGCTGATTGAGGGTGATGCTGCCGGTGGCGCTCGGCCCGCCGAAATTGACGATGTTGGTGGTGAAGTCGTAGAGATCCTGATCCCGAGTGACATTCAGGTTGCCCGAGGTCGGCGGCGTGACGGTGTAGTCAGCGCCGGCGTTGGCGCGGATGCGGTCCATCATGTCGTAGGCGATGAAGCTGGCCTGACTGGTCATGCGCGAGCTGTCGGTGTACTTCAGCGCATTGAGCTGAACCGCCGCCGCCCCCAGCAACCCGACCGTCAGAATCAGCAACGCGACCAGGATTTCGATCAGCGACATGCCTTCCTGTGCACCTTTGCTCCCTGCCCTCATCCGCAGCTTCCACCCGATTGAATTCGTCCATTCAGACACACGTTCAGCGTCCTGCTTTGCGTGCCCAGCGTGTAACTGAACACCACCGCCGTGGACGGTGCTGCCAGGCCGCCCAGATTGTTGAAATCCAGCGCGGTCACTCCTGAGGTTAGCGTCAGAGTCGCCCCACTGCTCATCGCTGGAACAACCCGCAATACATTGGCCGAAGTGCCAGTACTGTCGTAGACCGACAATTCGCCAGTCCAGACGCTGCCCCCGGCGGTCGGCCGCAAGCGAATGGTCGTCCCGCGATCGATGGCTTCCAGACGGGCGTAGTTGAGCGCCCGCTGCAGGTCGCCGACTTCGGTGTCGGCCTTGCTGCCCTGTATCGAACGGGTAAACGCCGGCACGGCCATCGTGATCAGGATCACAAACAACGCGACCGCCACCAACAGCTCGATCAGCGTGAAACCTTTTGTACGATGATCCATCGATGCCCTCCGTTGCCGTCGGCTATACCTGCTCTACAAACCTAGAACATTCGACCGGGTTACGTCGGTTGATTTGCCCTGCCCGGCGCACGGATCGCGTCGGACACCCTGCCCCACGGAGGGAATACACATGCCGCAACAGGGTTTCAGCCTGGTCGAACTGCTTATGGGACTGGCGATCGGCGCAATTGTTCTGTCACTGGTCAGCCCGGCGTTTGCAACGCTGACGGAGTCAAACCACCGACAGCAGGCCGCAGAATCGCTGATCAGCGGGATCCGCACTGCCCGGACCCAGGCGATCACGCGCAATCAGAGCGTGGTGATTCACGGCATCGACGGGGACTGGAGCCGGGGCTGGCGGATCATTCTGGATGTCAGTGGCAAGGGTGCGGAGGACAGAAGCAATCCGCTGCTGGTCGAACACGCCAGTGATGGGCGAATACCCATTGTCGGCAACTGGTTCGTCAGTCGGTACATACGGTTCAGCAGTCTGGGGCAACCGCTGATGCCCGGGCGGGCGTTTCAGGCAGGAAAACTACATATCTGTTCGACCCGCGAGCCGGTCAGCCAGCTTCAACTGGTGCTGGCGGCGACCGGTCGCGTGCGCCTGGCCAGCGAAAAGGCTGAACAGGCGCTGTGTCGAAAGGATAAAGCGGTCAGATCGAACGTACGCGCAGCTCTTTAGGCATGGAGAACGTGATGTTCTCTTCACGCCCGGCCAGTTCATCGGCACCGGTAGCGCCCCAGGCCTGCAATTGCTGGATCACGCCACGTACCAGCACTTCCGGTGCGGAGGCCCCGGCGGTGATACCGATGCGCTCGACGCCATCGAACCAGCTCTTTTGCAGATCTTCGGCACCGTCGATCAGGTACGCCGGCGTGGCCATGCGTTCTGCCAGCTCGCGCAGACGGTTGGAGTTGGAGCTGTTCGGGCTGCCGACCACCAACACCACGTCGCATTCGTCGGCCAGTTGCTTGACCGCGTCCTGACGGTTCTGCGTGGCGTAGCAGATATCGTCCTTGCGCGGGCCACCGATGGCCGGGAAACGGGAGCGCAACGCGTCGATGACTCGACTGGTGTCGTCCATCGACAAGGTGGTCTGGGTCACGAAGGCCAGTTTTTCCGGGTCATGTACCCGCAGTTCGGCAACATCCTTCTCGTCTTCGACGAGGTAGATTGCACCGCCATTGCTGGCGTCGTACTGGCCCATGGTGCCTTCGACTTCCGGGTGACCGGCGTGGCCGATCAGGATGCATTCACGGCCGTCGCGGCTGTACTTGGCGACTTCGATGTGCACCTTGGTCACCAGCGGGCAAGTGGCGTCGAACACTTTCAGGCCACGACCGGCGGCTTCGGTGCGCACGGCTTGCGAGACGCCATGGGCACTGAAGATCACGATGACATCGTCCGGCACCTGATCCAGCTCTTCGACGAAGATCGCGCCACGACTGCGCAGGTCCTCGACGACGAACTTGTTGTGCACCACTTCATGACGCACGTAGATCGGCGGCCCGAAGACTTCCAGGGCGCGGTTGACGATTTCGATCGCCCGGTCCACGCCGGCGCAGAAGCCACGGGGGTTGGCGAGTTTGATTTGCATGCTGTGCCTCGTGTCTTGCGCGCGAAAATTCAGATCAATGCAGGAGCCGGTGCGGCCCCTGCAGAACAGCGTTTACAACGCTTTGACGGAGAAGATTTCCACGTCAAAGGTCAGCGTCTTGCCGGCCAGCGGATGGTTGAAGTCGACGGTCACTTGCGCGTCGTCGAACTCTTTCACCACACCCGGCAGCTCAGTATTGGCCGCATCGTTGAAGATCACCAGCAGACCCGGCGACAGTTCCATGTCGGCAAACTGCGAACGTGGAATGACCTGCACGTTCTGCGGGTTCGGCTGGCCGAACGCGTTTTCCGGCTCGACGGTCAGAGTCCGCTTGTCACCTGCCTTGAAGCCGAACAACGCCGCCTCGAAGCCCGGCAGCAAGTTGCCGTCGCCGACCTTGAAGGTCGCCGGGGCCTTGTCGAAGGTGCTGTCGACCGTATCGCCGTTCTCCAGGCGCAATGCAAAGTGCAAGGTGACTTCCGTGTTCTGGCCAATGCGTTGCTCAGCCAATACCTGTTCAGTCATGAACGGTTTCTCCGGATTTCTTGGATTTGAACATGTCCAGTGCCAGCATCACCGCACCCACGGTGATGGCGCTGTCGGCGAAGTTGAACGCCGGGAAGTACCAGCGGTTCTGCCAGTGCACCAGAATGAAATCGATCACATGCCCCAGGGCAATGCGGTCATACAGATTGCCCAGCGCGCCGCCCAGCACCAATGCCAGTGCGACGGCCAGCCAGGTTTCGTTGCGGCCCAGGCGTTTGAGCCAGACCACCAGCACCGCACTGACCACGACCGCGATCAGGGCGAACAGCCAGCGCTGCCAGCCGGAGCTGTCAGCCAGGAAGCTGAATGCCGCGCCCGTGTTGTAGGCCAGGGTCCAGCTGAAGTAATCGGGAATGATCACGATCTGCTGGTACATCTCGAGCTTGCCTTCGAAGTAGAACTTGCTGGCCTGGTCAATGACCAGAACCAGCAAGCTCAACCAGAGCCAGCTCAGCCGTCCGAAACGGCCAACGGCATTAGGCATAGTGACGAACCTCGCCGGCGCCGTCGATGTTGTCCACGCAACGGCCGCAGATTTCCGGATGCTCCGGGTTCACGCCGACGTCTTCACGGCAGTGCCAGCAACGGGCGCATTTCGGGAAGGCCGATTTGACGATCTTCAGCTTCAGGCCGCTGACTTCAGTAGCCACTGCATCGGCAGGAGCCTGCACGAACGGCGCAACGCTGGCGGTCGAAGTAATCAGAACGAAGCGCAGCTCGTTGCTCAGTTTGGCCAGGTCGGCGCTCAGGTCGTCTTCGGCGAACAGCGTCACTTCGGCCTGCAGGTTGCCACCCACGGCCTTGGCCGCGCGCTGGATTTCCATCTCTTTGTTGACCGCCACCTTCACTTCCATGATGCGATCCCAGTAGGCGCGACCCAGCTCGAAGCCTTCCGGCAGCTCGGTCAGACCTTCGTACCAGGTGTTGAGCATCACCGATTCGTTGCGCTCGCCCGGCAGGTATTGCCACAGTTCGTCGGCGGTGAATGCCAGGATCGGTGCGATCCAGCGCACCAGCGCTTCGGAGATGTGGAACAGCGCGGTCTGGCACGAACGACGGGCCTTGCTGTCGGCGCCGGTGGTGTACTGGCGATCCTTGATGATGTCGAGGTAGAAACCACCCAGCTCCTGAACGCAGAAGTTGTGGATCTTCGAGTAGACGTTCCAGAAACGGTATTCGCCGTAGTGCTCTTGCAGCTCGCGTTGCAGCAGCAGGGTGCGATCCACCGCCCAGCGATCCAGCGCCAGCATGTCTTCGGCTGGCAGCAGGTCGGTGGCCGGGTTGAAACCGGTCAGGTTGGAAAGCAGGAAGCGCGCGGTGTTACGGATACGACGATAGGCGTCCGCACTGCGCTGCAGGATCTGCTCGGATACGGCCATTTCGCCGGAGTAGTCGGTCGAAGCGACCCACAGACGCATGATGTCGGCGCCCAGGGTGTCGTTGACTTTCTGCGGCGCGATCACGTTGCCCAGGGACTTGGACATCTTGCGGCCGGACTCGTCCACGGTGAAACCGTGGGTCAGCAGCTCGCGGTACGGCGCGTGGTTGTCGATGGCGCAACCGGTCAGCAAGGACGAATGGAACCAGCCACGGTGCTGGTCCGAACCTTCCAGGTACAGGTCGGCGCGCGGGCCGGTCTCGTGGCCCATCGGGTGCGAACCGCGCAGGACGTGCCAGTGCGTGGTGCCCGAGTCGAACCAGACGTCGAGGGTGTCGCTGATCTTGTCGTACTGCGGGGCTTCATCACCCAGCAGTTCGGCAGCGTCGAGTTTGAACCAGGCTTCGATGCCTTCGACTTCAACGCGCTTGGCGACTTCTTCCATCAGCTCGACGGTACGTGGGTGCAGCTCGCCGCTTTCCTTGTTCAGGAAGAACGGGATCGGCACACCCCAGTTGCGCTGACGGGAGATGCACCAGTCCGGACGGTTGGCGATCATCGAGTGCAGACGAGCCTGGCCCCAGGCCGGAACGAACTTGGTTTCTTCGATGGCTTTGAGCGAGCGCACACGCAGGGTGTCGCCGCTGACCGGCTCTTTGTCCATGCCGATGAACCACTGCGCCGTAGCGCGGTAGATCAGCGGGGTCTTGTGACGCCAGCAGTGCATGTAGCTGTGTTCGATGACGGTGGTGTGCAGCAGCGCACCGACTTCGGTCAGTTTGTCGACGATGGCCGGGTTGGCCTTCCAGATGAACTGGCCGCCGAAGAACTCCAGCGACGGCACGTAAACGCCGTTGCTCTGTACCGGGTTGAGGATATCGTCGTTGACCATGCCGTACTTCTTGCAGGTCACGAAGTCATCCACGCCGTAGGCCGGGGCGGAGTGAACCACGCCGGTGCCGGCGCCCAGTTCCACGTAGTCGGCCAGGTACACCGGCGACAGACGGTCGTAGAACGGGTGACGGAAATTGATCAGTTCCAGCGCCGAACCCGGAGCGGTCGCCAATACAGTGCCTTCGACGCCGTAACGGGTCAGGCAGGATTCGACCAGCTCTTCAGCCAGCACCAGCAGCTTGTCGCCGACATCAACCAGTGCGTAGTTGAATTCAGGGTGAACGTTCAGCGCCTGGTTGGCCGGGATGGTCCACGGAGTGGTGGTCCAGATCACGATCGAAGCCGGTTTGCTCAACGACGGCAGACCGAACGCGGCGGCCAGTTTGGCCTCGTCAGCGATCGGGAACGCGACGTCGATGGTCGAGGACTTCTTGTTCTCGTACTCGACTTCAGCCTCGGCCAGGGCCGAACCGCAATCGAAGCACCAGTTCACGGGCTTCAGGCCCTTGAACACGAAACCGCCCTTGACGATTTCGGCGAGGGCACGGATTTCACCAGCCTCGTTCTTGAAGTCCATGGTCTTGTACGGGTTGGCGAAGTCGCCCAGCACGCCGAGACGGATGAATTCGGTCTTCTGCCCTTCGATCTGCTCGGTGGCGTAGGCACGGCACAGTTCGCGGGTCTTGTCCGCGCCCAGGTTCTTGCCGTGGGTCACTTCAACCTTGTGCTCGATCGGCAGGCCGTGGCAATCCCAACCTGGAACGTACGGCGCGTCGAAGCCCGACAGGGTCTTCGAGCGGATGATCATGTCCTTGAGAATCTTGTTCAGAGCGTGACCGATGTGGATCGTGCCGTTGGCGTACGGAGGGCCGTCGTGCAGGACGAACTTCGGACGATCCTTGCCAATCTCGCGCAACTTTCCGTACAGGCCAATACTGTCCCAGCGCTGCAGGATCTGCGGTTCGCGCTGTGGCAGGCCGGCCTTCATTGGGAAGGCGGTGTCCGGAAGGTTTAGCGTGGCTTTATAGTCGGTCATTTAAGGCTCTTCATTAGCGATGGGCGCTAGGTGCGGCTAGTGCACGGGCGGCGGCGACATCCGCGCTGATCGCCGTTTTCAATGCCTCCAGGGAGGCGAAACGCTGCTCTTCACGCAGCTTCTGGTGGAAAACCACCGTCAAACGCCGGTCATACAGATCGCCGGCAAAATCTAAAAGGTGGACTTCAAGGTGGGCCTTGCCATCACCTTGCACCGTGGGCCGCACGCCGATATTGGCGACGCCGGGCCAAGTCTTGCCGTCGATGTCGACGTCGACCAGGTAAACCCCGGTGAACGGCACGCGACGGCGCTTGAGTTGAATGTTGGCAGTGGGCGTACCCAGTTGCCGGGCCAGTTTCTGGCCATGCAGCACGCGACCGGCAATCCGGTACGGGCGGCCGAGCAGACGCTCAGCCAGAGCAAAATCGGCGGCGGCCAACGCATTGCGCACCTGAGTGCTGCTGACACGAATGCCGTCCAGCTCGACGGTTTGCGCGGCCTCCACGGTAAACCCGTGAACCTGCCCGGCCTGCAGCAGAAAATCGAAATCGCCGAGACGGTCGCAGCCGAAACGGAAATCGTCACCGACTTCCAGATGCTGCACGCCGAGGCCATCAACGAGGATGGTGTCGACGAATTCACTGGCGCTGAGTTTGCTCAGGCGCTGGTTGAAGGCCAGGCACAAGACCCGGTCAACACCTTCGGCGGCCAGCAGTTGCAGCTTGTCGCGCAACCGGGCCAGACGCGCCGGAGCGGTCTCCGGGGCAAAGAATTCCCGTGGCTGCGGCTCGAAAATCACCACGCAGCTGGGTACGCCCAACTCGAGCGCACGCTCACGCAGTCGGGCCAGGATGGCCTGGTGACCACGGTGAACACCGTCAAAGTTGCCAATAGTGGCGACGCAGCCCCGATGCTGGGGGCGCAAGTTGTGAAGGCCTCGAACCAGCTGCATAACGCGCTTCTTGCTCATAAAGTGGCCGATTATAACCACACCCGGCGGCAGACGACAGGCAACACCGTAACCCAAAGTGATCGAGCCGACAAAACTGCCGGCTCAAGCCCGTTTATCAAGGATAAAACCTCAGCTCAACGCCTTGCGATTGAAGTCGCGCAGGCGGAAACCTAGCAGCAGCAACATGCCGAAATACGCCACCACGCCGGCAACCACCAAGGCGCCCAGGCGCAGGAAGCGTTCCAGCATGTGGCCCTGATCCCACGCGGGCATGAAATGCATGCCGATCAACAGCACTACCGACATCACCGCCACGGCGACCACCAGCTTGAAACCGAACTTCAGCCAGCCCGGCTGCGGTTGATACATCTGCTGCTTGCGCAGTTGATAGAACAGCAGCCCGGCGTTCAGACAGGCACCGGCGCTGATCGCCAACGCCAGCCCGGCGTGCGCCAGCGGGCCGATCAGCACCAGGTTGAACAACTGCGTGACCACCAGGGTGAAAATTGCGATTTTTACCGGCGTGCGGATGTTCTGTTGCGCGTAGAAGCCTGGCGCCAGCACTTTGATCACGATAATGCCGAGCAGACCGACAGAGTAGGCAATCAACGCGCGCTGGGTCATGGCTGCGTCAAACCCGCTGAACTGGCCGTACTGGAACAGCGAAACCGTCAACGGCTCGGCCAGAATCCCCAGCGCCAAAGCACACGGCAACACCAGTACGAAGCACAGGCGCAGGCCCCAGTCGAGAATTCGCGAGTACTCGTGACGGTCCTTGCTGGCGTAGGTCTTGGCCAATGTCGGCAGCAAAATCGTGCCCAGCGCCACACCCAGCACGCCGGACGGCAATTCCATGAGGCGGTCGGCGTAGTACATCCACGACACCGAGCCCGCCACCAGAAACGAAGCGAAGATAGTGTTGATGATCAGGGAAATCTGGCTGACCGAGACACCGATGATCGCCGGCAACATCTGTTTCATCACCCGCCAGACACCGGTATCGCGCAGATTCAGGCGTGGCAGCACCAGCATGCCGATCTTTTTCAGGTGCGGCAGTTGATAGAGCAACTGCGCCAGACCGCCAACCAGCACCGCCCAGCCGAGCGCCATGACCGGTGGATCGAAGTACGGCGTCAGGAACAGCGAAAACACGATCATGCTGACGTTGAGCAGGGTCGGCACGAACGCCGGCACCGAGAAACGGTTCCAGGTATTGAGAATCGCACCCGCCAGAGATGACAGGGAGATCAGCAATATATAGGGGAAGGTCACTCGCAGCAGGTCAGAGGTCAGCTGGAATTTTTCCGGTGTGTTGGCAAAACCGGGGGCCGTGGCCCAGATCACCCAGGGCGCGGCAATCATGCCCAGCGCCGTCACCAGCGCCAGAACCAGCGTCAGAAGTCCCGTCACATAGGCAATGAAGGTGCGAGTCGCCTCCTCACCCTTCTGACTTTTGTATTCGGCAAGAATCGGCACAAACGCTTGGGAAAATGCACCCTCGGCGAAGATTCGCCGCAGCAGATTGGGCAGTTTGAAAGCGATGAAGAAGGCGTCTGTCGCCATTCCGGCGCCGAATGTACGCGCAATGAGCGTGTCGCGGACAAACCCGAGAATCCGGGAAAGCATCGTGATAGAGCTGACGGCGGCCAACGATTTGAGCAGATTCATTGAAGGAATTTGTGCCTGTCGATAAACAGCAGGCGAACAATGCGCCTACTTGTGCGATACTCCGCGCCGCAACAGCACAGAGCCAAAGCTCGCGAGTTTACAGGTCACACGCCGGAAAGAAATATCCCGTCGCACCACACCTACCACTTAGCGGAACGTTTCAAGCGCCCTTGACAAGACTTCAACTCATCGGCATGATTCGCGGCCTATTTTGTTTGCTATTTCCTAAAAAGTCTTTCGAGGAGCTCGACGGTGGCCAACTCACCTTCCGCCAAAAAACGTGCAAAACAGGCTGAGAAGCGTCGCAGCCACAACGCCAGCCTGCGTTCCATGGTTCGTACCTACATCAAGAATGTAGTTAAAGCCATCGACGCAAAAGACGCTGAAAAAGCTCAAGCTGCATACGTTCTGGCTGTGCCAGTTATCGACCGTATGGCCGATAAAGGCATCATCCACAAGAACAAGGCTGCTCGTCATAAGAGCCGTCTGAATGGCCACGTCAAGGCACTGAAAGAAGCTGCCTAAGCGACGTAGTCATTAAAAAACCGACCTCAGGGTCGGTTTTTTATTGCCTGCGATTTGCTGAAAACAACGCAAAAAAAAAGAGGAGCCAACCGGCTCCCCTTTTTATTTACGTCCAAATTAATGGACTGGCGCCCACGGCAGAATCGGGATCGCTGTCACCGCATTCTGCGGACCACCCTCGATCAGGCGATCGCTATAGACCAGATACACCAGCGTATTACGCTTCTTGTCGAGGAAACGCACCACCTGCATGGTCTTGAACACCAACGAAGTGCGCTCCTTGAACACCTCTTCGCCATCCTTCAACTCACCCTTGAAGTTGATAGAACCGACCTGACGACAAGCAATGGACGCCTCGGCACGATCCTCGGCCAACCCCAAGCCACCCTTCACGCCACCAGTCTTGGCGCGCGACAGATAACAGGTCACACCCTCGACTTTCGGATCATCGAACGCCTCGACCACAATCCGGTCGTTCGGCCCGACAAACTTGAACACCGTCGATACCTGGCCGATTTCCTCGGCCGAGGCCAGCAATGGCAACGCCATCAGCAAGCCCAACAATCCTTTTGCCATGCGCATTGCGCGTTTCCTCAAACAAGAATCAGGTTGTCACGGTGAACCAGTTCCGGCTCAGCCATGTAACCCAGCAAACCGACAATCGCATCTGACGACTGACCGATGATTTTTTGTGCTTCCAGCGCGCTGTAGTTGGCCAGGCCACGGGCGATTTCTCGACCGTCCGGCGCCACGCAAACCACCATCTCGCCGCGACGGAAACTGCCCTGCACCAACTTGACACCAACCGGCAGCAAACTTTTGTTGCCCTGGGACAACGCCGAGACCGCACCATCATCCAGCACCAGCGTGCCACGGGTTTGCAGATGCCCGGCCAGCCACTGCTTGCGTGCCGCCAGCATCCCGCGCTCAGGCGACAGCAACGTACCGATTCGCTCGCCCGCTTTCAGACGATCGAGCACTCGCTCCAGACGCCCACCGACAATGATGGTGTGCGCCCCGGAACGGGCCGCCAGACGCGCCGCGCGCAACTTGGTCTGCATGCCACCACGACCCAACGCGCCACCAGTGCCACCCGCCACCGCATCCAGGCTCGGATCATCGGCGCGCGCCTCGTAAATCAATTGCGCGTCGGGATTGTTGCGCGGATCGGCATCGAACATGCCGTCGCGATCCGTCAGGATCACCAGCAGATCAGCCTCGACCAGGTTGGCCACCAGCGCAGCGAGCGTGTCGTTGTCGCCGAAACGGATTTCGTCGGTGACCACAGTGTCGTTTTCGTTGATCACCGGGATGACCTTCAGCTCGACCAGCGCACGCAAGGTGCTGCGGGCGTTCAGGTAGCGCTTGCGATCGGACAGGTCGTCGTGAGTCAGGAGAATCTGCGCGGTGTGCCGGCCATGCTCGGCAAAGCTCGATTCCCAGGCCTGCACCAAGCCCATCTGACCGATTGCAGCAGCGGCCTGGAGCTCGTGCATCGCACTGGGTCGTGCGGTCCAGCCCAAGCGGCTCATGCCGGCCGCCACCGCCCCGGAGGACACCAGCACCAACTCGACGCCAGCCTCATGCAAGGCCACCATCTGCTCGACCCAGACACCCATTGCCGCGCGATCAAGCCCCTTGCCATCCGCTGTCAGCAAAGCGCTGCCGATCTTCACGACCCAACGCTGCGCACCTGTCACTTTGCTCCGCATCATCTTCAACCTTAGCTTGAGGGCAGCGCGACCCAGCGCTGCCCGTGACGTTATTCGTGGTTATTCGTGACCAACGATCGATTTCCAGATACTAAAACGCCGCTCGATTGAGCGGCGCTTAAGTTTACTTCAACGAATCAGTCACGCACGTAAATGATTTCCGGACCGTCTTCGTCATCCACATCTTCTTCGTCCCAGTCATCGTCGCCGATATCATGGACCGACTTCACGCCGCTGCGACGCAGGGCACGCTTGTCATCCAGCGCCTGCAACTGAGCACGGGCTTCGTCTTCGATGCGCTGATCGAGATCGGCCAGCTCTTCCTTGTAGGCCGGGTCATTGGCCAGGCGATCGGCACGATCTTCCATGTAACGCATGATGTCGTGGCAAAGACGCTCGGTACCCAGCTTGGAGATGGCCGAGATCACATAGACCGGACCGGTCCATTCCAGACGATCGACGATTTCCTTGACGCGAGCATCGTGCTCTTCTTCAAGGATCTGGTCGCACTTGTTCAGCACCAGCCAGCGATCACGCTCGGCCAGCGACGGGCTGAACTTGATCAGCTCGTTGACGATCACTTCAGCAGCATCCGGTGCACTGGCTTCATCCAGCGGCGCCATGTCCACGAGGTGCAGCAGCAGACGGGTACGCGCCAAGTGCTTGAGGAAACGGATACCGAGACCGGCACCGTCGGAAGCACCTTCGATCAGACCCGGAATGTCGGCGATGACGAAGCTTTTCCAGCGATCGACGCTGACCACACCCAGGTTTGGCACCAGCGTGGTGAACGGGTAATCGGCGACTTTCGGCTTGGCAGCCGATACCGAACGGATAAAGGTACTTTTACCGGCGTTCGGCAGGCCCAGCAGACCGACGTCGGCCAGAACCTTCATTTCCAGTTTCAGGTCGCGCTGCTCGCCCGGCTTGCCCGGCGTGGTCTGACGCGGCGCACGGTTGGTACTGGATTTGAAACGAGTGTTGCCCAGACCGTGCCAGCCGCCCTGAACCACCATCAGTTTCTGACCGGCCTTGGTCAGGTCACCGATGACTTCCTGGGTGGCGGAGTCAATCACCGTGGTGCCGACCGGCACGCGCAGGATCAAGTCTTCACCCTTCTTGCCGGTGCAGTCGGTGCTGCCGCCGTTGGAACCACGCTCGGCGTCGAAATGCCGGGTGTAGCGGTAGTCCACCAGGGTATTCAGGTTTTCGTCGGCCATCATGAAGATGGAACCGCCGTCACCGCCGTCACCGCCGTTCGGGCCACCGTTTTCAATGAATTTTTCCCGACGGAAACTCATGGCGCCATTGCCACCGTCGCCAGCTTTTACGCGAATCGATACTTCATCAACAAACTTCATAACCAACGCCTCTCGCCGTACGGACGAGCCGAAAAACAATCAAGACATAAGACTCTTGCAAAAATGAGCGCAGCGACCCCAATCCACGACCTGCATCGCACGCCGGCAGCCCATACAAACAGCTTTGCAAGAGACTCACCCCACAAACGAAAAAGCCCCGTCGCAAGACAGGGCTTCTCCAGCACTCTCGCAGTTAGGCTGCGATTACGCTCACGTAACGACGACCGAAGGCGCCTTTTACTTCAAACTTGATCACGCCTTCGATTTTCGCGAAGAGGGTGTGATCTTTACCCATGCCAACGCCGTAACCAGCGTGGAATTGGGTGCCGCGCTGACGCACGATGATGTTGCCGGCCTTGATGACCTGGCCGCCATACATCTTCACGCCAAGGCGTTTGGCTTCTGAGTCGCGACCGTTACGGGTACTACCACCAGCTTTTTTGTGTGCCATGAGTCAATTCTCCTAGTGAGGAATTAGGCTGAAATTAAGCCTGAATACCGGTGATTTTGATCTCGGTGTACCACTGGCGGTGGCCCATACGCTTCATGTGGTGCTTACGACGACGGAACTTGATGATGCGAACTTTATCGTGACGACCTTGGGAGATCACTTCAGCCACAACGGTAGCGCCAGCAACAACTGGAGCGCCGATATTCACGTCGTCGCCATTGGCAACCAACAGAACGCGATCAAAAGTTACGGATTCGCCAGTAGCGACTTCCAGTTTTTCGATCTTCAGGTATTCACCTGGTGCAACTTTGTACTGCTTGCCACCAGTAACGATTACTGCATAAGACATGGTATTTCTCCGATAATCCTGCTCACCCAGCTCTTTATAAGAAGAGGTATTGGCTGGCATGGCTGCATTGGGCTGGAGGCCCGATTGCAATTGCGTAAGGCAGGTGCTGCCCAGGAAGTTCAGGGTGCGCGATTGTACGCAAGCTACAAGAGTCATGCAAGTGGCCGTCCATCGCGCCTTGACAGGCCCGGACGTGGGTCCTAGCATGCCGCGCAACCCTTCTGGAGCACCTGTCGCTGATGCAACCCCAAGCTTTCTACCGCGCGGTGGCGGACGATTTTAGCGCCGTCGACGGCATCATCAAGAAGCAGCTGACTTCCCGAGTGCCGCTGGTATCGAAAATCGGCGATTACATCACGTCGGCCGGCGGAAAACGCCTGCGTCCTTTATTGGTGCTGCTGTGTGGCAAGGCCCTGGGTCGCGAAGGCGACGACATGCGCCTGCTGGCCGCCACCATCGAATTCCTGCACACCGCCACCCTGCTGCATGACGACGTGGTCGACATGTCCGGCATGCGCCGTGGCCGTTCGACCGCCAACGCCATGTGGGGCAACGCCCCAAGCGTGCTGGTCGGCGATTTCCTGTACTCGCGCTCGTTCGAAATGATGGTCGAACTGGGTTCGATGCCGGTGATGAAGATCCTGTCCCAGGCCACGCGCATCATCGCCGAAGGCGAAGTGCTGCAGTTGTCCAAGGTTCGCGACGCCAGCACCACCGAAGAAACCTACATGGAAGTCATCCGCGGCAAGACCGCGATGCTTTTCGAAGCGTCGACCCACAGCGCCGCGGCACTGGCCGGTGCGACCGCCGAGCAGAGCGAAGCCCTGCGCACCTTCGGTGATCACCTGGGCGTGGCGTTCCAACTGGTCGACGACCTGCTCGACTACAAGGGCGACGCCGAAACCCTGGGCAAGAACGTCGGTGACGATCTGGCCGAAGGCAAGCCGACCCTGCCGCTGATCTACACCATGCGCGAAGGCACGCCGGAGCAAGCCGCACTGGTACGCCAGGCGATCCAGAAAGGCGGGATCGAAGACCTGGAAAGCATCCGCATCGCCGTGGAAGCATCCGGTTCGCTGGAATACACCGCACAGCTGGCCCGTGACTATGTGGCCCGTGCGATCAAGTGCCTCGAAACGCTGCCGGCCAGCGAATACCGCGATGCACTGGTTGAGCTGAGCGAGTTCGCGGTCGCCCGCACGCACTGATCAACGCCGCATCATCAAAAAACCGCAGCCTCCGTCGGAGCCTGCGGTTTTTTGTTGCCTGCCATCTGCAGCTAAAACCTTATACAATGTGCGACTTTTAACGACCCCCTCTCCAAGGAGCCTTAGTGAGCACGTTGCCACCCTGCCCGAAATGCAATTCCGAATACACCTACGAAGACGGCACCCAACTGGTATGCCCGGAGTGCGCCCACGAGTGGTCTGCCGGCGGCGAAGCCGAAGTGGCGTCCGATGATGCCGTGAAGAAAGACTCGGTCGGCAACGTCCTGCAGGACGGCGATACCATCACCGTGATCAAGGACCTGAAGGTCAAGGGCACCTCGCTGGTGGTCAAGGTCGGCACCAAGGTCAAGAACATCCGCCTGTGTGACGGCGACCACGACATTGACTGCAAGATCGACGGCATCGGCCCGATGAAACTCAAATCCGAGTTCGTCAGAAAAGTCTGAATATGCTGTCTTCCATCCCGCGCCCGCCGCGGGATGGAGCTTCGCCCTCCCCTCCGCCTCGCCAGCAAATCCACGCAGTAGCCAAACGCCAGTCGTTTTGACCTTACGCAATCTTTACCCGCAAAAAATCACAAACCGCCAATAGACGCTTGCTATTTGACGAATAAGAATTATTCTCATTGAAACCCTTTCAATGGAGACGAGAACCATGACTTATTTGATCGATGCCTGGCTGGATCGCCCACACCCTTACCTCAGGATCCTGCATCGGGAAACCGGTGAAGTCTGCGCGGTACTGGAAGAAGAAGCCCTGCACGAGTTGCAGGATCAAGGGGATCTGGACGTCAGTGGCCTGAGTTCCAGCGAACCGCTGGTGCTCAAGGAGCTGGTGCGCAATCTGTTCCTGTTCTGCTATGCCCGGGCATTGCGCCCGACCAGTGAGCTGCATCACAAGATCGAAGTATGAGAACGGCGGAGAAACCCTGCACAAGCCACGCTTGTGCAGGGTAACGGGATTACAGAACGTCGAGCAGCTCGACGTCGAACACCAGAACGCTGTGCGGCGGGATGCTGCCAACGCCTTGAGCGCCGTAAGCCAGTTCGCTCGGCACGTACAGACGCCATTTGCTGCCGGCATTCATCAGTTGCAGGGCTTCGGTCCAGCCGGCGATCACGCCGCCAACCGGGAATTCAGCAGGCTGGCCACGCTCGTAGGAGCTGTCGAACACGGTGCCGTCGATCAGCGTGCCGTGGTAGTGAGTACGCACGGTGTCTTCACGGGATGGCTTGGCGCCTTCGCCCTGAGTCAGCACTTCGAATTGCAGACCGGAAGCCAGGGTGGTGATGCCGTCTTTCTTGGCGTTTTCAGCCAGGAACGCACGACCTTCGCCAGCGGCGGCTTCAGCCTTGGCAGCGGCTTCGGCTTGCATGATCTCGCGGATCACTTTGAAGCTGGCGGACAATTCGTCCTGACCCACACGGCTTGGCTTGCCGGCGAATGCGTCGGTCAGACCGGCCAGGATGGCCTCCAGGCTGACACCCGGTGGCGGGTTGTCGCGCAGCTGGTCACCCAGCTGACGGCCGATACCGTAGCTGACGCGGGTTTCGTCGGTGGACAGATTTACTTCGGACATGACACTGCTCCGCTGTGCGGACGGCCTCAGGACATGCCGTGCGTGCACAGCGCGTCCCGGCGCGCCCGGAACCAAAAGGGCGAGCAGACTAGCACAGTTGTTCCGGCATTGATCAGACCCTCGGGCCTACAGTGCCGAGCGCCAGGCCAGCGGGACTTTCAGGCTTTCTTCACCGCTGGCGCCCAGACCGCACATTTCATCGTGCACCGAGGTGTGAACGAGATTGAACGGCAGCACCGGAAAGCTGTGCAGCACATCCCGCGCATGCTCCACCGAGCGCAACATCAGCATCTTGCCCTGTGGATCACTCAGCGGGTACGCCGCGCCATGCATGCGCGCCTCCAGCAGATAAATGCCGCCCTCCATGGAGATCAGGTTCAACTCATCGACCTTCTTGGCGATGGCAAACGCATTCAATTCTTGCAGGTTCATGAACGCACCTCACGCAGTGGCGAGCCGGGACGCCTACAGGGATATGCTTCGGCGCTACAAAGCACAAGCCATAAACGACACCGCCCGTCTGTTTCGCAACAGACGGGCGGTTTTGTTACAGCCTTTGACAACTCATCAGTGCTTGGTGAGTTTGTCCAGATAACCCATGGCAAACGCCGAGATCACGAAAGTCATGTGGATGATCACGTACCACATCAGATGCTCGGGATCGACGTTCTTGGCATCCATGAAGATCCGCAGCAGATGGATCGAGGAAATCGCCACGATCGACGCCGCCACTTTCATTTTCAGCGACGAGGAGTCCATGGTGCCCAGCCAGCTGAGCTTCTCTTTGCCTTCGTCGATGTTCAGCTCGGACACGAAGTTCTCGTAGCCGGAAATCATCACCATCACCAGCAAACCGCCCACCAGCGCCATGTCGATCAGCGACAGCAGCACCAGAATCAGCTCGGACTCGGCCATGGAGAACACGTTGGGAATGACATGAAACACTTCCTGGAAGAATTTCAATGCCAGCGCCAGCAGCCCGAGAGACAGCCCGATATAGATCGGCGCCAGCAGCCAGCGCGAGGCGTACATTGCATTTTCGATAAAGCGTTCCATTGACTCTCACACAAGGGGGGTTGTAATCGGCGGCGAGTATACCAGTCCCCCATGACAGCCAGAAACCGCCCGGAAATCCGCTACCTGCGTGTGTGTGACAAAGTTTTTCTGCTAGTGTCCAAACCATTGACAGCCCAGCGACAGTGGACAGGACGACTGGAAATGGATGTGCGATTGCCGTTAACGACTGCCGGAATTTGCTTCGCCCTGATGATCGGCGGCTGCTCGCCCGGTGAGGAAAAACACCCGCTCAGCCTCGAAGAAAAGACTGCACAGTTCGAACAGTCCCTGGACGCGATCACCGACCCGAAACTCAAGGATGCCGTGACCGAACTTGGCGGCTCGTTACTGCTGCTGGAGCGCGCGCAGCAACGACTCGACAACAAACCGCCCAGAACCGAATACGGCGAAGACGCCCTCGGTGTACTCAAGCATTACCCGACGCCTCAGGCGCTGGTCGACACCTTCATCAACGGCCTGTTCGTGCTGCACAAGGATGCCAGCTCCGACTACCTCACCGACCTGCAACCGGTGTTCCCCTTCAACCTCAACATTCCCGGCGGGTTCCTGTTCCCCCACGGCGTGGAATGGCAATCGGTGACCCTGAGCAACAAGCGGGTGATCACCTACCAGCCGGAATGGTCGGAAACCGATCCGGGCATTCAGTTGAGCCCGTCCAGTTCCAACGTCACCAACCCCGATGACCTGACCGTGACCTACCCGTTCATCGAAGGCCTGGATGTCGACAAGAAAACTCGGCCGCGCCCCGTGAGCCTGCAAGGCCAGGTTGAAGTCATCGCCCCGAAACGCCTGCACAGTTTCGACCTGGGCAAAAAGGACATTGGCCAGACCCGAACCGACGCCAACCTCAGCGTGACCCTGCTGAAGCTGGAAAAGAACTACGCCGAAGTCGAGTTCAGCAACAGCCTGCCGCTAGCCCCGGAAGTCGCCAACACCCCGCTCAATCCGCTGATCGTCCAGGCCCGCGACACGACCGGCCAGTACCTGGTGCGCGCCGGCGCCATCAACGAGAGCCCCGAGCAGGTCGGCTTCTATCAAAAACAACTGGTGCACCTGCAACAGCAAAAAGCCTGGAGCGAAGCACTGGAAAAACAGCTGAACGACGATCAGCACGCCTTCGAGCAACAGCATCCGCGCCGCTACAACAAGGTGTACTTCAACGGCCCGATCGATACCCTCGAAGTCAGCGTTCTGGACTTTTCCGAAGCCACCGTCACCCGTAAGCCACTGGACCTGCCGGTCCGCGAGTTCGACTCGCACACCACGGCGAAAACCGTGCAACCGCTGGATCTGGCGATCACCGTCTACGACGACCAGGCGCCCAACTGGCTCAAAGGTGCGTCACTGACCGAGGACGAGCTGAAAAAAAGCATCCATATCCGCCAGTCAGTGGAGGAGCCCAGTGCCGCGCGCATCGAGTTCGATCACCGCAAAACCTTCAATGACGAACTGCTGGGCGACGACCTGGCCCCCGGCGAAAGCCCGGTGACGTTCTTCACTGAAAAACACAACGGCAAGCTGGACGAACCGATCGAATTGCCGGCCGAGGCGTATCAGGTGGATCCGTTGCAAGCGACCATCACCTATGACTTGAACCTGTTCCCGGAAACCCCGGCGATTGCCGTCGGCTCGATGCCGCTGTTTCTGGCCACGGTGGAGAAGCAGGCCTTCGAAGCCAAGGCGTTGCCCAAAGGCCTGGAAATCAGGAACAACGCACTGGTGGTGGATCTGAAACTGTTCCCGGCCAACGAATGGCGATTCTTCGTCAAGGACGACAGTGGCAACTACCTGAAACAGATTCTTTCGGTCAGCCACGACACGAGCGCAGAAGGCCCGGCGCTGTTCGGCGTGCATTATTTCTACGGCCGCCCGACGCACGTGGAAACCTATCAGCGAACCGACCTCGCCACCGTGCAGTACGGCTTTGAGGTCAAACTCGACAAGGCCCACACACAAGGTGCTGCGCCATGATCGGCGCTAGCTAGTGGTCAAAAACGCCGATGCTGCGCCCACGTCCACCGTTGATCTGCCGTAGCTGGGCTTGCAGGTGCAAAGACCAGATCTGCGGATCATTGGCCAGCTCGTAGCCGTGCATCGTCAGGCTTTCGACGATGGTATCGAGGATCGATTCGGCGGCGATCGGCCCATGAAACGGGCCCTGAGCCTTGATGGCGGAAGGTTGTTCACCGGCCATGCCGGCGGCGAAGAGCAATGTCCACATGCCGTTATCGCCGGCCAACGGCTTGATGGCGCATTCGATACGGGTCACGAGACCCAGGCACTGACGGGTGAGGCAGAGGTTGCGCGACATGGCGGCGACCCTCGGTAAAGCCGGTGTTCAGCCCTTGCTGAAGGGCTGTTTCGATCCCGTGATACTGTCGATGTCCTTGAGCAGAGAATAGAAGAAAAGTCCGCTGCGCAAGCCGCACAGAACCAGAAGGCGCCGAATGGTCATTGTGTGAATATTGACGCCAGAGTGATGGCACTTTTGCCGACGTTCGCGACAAAACAAAATGGGAGCACAAGGCTCCCATTTTTTTGACTGCAGCCTGACTTAAGCTGGTTTGGCCTCGACCAGCGCCTCCTGCGCCAGTTCTTTCTCGGCTTCTTTCAGGTCTTCTTCGCTGATCATCTCGGCAATCACCCGCAGACGCTCCACCACCCGTGCGTTGACGCTACCTTCCGGGAATTCGCCCTCTTCGTTCGGCTCACCGGCAGGCTCGCCCACCAGCAGGCTCAACGCTTCGTCCGCCTGACGCACCGCGTAAACGTGGAACTGCCCTGCGCGCACCGCCGCCAACACCTTTTCATCAAGCATCAGCGTGGCCACGTTGGCTTGCGGAATGATCGCGCCCTGCTCGCCCGTCAGCCCGCGTGCTTCGCAGAGGCGGAAGAAGCCTTCGATCTTCTCGTTGACCCCGCCCACCGCCTGCACTTCACCGAACTGGTTGATCGAACCGGTGATCGCAAAGCATTGCTTGAGCGGGGTTTTCGACAAGGCCGAAATCAGCGTGCAGGCCTCGCCCAGGGACGCACTGTCGCCATCGACGTAACCGTAGGATTGCTCCAGCGCGATGCTCGCGGAAATCGCCAGCGGGAATTCCTGGGCGTAACGGCTGCCCAGATACCCGGTGAGGATCATCACGCCCTTGGAGTGGATCGGCTGACCGAGGTTGACCTCACGCTCGATGTCGACGATGCCGCTGCCGCCCGGGTACACCGTGGCGGAAATCCGCGCCGGCACACCGAACGCCGAGTCGCCGACTTCGAGCACGGTCAGGCCGTTGCACTTGCCGACCGCCGCGCCATCGGTGTCGATCAGGATGATCCCCGCCAGCATGTCGTCGAGAATTCGCGCCGACACCCGCCCGGTGCGAGTGGCCTTGGCCTTCAGGGCGCGCTCGATGTGGCCGGCGTCGGTCATTTCATCGTTGGCCAGATGCCGAATGAAATCCGCCTCGCTGACCAGCTGGAACAGATCGCCGATCCGCGCCGACAAACGCCCCTGGTGCTCGGCCAGACGCGCACTGTAGGTCGCCAGACGCGCCACCGCGTCGGCGGTCAGCGGCGCCATGCCTTCTTCCGAAGTACGGGTTTTCAGCAACTGGGCGAACTGCTCCAGGCTTTCGTCGACCATCGGGATGTCTTCGTCGAAATCCACCAGGACGCGGAACATCTCCTGGAAGTCCGGATCGAGATCCTGCAACGTGTAATACAGCGACCGCGCACCGATGATGATGACTTTGACATTCAACGGAATGAACTGCGGATTGAGCGTCACGGTAGCGAAACGGCCCATCTCGCCCAGTGGCGATTCCATTTTCAGCTTGCGCGATTGCAGGGCGCGCTTGAGCGCATCCCACACGAACGGCTCGCCGAGCATTTTTTCCGCTTCAAGGATCAGGAAACCACCGTTGGCGCGGTGCAGCGCACCCGGACGCAACTGGCGATACGTGGTGTAGAGCGCACCCTGATCGGTGGTGTATTCGATACGACCGAACAGGTTTTCATACGTCGGATGCGGCTCGAACACCACCGGCGCACCGCCGCTGCTCGGATGCCCGACCACCAGACTCGGCGCGTATTGCTCTTCCAGCAGCTTGCGTGCGACCGCATCGGTCTTGCTGTCATCGACCAGTTGCTCGACCACGGTTTTCAGCAGGTAAACCTGCACGGCTTGCAGGTAACCGCAGACCGCCGCGTTTTCCGCGTACTTTTCCGACAGCGGCGAAAGCAATGGTTGCAGGGCCAACGTGATGGTTTCTTCGTTGAGCTGGCGCAACTGATTGCTCGACTCGCGCTTCCATTGCGGCAGGCTCGCGAGTTCTTCGTTCAAGCGTTCTTCGAGGCCGGAAATGTCCTCGTGGAAACGCTCGCGCTCGGCTTCCGGCAGTTGGGCGAATTCGGCCTCGTCCAGCGCCTTGCCTTCGAGCATCGGCGTGAACGCGATGTTGCTGCTGTCGCGGTAAAGGGCGACGTCTTTTTCCAGGGCCAGACGCTCGATGATGTCCAGCGCCTTGTCGTAGCGCTGGTTGAAGGCGCGGTCGATGGCACTTTTCTTCTGCTGGTAGGACGGGTGTTCGAACACGGCGGGAAAAGTCGACAGCAAGTTGTCGATCAAGCCGTTGATGTCACCGATGAACGCAGCGGCAGTGCCCGACGGCAACTCCAGGGCGCGAGGTTCGCGCGGTTCATCGAAATTGTTGACATAGACCCAGTCCGCCGGGGTCTGCAGGCGCTTGCCTTCGGCCTTCAGGTAGCGTTTGACGAACGAGAAACGGCCGGTGCCGGGCTCGCCCATGACGAATACGTTGTAACCGGGGCGTGGCATGGCCACACCGAACTGCAAGGCTTCGACCGCACGTTCCTGGCCAAGCACACCGCGAAAGGGCTCCAGATCATTGGTGGTAGTGAAGCTGAACTGTTCAGCGGAAAACGGACGGGTCAGCGCTTCGGGCGCTAGACGCAAGCTGGCAGCAACAGGATCAGGCATCGGGCTTCCTTAACAATCAGGCGGGGCAGATAGCGGCATTCTGGCGCTGCCCGTGCCCCACTGGCAAGGCGCGCCACACGACAAAGCATAGACAACCGGCCAACCCCGCGGCCGGGCCCATGGAACCGGGGTTTATTCCAAATATTGTGCAAAAAATCACGGAACCGCCGGAACGTGCCTAAACTCCAAACTGCGCGGCTGGAACTAATACCGGCCCACTGGCGCCACAAGGTCTGTACGAAAAATCGCCAAGCGGCGTTTTTCGGTAGAGAGCGGGGCCAGAACCCTGTCCATTGGTATGCACACAAAGAGAACAAAGCTATGAAACGGATTCTTCTCGGTACTCTCTTCACCGTTGTATCACTCAACGCCATGGCTCAGGCGCCAGGCGGTCCGGATTGCGGTTGGGGCAACATGCTGTTCGAAGGTCAGCGTGGCACCCCGGCTCACTTCCTGGCATCCACCACTAACGGCACCTCCGGCAACGCGACGTTCGGCATGACTTCCGGCACCAACGGTTGCTCCACCAACGCGTCGCTGACCTATGGCGGCAAATCCTGGTTTGCCATGAATGGCATGATGAACGAGCTGTCCGAAGACATGGCAAAAGGCAACGGCGAAGCGCTGACGACCTATGCCGTGGTACTGGGCGTGGCGCCGGAAGACCGTGCGCACTTCGCCGCCGTCACTCACGAGCACTTCCAGCAGATCTTCAGCAAGGCTGACGTGACCGCCGAAGACGTGCATACCAACACCCTGGCCGTCCTGAAAGCAGACCCTCGTCTGGCCAAGTACGCGACTCAGGCTTAAGCTCGACCCCACCCGCTTCTTTCGGGAAGCGGGTTTTGTTTTTTCGGCCCGCCCCTCCTTGGGTCTTTTGTTTCTTTCGACTTAAGTTGCCACCTATGCTCAAACGCCTTGCCTGGCTGGCGCTGTGTGTCTGCGCCCCGCTGTCCGCCGCGCCCCACATCGACCCTCAACGTTTGCAGCAACTGGCCAACGATCGCTTCTGGATTTCCCTCGGCCACTACGAAACCGCCAAACTCGGCGGCTGGCGCAGTTACGTCAGCGACAAGAAGTTCTTCCTCGCCCCCGACGGCAACGAGCACCCCGACCACGAACTGGCCGCCACCGTCCAGGCGCTGTACGCCCCGGCCAGTCTCGGCGAGCAACACGCGCAGTGCGTCTACCCGGCGCGCACGCGCTGGCTGAAAGATCAACTCAACCTGAGCGACCTGCCAACGCCGGACTGCACCGACTTCAAGAAATGGTTCAAGGACGTCTCGCCTCACAGCGCGGTGATGATTTTCCCGGCGGCCTACCTCAACAGCCCGTCGTCGATGTTCGGTCACACCCTGCTGCGCATCGACCAGGCTGACGTGCAAAGCGACAAGACCTCGCTGCTCAGCTACGCGATCAACTTCGGCGCCTACATCGAAGGTTCGGACAACAGCATCCTGTATGCCTGGAAAGGCCTGATGGGCGGATATCCGGGACTGTTCGCGCTGGTGCCATATCAGGAAAAACTCTCGGAATACCGCAGCTTGGAAAACCGCGACCTGTGGGAATACCGGCTCAACCTGACGCAAGCCGAAACCGCACGGATGGTCGAGCATGTGTGGGAGCTGAAGCAGATCCAGTTCGACTACTTTTTCTTCGATGAAAACTGCTCCTATCGCCTGCTCGAACTGTTGCAGGTCGCGCGTCCGAGTCTGCGCCTGACCGAGCAATTCCCGCTGACCGCGATCCCCACCGACACGGTCAAAGCGGTGAAGGAAGCCGGACTGGTGGAGCACATCGAATACCGCCCGTCCCGCGAGCGTGAATTGCTCAGCCGCGCCGAGCCCCTGACCGGCGAGGAACAGGACCAGGTGCTGAAAGTCAGCGCCGACCAACAGCAATTACAGGATCCGGCCTTCAAGTCCCTGCCCCGCGACCGGCAGGCGCTGATCATCGACGCCGCGTATCGGCTGGAACGCTACCGCGCCAACGGCCAGGAGCGTGATCCACAGCGAGCGCAGCGCAGTTTCGAACTGCTGCGGGCAATCAACAAGAACCCGGCACCGGAGCTGCAAATCCCGCAGCCGGGTCTGCCCGAAGACGGCCACGAATCCCGCACCTGGCAGGCCGGTCTCGGCACTCGCGGTGACCGCGCATTCGGCGAGTACGGCTTGCGTATGGCCTACCACGATCTCAACGACAACGCCGAGAGTTTCCCCCTCGGCGCGCAGATCGAAATCCTGCAAATGAAGCTGCGCCAGTACGAAGGCAATCACTGGCAGTTCCAGCAGCTGGATCTGGCAACCATCCGCTCGCTGACGCCGCGCAATGCGCTGTTGCAGCCGCTGTCGTGGCAAGTCACCGGCGGTCTGGAGCGAGTGCCGGGCAAGCATGACGACGAAACCCTGGTCAGCCATGTCAACGGTGGCGGTGGCGGCACTTGGGCGCTGGGTGATGATGTACTGGGGTTTGCGCTCGGCACCGTGCGTGTTGAACACAACAATGATTTCGCCGGGTTCGTTTCCCCCGCAGGTGGTTTCAATACCGGTGTGCTGTGGAAAAACCCGTTGGGCAATCTCAGTGTGGAGGCCAAGGGCGATTACTTCTTCAATGGCGAAGTGCGCCGCAGCCTGAGCCTGAACCAGCAGTGGGAGTTATCCCGCAACCTCGGCCTGCGCCTCAGCGCCCAGCGTGAGTTCAGCCATCTGGCAACGCCGGAGACCGAAGTGATGCTTGAGGTGAAGTGGTATCACTACTGAGGTTTTGATCTTTCTTTCACGCCTCATCGACGAATCCGCTTCTAGACTTTCCCTATCAGCCGGATAACGGCGCGGGAGAGTGTGATGTGGCGGTGTGCGGTTTTTGCGGGCGTGTTGCTGTTGCTGGGTGGCTGTCAGAGCACCCACGAAGACCTGATCGCCAAGGGTTACCCACCGGCGTTCGCCGACGGTTTCGATGACGGTTGCATCAGCGGCCGCCAGGCGGCCGGTTCGATCAGTGGCGAGTTTCGCAAGAACGTGCCGCGCTATCTCAAGGACAAACAATACGCCGAAGGCTGGAGCGACGGCTTCCGTCAGTGTCAGGCGATGCTGGAAAACAAGGACCGCGAAGACTATCGCAACGAACATTGGGACGAGCGCGAACGGGCCTGGCAGCAACAGAAGGATCAGGGCGCCGCGCGGGCTTATCGCTCGCAGTAGGTCGTTTCCAGACATCCAGTGAAACTCATTGCCTGCGACCATGGCCCAACGGTTGTCACAGGAGGTCACCATGAGCCGTGCTTTCGTCAACGAAGACAATGCCGCCGCGCAGGCCGACCAGCCGGTCGAACGGCAGGTCAGCACTCAGCCCAATTACGTCACGCCACAGGGGCTTGCCCAGTTGCAGGCGAAAGTCGCCGAACTGCAAACCCTGCATGCTGAACAGGCGGCCATGGGCGAGCAGGCCGACAAACAGCGCCTGGCCGATCTCGAACGGGATTTGCGTTATTTCAATCAGCGGGTCGGCAGCGCCCAGGTCGCGCTCGCCCCGACCTCGACCGACAAGGTGCAGATCGGCAGCTGGGTGACATACGCCGATGAACACGCCACCGAGCGCCGTGTGCAACTGGTCGGTGAAGATCAGGCCGATGCAGCCAACGGCCTGATCAACTGGGCCTCACCGCTGGGCCGCGCACTGCTCGGCGCCCGGCTCAACGACGAAGTGCTGTGGCAGCGCCCGGCCGGCAATCAACTGATCGAAGTGATCCGCATCGATCTGCCTTAAACCACGCCTTGCGCCAGCATCGCGTCGGCGACTTTGACGAAGCCGGCGATGTTCGCGCCTTTGACGTAGTTGATCCGCCCGTTTTCCTCACCGTAATGCACGCAAGCGTGGTGGATCGACTGCATGATCGCGTGCAGCTTGCTGTCCACCTCGCCCGCCGTCCACAGCAGGCGCATGGCGTTCTGCGACATCTCCAGACCGCTGACCGCCACGCCGCCGGCATTCGATGCCTTGCCCGGCGCGAACAGGATGCCGGCCTCGATAAAGATATCCACAGCCTCAAGGGTGGTCGGCATGTTCGCGCCTTCGGCCACACACACGCAGCCGTTACGCAGCAAGGTGCGGGCGGCTTCGGCGTCGAGTTCGTTCTGGGTGGCGCATGGCAGTGCGATGTCGCACGGCAACGACCATGGCAACTGACCGGCGCGGAACTCCAGGCCGAATGCCGCCGCCAGTTCGCTGATCCGCCCGCGCTTGACGTTCTTCAGTTCCAGCAGCGCCAGCCACTGTTCTTCGCTCAGGCCTGCCTCGCAGTACAACGTGCCTTCGGAATCGGACAGGGAAATCACCTTGCCGCCCAGATCCATCACTTTGCGGGCCGCGTACTGGGCAACGTTGCCGGAACCGGAGATCGCCACGCGCTTGCCTTCGACGGTCTGCTCGCGACGCTTGAGCATTTCTTCGGCGAAATACACGCAACCGAAACCGGTGGCTTCCGGGCGGATCAGGCTGCCGCCGTAGGTCATGCCCTTGCCGGTCAGCACGCTGGTGAACTGGTTGCTCAGGCGTTTGTACTGGCCGAACAGGAAACCGATCTCCCGTGCGCCGACACCGATATCGCCGGCCGGCACATCCACGTCGGCACCGATGTGGCGGTACAACTCACTCATGAATGCCTGGCAGAAACGCATGACTTCGGCGTCGCTCTTGCCCTTCGGATCGAAGTCCGAACCGCCCTTGCCGCCGCCCATGGGCAACGAAGTCAGGGAGTTCTTGAAGGTCTGTTCGAAGGCGAGGAATTTCAGCACGCCCATATTCACCGAAGGATGGAAGCGCAAACCGCCCTTGTACGGGCCGATGGCGCTGTTCATCTGGATGCGGAATCCGCGATTGACCTGCACCTTGCCCTGATCGTCGACCCACGACACGCGGAACACCACCGCCCGCTCCGGCTCGCAGATGCGCTCCAGAATTCCCGAGGTCAGATAGTGCGGATGGGCTTCGAGAAACGGCCACAGGCTGCGCAGGACTTCTTCGACGGCCTGGTGGAATTCGGGTTGATCCGGATCGCGTTTTTTCAGACGGGCGAGGAAGGATTCGACGGATTCGATCATGGGAAAAGTCTCGGCAAATTTGTTGTCGTTGGAAGAGATTGAGCCGGACTGTAACAAACGACATGTACACAGCAACAGACAAAAATGTCGCATTTATGAAAACAAATAGTACACACGCTATAAATCAGTCTGAATTTCAGGCAAAAAAAAGCGAAGCCCGAAGGCTCCGCTTTTTCATGCAACCAACCTGTGATCAGGCCAGTTTCTTGTGGCGTACCCGGTGTGGCTGGGCCGCTGCTTCGCCGAGACGCTTTTTGCGATCGGCTTCGTACTCGGTGTAGTTGCCTTCGAAGAACACCGCTTGCGAGTCGTCTTCGTACGCCAGGATGTGCGTCGCGACGCGGTCAAGGAACCACCGATCGTGAGAGATCACAATGGCAGCGCCCGGGAAGTCCAGCAGGGCTTCTTCCAGGGAACGCAGGGTTTCAACGTCGAGGTCGTTGGACGGTTCGTCGAGTAGCAGGACGTTGCCGCCCTCCTTCAGGGTCAGCGCCAGATGCAGACGACCGCGCTCACCACCGGACAGGTCCTTGACGAACTTCTGCTGATCGCCGCCCTTGAAGTTGAAGCGACCGACGTAGGTACGCGACGGGATCTCGTAGTTGCCGATGCGGATCTGGTCGGAACCGTCGGAGATCTGCTGGAACACGGTCTTGCTGCCGTCGAGGTCTTCGCGGCTCTGGTCAACGCAGGCCAGTTGCACGGTTTCGCCGACTTCGATGGTGCCGGAATCCGGAGTCTCCTTGCCCATCAGCATGCGGAACAGGGTCGATTTACCAGCACCGTTACCACCGATCACGCCGACGATGGCGCCTTTCGGCATGGAGAACGACAGGTTGTCGATCAACACGCGATCGCCGTAGCCCTTGGTGACGTTCTTGAATTCGATGACCTTGTCGCCCAGGCGCGGACCGGCCGGGATGTATATCTCGTTGGTTTCCGAACGCTTCTGGAATTCCTGCGATTGCATTTCTTCGAAGCGCTGCAGACGAGCCTTGGATTTCGACTGGCGGGCCTTGGCGCCTTTGCGCACCCACTCCAGTTCTTCCTTCATGGCTTTTTCGTGAGCCGATTGCTGCTTGGATTCGGCCGCCAGACGATCGGACTTGGCTTCCAGCCAGCCCGAGTAGTTGCCTTCGTACGGAATGCCCGCGCCGCGGTCGAGTTCCAGAATCCAGCCGGCAACGTTGTCCAGGAAGTAACGGTCGTGCGTGATCGCTACCACAGTGCCCGGGAAGTCGTGCAGGAAGTGTTCGAGCCACGCAACGGAGTCGGCGTCCAGGTGGTTGGTCGGTTCGTCGAGCAGCAGCATGTCCGGGGCGGACAGCAGCAGACGGCACAGGGCCACACGACGTTTTTCACCACCGGACAGGTGTTCCACTTTCGCGTCCCAGGCCGGCAGACGCAGCGCATCGGCGGCGACTTCCAACTGGCGCTCCAGGTTGTGACCGTCGCTGGCCTGCAGGATCGCTTCGAGCTTGGCCTGTTCGGCGGCCAGCTTGTCGAAGTCGGCATCCGGATCGGCGTAAGCGGCGTAGACCTCGTCCAGGCGGGCCTGGGCGTCCTTGATCACGCTGACCGCTTCCTCGACCACTTCACGCACGGTCTTGGTCGGATCGAGTTGCGGCTCTTGCGGCAGATAACCGATGTTCAGTTCCGGCATCGGGCGCGCTTCGCCTTCGAATTCGGTGTCGACGCCGGCCATGATTTTCAGCAGCGTGGACTTACCCGAACCGTTGAGGCCGAGTACGCCGATCTTGGCGCCCGGGAAGAAGGACAGAGAAATGTTTTTCAGGATTTCCCGCTTCGGCGGAACAACTTTGCCCAGCCGATGCATGGTGAAGACGTATTGAGCCATGGAGAACCTTGGGTCAGTGACAGATGAATGATTGGAGCGCAGGCGATGCCCGGCCAGACCATGCGCGTCGTTCACTTGATGGTGATCAATGCGTGCGCGCTGAAAAAAGTCTGATTCTAGGAGCTGGAACGCTCCCGCGTAACCGGCAAAGCTACCTGAATGACCGGTGGCAGTCCAGCCGAGCGGGGCTGGCACTTCGCCACAACTCAAGGCATGCTAGCCGCCCTTTGGGCGTCCGGCTTATAGTGCACGTCGCGCCAGTCCAGCCAAACCGCAGGATTACAGCTTGTCCAATGTCACTCCGCCTACTTCTGTGAGCAGCACCCCACCGGCGCCCGGCTCGTCCCTGCGTGGGACATTGAAAGGCGCGCTGGCGACTTTGGTGCTGTTACTGCTGGCGTTGCTGTTCTGGCAACTGCTCGATCAACTGCGTGAAACCCAGAAAAACCAGCGCCAGTACACCATCGACTACACCGCCGATCTCGCTTCGCAAGTCAGCCTCAACATGTCGCTGAACGCGCAGATCGCACTCAATCTGCTACCGATCGTCGAACAGCCGCAGTCCACCGACGATCAGCAGGCGCTGCTGCGCAAGTTGCAGCAATCGCTGCCGGACCTGCGCAGCCTGGCCTTGCTCAGCCCCTCCGGAAAAATCCTCAGCGACAGCGCCACTGACAGCCAGGACGCCGACTACCTCAGCGATCTGGTCCGCCGCAGCCACGCCCAGGCCCATTATTTCAGCAATGCCGACGACGGCTCGGTGGTGCATCTGCTGCTGCATCAGGCCAGCGGCAGCACCCGCGGCTATTGGGCACTGCGCCTGACCCCGACCTTCTTTGCCTCGCTGACCAAACAGGGTGACAGCGGCATCCGCCCTTTGTGGCTGGTGGAAAACCGCATCAACCATCAGATCATCAGTCGCGACGAAGCCCTGCCCTCTACCAAGACCAGCACCCTGACGCCCGACGATCTGGCCAACAGCGTGCTGACCGTGCCGCTGAGCAGCAGCGACTGGCAACTGCGCGGACTGTTCGATCGGCAACATGTACTGGAAGAATTGCTGCCCGCGTTCATCGGCAAATGCCTGCTGGGTCTGGCGTTCTCGCTGTTGCCATTTATCGCGTTGCTCAACATGCGCCGCCGCCAGCGTCAGGTACATGAAGGACGTCGTCGTTATCAGGATATTTTCGAAGGCACTGGTGTGGCCCTGTGCGTGCTCGATCTTTCGGGGCTCAAGCAGGTTTTCGAGAAAGCCCAGATACAGACCAGCGACCAGCTCAAGGCCTGGCTCGACCAGCCGCAACAGCGCCAGCAACTGCTCCAGGAGCTGCGGGTCACCGAGGTCAACCAGGTGGCGCTGCAACTGCTTAACGTCAATTCCTGCGACCACGCCTGGCAACTGCTGATCGACGGTCATCCGCACAGCCAGTGCGCCATCGGCAATCAAGTGCTCGATGCCGTGCTCCAGCAGCAAAAGCAGCTGGAACTGGAAATCAAGTTGCCGGACATCAATGGCCGCGACCAGCACCTGTGGCTGGTGCTGCGCCTGCCGCAGGAACAGCACGACTACAAGGCTGTGATCCTGAGCATCAACGACATCACCAGCCGCAAACTGATCGAACTGTCACTGCTGGAGCGCGAAGGCTTCTGGTCGGACGTGGTGCGCACCGTGCCGGATCACCTGTACGTGCAGGATGTGATCAGTCAGCGGATGATTTTCAGCAACCACCACCTCGGCCAGACCCTCGGTTACAACCGCACCGAGCTGCATCAGATGGGCGAGTACTTCTGGGAAATCCTCCTGCACCCGGAAGACGCCGACTATTACCACCGCTCGCGGCAGATGCAGCGTCACGCCGGTTACAGCCAGTTGCTGCAATGTCAGTTGCGCTTCCGTCACCGCGACGGCAAGTGGCGGCGTTTCGATATCCGCGAACAGGCGCTGGCCCGGGACAAGCACGATCAGGTCACGCGGATCATCGGCGTGGCCAAGGACATCACCGAGCAGATCGAAGCCAGCGAATCCCTGCGCGACAGCGAGCAGCGCTACCGGATGCTCGCCGAAAGCATCAGCGACGTGATTTTCTCCACCGACAGCAAGCTGTCGCTCAACTACGTCAGCCCGTCGGTGCAAGCGGTGCTCGGTTACGACGCCGAATGGATTTTCCAGAATGGCTGGCAGTCGACCATCGCCAACCCGCAGCAACTGAGCGGCATCTATCACCTGATGGACCGGGTCAGCAAAGCCCTGGACAAGCCCGAACAACTGGCAATCCTGCGCAGTCAGGTACAGACCCAGATGTTCCTGTTCGACTGCCTGCGCGCCGATGGCCGCAAGATCCCGATCGAACTGCGCCTGGTGCTGGTGTGGGACGAACACGGCGCCTTCGAAGGCGTGCTCGGGGTCGGTCGCGACATCAGCCAGCAGCGCCGTGCCGAGAAAGACCTGCGCATGGCGGCCACGGTATTCGAGCATTCGACTTCGGCGATCCTGATCACCGACCCGGCCGGTTACATCGTTCAGGCCAACGAAGCGTTCAGTCGAGTCAGCGGCTACGCGGTGAGCGAAGTGCTCGACCAGTTGCCGAACATGCTCACCGTCGACGAACAGCAGGACGCGCACCTGCGTTACGTGCTCAAGCAATTGCATCAGCACAGCACCTGGGAAGGCGAAGTCTGGCTCAAGCGCCGCAATGGCGAGCATTACCCGGCGTGGGTCGGCATCACTGCGGTGCTCGATGACGAAGGCGACCTGGCCAGTTACGTGTGCTTCTTCAGCGACATCAGCGAGCGCAAGGCCAGCGAACAACGGATTCACCGCCTCGCCTACTACGACGCCCTGACCCATCTGCCGAACCGCACGCTGTTCCAGGATCGCCTGCACACTGCGCTGCAATCGGCCGACCGGCAGAAGTCGTGGGTGGTGCTGATGTTCCTCGACCTCGACCGCTTCAAACCGATCAACGACTCTCTCGGCCACGCCGCCGGCGACCGCATGCTCAAGGACATGGCCACCCGGCTGCTGGCCTGCGTCGACGATGACGACACCGTGGCGCGGATGGGCGGCGACGAATTCACTTTGCTGCTGCAACACCGCTCCAGCCGCGAGATGGCGCTGAACCGTGCGATCCATGTGGCCGAGCAGATTCTCGGTAGCCTGGTGCGGCCGTTCGTGCTGGAGGGGCGCGAATTCTTCGTCACCGCCAGTATCGGCATCGCCCTGAGCCCGCAGGACGGCAACGAACTCAGTCAGCTGATGAAGAACGCCGACACCGCGATGTACCATGCCAAGGAGCGCGGCAAGAACAACTTCCAGTTCTATCAGGCCGACATGAACGCCAGTGCGCTGGAGCGTCTGGAGCTGGAAAGCGATCTGCGCCACGCCCTCGAGCAGAATGAATTCGTGCTGTATTACCAGCCGCAGTTCAGCGGCGACGGTAAACGCCTGACCGGCGCCGAAGCCCTGCTGCGCTGGCGTCATCCGCGTCGCGGGCTGGTGCCGCCGGGGGATTTCATTCCGGTGCTCGAAGAACTCGGGCTGGTGGTAGACGTCGGCGACTGGGTGATCAGCGAAGCCTGCCGTCAGCTCAAGACCTGGCACCAAAGCCGCGTGCGCGTGCCGAAAGTCTCGGTGAACATTTCCGCCCGGCAGTTCTCCGACGGCCAGCTCGGCACGCGGATCGCCACCATCCTCAAGGAAACCGGCCTGCCGCCGGCGTGCCTGGAGCTGGAGCTGACCGAAAGTATCCTGATGCGCGAAGTCAGCGAAGCGATGCAGATCCTTGCCGGCCTGAAGAACCTCGGCCTGAGCATCGCGGTCGACGACTTCGGCACCGGTTACTCGTCGCTGAACTACCTCAAGCAATTCCCGATCGACGTGCTGAAGATCGACCGCACCTTCGTCGACGGCCTGCCGTCCGGCGAACAGGACGCGCAGATTGCCCGGGCGATCATCGCCATGGCCCACAGCCTCAATCTGGCGGTGATCGCCGAGGGTGTGGAAACCCACGAGCAGCTGGACTTCCTGCGCGAGCATGGTTGCGACGAGGTTCAGGGTTATCTGTTCGGGCGGCCGATGCCGGCCACCCGCTTCGAGGCGCAGTTCAGCAATGATGCGCTGTTCATGTTCGACTGAAGATCGGCGGCGCGGCCTTCGCGAGCGAGCCCGCTTCCACAGGGATTGATGTCGATCACAAAATCGTGGGCCGGCCTCGGTTATTGTGCGAACCGGCTGGTCAGCGAAAAGGCCGGCACGGACGCCACATATCTGGTCATGAACGCCACTTGTCTGCGACATGATGTCGTTTCATATGCCATCCAAAACCCGATGGGTTAGAATGCCCCCCTTTTCTGCCCCCGATCCTTGAGGACCGCCATGTTCAGCCGTGATTTGACTATTGCCAAGTACGACGCCGATCTTTTTGCCGCCATGGAGCAAGAAGCCCAGCGCCAGGAAGAACACATCGAGCTGATCGCTTCGGAGAACTACACCAGCCCAGCGGTGATGGAAGCTCAAGGCTCGGTTCTGACCAACAAGTACGCCGAAGGCTACCCGGGCAAGCGCTACTACGGTGGTTGCGAGTACGTCGACGTTGTTGAGCAACTGGCCATCGACCGCGCCAAAGAGCTGTTCGGCGCCGACTACGCCAACGTTCAGCCGCACGCCGGCTCGCAAGCCAACGCCGCTGTCTACCTGGCCCTGCTGTCGGCCGGTGACACCATCCTGGGCATGAGCCTGGCTCACGGCGGTCACCTGACCCACGGCGCCAGCGTTTCCTCCTCCGGCAAGCTGTACAACGCCATCCAGTACGGCATCGACGCCAACGGCCTGATCGACTACGACGAAGTCGAGCGTCTGGCGGTCGAGCACAAGCCGAAAATGATCGTAGCCGGTTTCTCTGCCTACTCGCAGATCCTGGACTTCCCGCGTTTCCGCGAAATCGCCGACAAGGTTGGCGCCTACCTGTTCGTCGACATGGCTCACGTGGCCGGTCTGGTCGCCGCTGGCGTCTACCCGAACCCGGTTCCGTTCGCTGACGTCGTGACCACCACCACCCACAAGACCCTGCGCGGTCCACGTGGTGGCCTGATCCTGGCTCGCGCCAACGCCGACATCGAGAAGAAGCTGAACTCCGCCGTATTCCCGGGCGCCCAGGGTGGCCCGCTGGAGCACGTGATCGCCGCCAAAGCGATCTGCTTCAAGGAAGCACTGCAGCCTGAGTTCAAGGCTTACCAGCAACAAGTGGTGAAAAACGCCCAGGCCATGGCCGGCGTGTTCATCGAGCGCGGTTTCGACGTGGTTTCCGGCGGTACTGAAAACCACCTGTTCCTGCTGTCGCTGATCAAGCAGGAAATCTCCGGTAAAGACGCCGACGCCGCTCTGGGCAAAGCGTTCATCACCGTGAACAAGAACTCCGTGCCAAACGACCCACGCTCCCCGTTCGTCACCTCCGGTCTGCGCTTCGGTACTCCGGCTGTGACCACTCGCGGCTTCAAAGAGGCTGAGTGCAAAGAGCTGGCTGGCTGGATCTGCGACATCCTGGCTGACCTGAACAACGAAGCGGTGATCGACGCCGTTCGTGAGAAAGTCAAAGCCATCTGCAAGAAACTGCCGGTATACGGCGCTTAATTGCGACGCTAAAACCGCAGCATGAAAAACCGGCCAAGTGATTGGCCGGTTTTTTTTCGTCCGCAAAAAAGTTTCGAACGGCAAATGGCTCAAAGTCGGGGTATTGCGCCCAACTGGTCAGACCGGTCATGCCAATTCGTCATTTTTCACTTGCGATCCGTAAAAAACAGCGCCTAGACTGCACCCGCACTGGACATACCGGTAAGACCACAATAATTAAGTCCTGAATCTGATACGCCCCGCGTACGGCAGCCAGGACACCGACCAGGATTCCTCCCATGCTCAGATGGTGCTCGCGTTCAATCTTCCTCCAAGTGGTTCTCGGACTGATTCTCGGCATCGTCTGCGGGCTGACCCTTCCTGAATACTCGGCCCAGCTCAAACCGCTCGGCGACGGTTTCATCAAACTGATCAAGATGCTCATCGGCCTGATCGTGTTCTGCGTGGTGGTCAGCGGCATCAGCGGCGCCGGCGACCTGAAGAAGGTCGGACGCATCGGCCTCAAGTCGGTGATCTACTTCGAAGTGCTGACCACCATCGCGCTGGTGATCGGTCTGGTGTTCGCGTTCAGCACCGGGATCGGCAGCGGCGCCAACATCCATCTGGAGCAACTGTCCGCCGCCGACATGGGCGACATCGCCGAACGCGGCCAGCACATGCACACCACCACCCAGTTCCTGATGGACCTGATCCCGACCTCGGTACTCGGCGCCTTTGCCGACAACAACATCCTGCAAGTGCTGTTGTTCTCGGTGCTGTTCGGCAGCGCGTTGAATCTGGTGGGCGAAGCCGCTTCCGGGATCTCGCGGCTGATCAACGAGCTGAGCCATGTGATCTTCCGCATCATGGGCATGATCGTGCGTCTGGCACCGATCGGCGTGTTCGGTGCCATCGCCTTCACCACCAGCAAATACGGCCTCGATTCCCTGCAACACCTGGGCAGCCTGGTCGGTTTGTTCTACCTGACCTGCATCGCCTTCGTCGCACTGATTCTCGGCCTGGTGATGCGCCTGTCCGGTCTGCGTATGTGGCCGCTGCTCAAGTACCTGCGCGAAGAACTGCTGATCGTCATGGGCACCGCCTCCTCCGACGCCGTGTTGCCGCAGATCATGCGCAAGCTGGAACATCTGGGCATCGGCAGCTCGACCGTCGGGCTGGTGATTCCCACCGGTTACTCGTTCAACCTCGACGGATTTTCGATCTACCTGACCCTGGCCATCGTGTTCATCGCCAACGCCACCGGTACGCCGCTGGCCATGACCGATCTGTTGACGATTTTGCTGGTGTCGCTGATTACCTCCAAAGGTGCCCACGGCATTCCGGGATCGGCGCTGGTGATTCTCGCCGCGACGCTGACGGCCATCCCGGCGATTCCGGTGGTCGGTCTGGTGCTGGTGCTGGCGGTGGACTGGTTCATGGGCATCGGCCGGGCACTGACCAACCTGATCGGCAACTGCGTCGCCACCGTAGCCATCGCCCGCTGGGAAAAGGATATCGATGTGCAACGGGCGAACAAGGTGCTCAACGGCGAGCAGGGCTATAACTTTCAGCCGAGAAAAACGGTCGCTCAAGCGGCGGCCAAAGAATTCTGAATGATCGCCGTGCCTGCGCACATGCAGGCACGGCTCATGGAGCGAACACGTGATTACTACATCAACCGTCGTCAACTCAGTGGTAGAAAAACTCCGGGCCGCCCTCGCCCGTGGCCAGTGGCGCTCCGGCGAGATGCTGCCGGGCCAGCGCGAACTGGCCGAGCAACTGGGCATCAGCCGCCCGAGCCTGCGCGAAGCGGTGATCGTGCTGGAAACCCTCGGTCTGGTGCGTTCGATGCCGGGCAAAGGCGTGGTGGTGCTCGACGCCCAGGCCAGTGACAGTCAAAGCCACGACAGCGCAGTGGCCGGCGCCAGCCTCGAAGATGTGCTGCAACTGCGCTACACCCTCGAACCGTTCATCGTCGGTCTGGTGGCGCAGTCGATCAGCAGCAAGGAAGTCGGGCAACTGCGCCTGACCCTGATGGACATGCGCGAAGCCCTCGAGGCAGGTGACAGCGAGGCCGGCGTCAGCGCTTACATCGCGTTTCACGAAGAGCTGTTCACCCTGACCTCGAACCCGATTTTCCAGAGCGTGGTGCAACAGACCAGCAACGCCCTCAAGCAGAGCGCCGAAGTGCTGCGCAATTCGCCGGAGCACCTGGCCGAACGCCTTGAGGAAAACGAGGCCGTGGTGCGCGCGATCCGCAGCAAGAACAGCGCTCAGGCCAGCGCCGAGATGCGCCGGCATATCCTGCGTGAAGGCCAGCGCATGGGGATCGAGCTGAATATCCCGGATGACAACCTGAGCCACTGAAACGCCTCACACTGGAGACCGGCCATGAACAGTCTTGCCACGCCGTCGCATTCTCGCCAGACCTCGGCGGCCCTGCCCTTCTCCCGCCTGCAGACGCCGGTGGACGAGCTGTATCCGCGACTGTTCGACGCAATCCTCGAACAACGCCTCGATGCCGCCAGCCGCTTCACCGAAGAGAGCCTGAAGCAGATGTTCGGTGTCAGCCGCGCGGATGTGCGTCGGGCGCTGACCCAACTGTCCCACGAACAGATCATCGTGCTGCGGGCCAACCATCGACCGCGCATAGCCGCGCCGGACGCCGAGCAGACACGTCAGGCCTTGCACGCCCGGCGCCTGGCCGAGAACACGCTGGTGCGACTGGCTTGCCAGCATGCGCAGGCTGAAGACTTGAAACGCCTGCGCGCCTTGATCGAACGCGAACGCCAGGCTGTGGATAAAGACCGACGCGGCGCGGCGATTCGCCTGTCCGGGGAGTTTCATTTGCAGCTGGCGAAAATGGCCGGGAATGCACCGCTGGCGCATTTTCTCGGCACGTTGGTGCCGCTGACCTCACTGGCGATTGCGCGTTGCATTGAAAGCACGCACAGCTGTTGCGGCTGGCAGGATCACGCCCGGATCGTCGAGGCGATCGAGCGTGATGACGCCGCCGAGGCCGTGTCGCTGATGAACCGTCATCTGGATCATCTGGAACAGACGATTCTCAGCGGCTCCACGCACTGAGACAGCGGCGGACTCAGTCCGTCGCCACCTTGGCAAACCCCGCCCGGATCTTATCTTCCGGCAGATCATCGGCGATAAACACGATCACGCTTTCCCGTGCCTCGCCCTCGGCCCACTCGGTGTCCCAATCGAAGCCGTAAAGTTTCAGCACGCCCTGGAACACCAACCGACGATCTTCGCCCGCAATGTTCAGCACGCCTTTGTAGCGCAGCAATTGCTTGCCGTGTTCTTCCAGCAATTCGTTCATGAACTCGCTGAGCTGATCGATATCCAGTGGCTGATCGGTACGCAACACCAGACTGGAAATCCGGTCGATGGACGGCGCCTTGCTGACCGGGCGCAGACTCACCCCGCCACCGAGATCGGCATTCAGGTTGAAGCCACGCACATCTAGCAATTCAGCCAGATCGATGTTGCCGTGTTCGACCACGCGAATCGGCGCACGGCGGTTGATACGGGTCAGGCGTTCGCTGAGTGCGGTGAACGCAGCCTCGTCCACCAGATCGGTCTTGCTCACCAGCAAGCGGTCAGCAAAACCGATCTGCGCCTGCGCGATGGTCTGGGTCAGGTGCAGCTCGGCATGGGCCGCGTCGACAAGGGTGATGATGCCGTCGAGCAGGTAACGCTCACGCAGTTCTTCGTCGATGAAAAACGTCTGTGCCACTGGCGCCGGGTCGGCCAGGCCAGTGCACTCGATGACCAGCCGATCGAAGGCGATTTCGCCGCTGTCCAGCCGTTCGAGCAGCAGGTACAGGGCTTTGGTCAGGTCGGTGTGGATGGTGCAGCAGACGCAGCCGTTGGCCAGGGTCATGACTTGCACCGGCTCGTCGCCCAGCAATTGGGTGTCGATGCCGGCGTCGCTGAATTCGTTTTCGATCACGGCGATTTTCAGGCCGTGCTCGGCTTTCAACAGATGGCGCAGCAAGGTGGTCTTGCCGGCGCCAAGGAAACCGCTGAGCACCGTGACCGGGATGGGAGAAGACAAACTCGATCTCCTTCAATTGCACAAATAAAAATGGGAGCAGGCCGAAAGACCTGCTCCCACCTCACTTCTGGTGAACCGCGATCAGCGGCTCAACAGCACTTCGGCCCACCCTTGCCACCGTAACGGGCTTCCTGACGTTCGCGAAAGAACATCTCGTAGCTCATCACCGGTTTGTCCGGGTGTTTGGTTTGCATATGCTCGACGTACGTGTCGTAGTCGGGCATGCCGACCATCAGGCGCGCGGCCTGACCGAGGTATTTACCGAGGCGACTCAGGTCATTGAACATGGTGCAATCCTCTGGTTACGCGTCCGGCAGGGCCTGGAACGGCGATTCTTTATCCGTACGCTCTTTTTTGCCCCAGGCGGCGATGCCGACCTTGAGCGCATAGAACAGGATGCTGAATACCACGAACAGGAACAGCGCGGTCAGCGTTGCGTTGGTGTAAGCGTTGAAGATCACGTGCTGCATCTGCTCGACGCTCTTGGCCGGTGCGATCACTTGGCCTGCGGCCAGTGCATCGCTGTACTTCTTGGCCAGCGACAGGAAGCCGACAGCCGGGTTGGCGTCGAACAACTTGATGAAGCCTGCAGTCGTGGTGCAGATCAGCAGCCAGGCAGCCGGCAGCAGAGTGACCCAGATGTAGCGCTGACGCTTCATCTTGATCAGGACCACGGTGCCGAGCATCAGCGCGATACCGGCCAGCATCTGGTTGGAGATACCGAACAGCGGCCACAAGGTGTTGATGCCACCCAGCGGATCGATCACGCCCTGATACAGCAACCAGCCCCACATCGCCACACAACCGGCGGTGGCGATCAGGTTGGCGGTCCAGGACTCGGTACGTTTCAGCGCCGGCACGAAGGAGCCGAGCAGATCCTGCAGCATGAAGCGACCGGCACGGGTGCCGGCGTCCACAGCGGTCAGGATGAACAGCGCTTCGAACAGGATCGCGAAGTGGTACCAGAACGCCATGGTGTTTTCACCCGGCAGGACACTGTGCAGGATCTGCGCGATACCGACCGCCAGGGTCGGTGCACCACCGGCACGGGCCAGGATGGTGGTTTCGCCGATGTCATGCGCCACGGCTTGCAGCGCCTCAGGCGTAATCGCAAAACCCCAGTTGCTGACAGCGGTCGCAACAGCCACCACGTCACCGCCGACAACTGCCGCCGGGCTGTTCATGGCGAAGTACACGCCCGGCTCGATCACCGAAGCGGCAACCATGGCCATGATGGCCACGAACGATTCCATCAGCATGCCGCCGTAACCGATGTAGCGGGCGTTGGTTTCGTTATCCAGCAGTTTCGGCGTGGTGCCGGACGAGATCAGTGCGTGGAAGCCCGATACCGCACCGCAAGCGATGGTGATGAACAGGAACGGGAACAGACCGCCCTTCCACACCGGGCCGGTGCCGTCGACGAACTGGGTCAGGGCCGGCATTTTCAGCTCGGGCATGGTAACCAGAATGCCGATCGCCAGGGCGATGATGGTACCGATCTTGAGGAACGTGGACAGATAGTCACGTGGCGCGAGGATCAGCCAGACCGGCAACACAGCGGCAACGAAGCCGTAACCGATCAGCATCCAGGTGATTTGCACGCCGGTGAAGCTGAAGGCCTTGGCCCACACCGGGTCAGCGGCAATCTGCCCGCCCAGCCAGATCGAACCGAGCAGCAGCACCACGCCGATCACCGAGATCTCGCCGATGCGGCCCGGGCGGATGTAGCGCATGTAGATGCCCATGAACATCGCGATCGGGATGGTCGCCATCACGGTGAAGATGCCCCAAGGGCTCTCGGCCAGGGCTTTGACGACGATCAGCGCCAGTACCGCGAGGATGATGATCATGATCAGGAAGCAGCCGAACAGCGCGATGGTGCCGGGGATACGGCCCATTTCTTCACGCACCATGTCGCCCAGGGAGCGGCCGTTGCGACGGGTGGACATGAACAGGACCATGAAGTCCTGCACCGCGCCCGCCAGCACCACGCCGGCAATCAGCCACAGCGTGCCGGGCAGGTAGCCCATCTGCGCAGCCAGTACCGGACCGACCAGAGGCCCCGCGCCGGCGATGGCCGCGAAGTGGTGTCCGAAGAGAATGTGTTTGTTGGTCGGAACGTAGTCCAGACCGTCATTGTTGAGCACGGCGGGGGTGGCCCGGCGTGGATCGAGTTGCATCACATTGTTAGCGATGAACAGACTGTAGTAACGGTACGCAACCAGATAAATGGCCACGGCGGCGACCACGATCCACAAGGCGTTGATCGCCTCGCCTCGGCGCAATGCCACTACGCCCAGGGCGCACGCTCCTACGATTGCCAGCACTAGCCAGGGTAAGTGGCGCAGCAGGCTATTATTATTTTTCATTTTATTATTCCAGCCAGGGTGGACAAGAAAGACAGCCACCCCGAGTTTAGCGCTACTGGCGGCAAAGGCCATACCCCGACATTGGTCGGACGCCCTGCCTGACTGGCAACACTCGACGTGGCGGGTCTATAGTCAGCGAACCGTCCAGAGGATTGCGCCATGAGCGAGCACCCGTCCGAGCGTCGCCGCTTCAAACGTATCGCGTTCGATGCCAGAACCGAATTGAGCCAGGGTGAATACATCTGGCCGGTGAAGCTGATCGACCTGTCGCTCAAGGGATTGTTGATCGAGCGGCCGGAGCCGTGGCTGGGGGATGAAACGCAGGACTTCAACGTCGACATTCACCTGAGCGACGACACCGACATCCAGATGGATGTGCAACTGGCGCACGACGATCATGGCCAACTGGGTTTCCAGTGCCGGCACATCAGCCTGGAATCGATCCAGCGCCTGCGCCGCCTGATCGAGCTCAACCTCGGGGATGAGGCCGAGCTCGAACGAGAGCTTGGCGCGTTGATGGAGCTCTGATTACTCGAAGAGTGAATCCAGCGCCTGTTCCAGACGCGTCACTGCAATGATCTGCAAGCCTGGAGGCGCTTCCTTCGGCGCGTTGCCCTTGGGCACGATCGCGCGCTTGAAGCCGTGCTTGGCCGCTTCCTTCAAACGCTCCTGACCGCTCGGCACCGGACGTACCTCACCAGACAAACCGACTTCGCCGAACACCAGCAGATCGTGGGGCAACGGACGGTTGCGCAGACTCGACATGACGGCGGCCATCAACGCCAGGTCGGATGCGGTTTCCAGCACCTTCACCCCGCCGACCACGTTGAGGAACACGTCCTGATCGTGAGTCGGAATGCCGCCGTGGCGATGCAACACCGCCAGCAACATCGCCAGACGGTTCTGATCCAGACCCAGAGTGACCCGACGCGGGTTGGCCAGATGACTGTCATCCACCAGCGCCTGGACTTCCACCAGCATCGGCCGGGTGCCTTCCCACGTTGCCATTACCACACTGCCCGGGACTTCTTCCTGAGCGCGGGTGAGAAAAATTGCCGAAGGGTTGGAGACTTCTTTCAGGCCCTTGTCGGTCATGCCGAACACACCCAACTCGTTGACCGCGCCGAAACGGTTTTTCACCGCCCGCAGCAGGCGCAACCGGCCATCGGACTCGCCTTCGAAATACAGCACAGTGTCGACCATGTGCTCCAGAACACGCGGGCCGGCCAATGCGCCTTCCTTGGTGACGTGGCCGACCAGGAAAATCGCCGTGCCGCTTTGCTTGGCGTAACGCACCAGCAACGCCGCACTTTCGCGTACCTGGGACACGCCGCCCGGTGCCGATTGCAGTTGTTCGGTGAAAATCGTCTGGATCGAATCGATCACCATCACCTTGGGTTTTTCCTGACGGGCGGTGGCGATGATGGTTTCGATGCAGGTTTCGGTCATGACCCGCAGTTGATCCTGCGGCAACCCCAGGCGGCGTGCGCGCATCGCCACTTGTTGCTGGGATTCCTCACCGGTGACGTACAGCGCCGGCATGGTCTTGGCGAGGTTGCACAGGGTCTGCAACAGAATCGTCGACTTGCCGATACCCGGATCACCGCCGATCAGCACCACCGAGCCGTCCACCAGACCACCGCCGAGCACTCGGTCCAGCTCGCCGGAGGCTGTGGAAAAACGCGGAATCTCTTCGATGCTGACTTCGGCCAGGGTCTTGATCTGCGCCTGTTGCCCGGCCCAGCCGGTGCGCCCGCTCGGGGCGGCGGCACCGCCACTCTCGACCATGGTTTCGGTCAGGGTGTTCCACGCGCCGCATTCGCCGCACTGCCCGGCCCACTTGGGAAAGGTTGCGCCGCACTCGGTGCAGCCGTACATGCGCTTGGCCTTGGCCATCTGAACCCCCGGCAAAAACCGCGATGATAACGCAGCCGTCGCCGATCAGCGCGGCGCGGCGGTACGGATTTCCCCGCTGGCCAGACGCGCGGCGCTGTTGCCCAACGGATCTTGCGCGTTCAGATCGGCGCCCCTGGCCTTGAGGGCGTCGAGCAATGCCTCACGCTTGAACAGCCCTGCGTACATCGCAGCGGTCTGACCCGCCCCGTTGCGTTGGTCCGGGTTGCAGTCGGTAGCCATCAGTCGACGGGCGATCTGCAATTCCCCTTTGAATATGGCCCCCATCAGGGCGGTGTTTCCGCGCTGATCTTGGGCACAGGCATTCGCCCCGGCAGCCAGCAACTTGTCCACCGCGTCACCTTCGCCGTGGTAGGCCGCGAGCATCAGCGCGGTGTAACCCTTGGCATCCCGGGTATCCAGGGAATAGCCCGCCTCGATGAAGGTGTCGAGTACGGCGATATCGCCCTCACGGGCGGCATTGAAGTAGTAGTCCTGCAACTGCGCCTTGAGCGCATCAGGGTCCTGTTCGGCCGGTGCGGCCATGGTCGCGAACGACAGACAGCCCAGCAACAGCGAAAGACAGACACGCATGAGTCACCTCCTTGAAGGGAAACGGAGCCCTTTCGGGCCCCGCGATCGTTCTTAGTCGACCAGTTTGGCCGCCAGGGCCTTGACCCGATCCAGGTCACCCTTGGCCACCTTCGTCACGCCGGCGCCGTACTCCGGATCAGCCTTATAGAGGAAGGACAGGATGATGTGCTTGCTCTCGTCATCGGTGCTCGCCAGCGAACCGCCAAAGCTCTCGATCAGATCCTGACGCTCCTTCTTGCTGAAGGATCGATACAGATCACCGGCCTGCTTGAAGTTCTGCTCACGCTGGATTTTCGCCTGCTGAGTGCTGCCTTGCAGGGACGTCTGGCTGTACCGTGCGCCTTGCGGCTCCTCACGCGGGTGCAGGCGGCTCGGCTGGTAGTTCACGCCCGTATTGCTGGCGCCGAAGTTCATCGCGCCATCCTGATTACCATTGTTCACCGCAACTTTTGGAGCGTTGATGGGGAGTTGCAGGGCATTGGCACCCAGGCGATACATTTGAGTATCGGCATAAGAGAACACTCGGCCTTGTAACAAGCGATCTTCCGAAGGCTCGATACCGGGAACAATATTGGCCGGCGCCATGGCCACCTGTTCAGTTTCCTGGAAGACATTTGCCGGATTGCGGTTCAAGACCATTTGTCCAACTTTCCGTTCAGGAACATTGGGCCAGATCTTGGTTGCGTCCAGTGGATCGAAATCAAACTTGGACAAATCTTGCGGATTCAGGACCTGAATGTACAAGTCCCACTTCGGAAAATTGCCTTTGTTGATATTAGTTACCAGATCATTGGTCATGTGACTGTAGTCACGACCCTGAACTTTTGCGACTTGTTCAGGATCGAGATTCTTGATCCCCTGCAAACTTTTCCAGTGAAACTTCACGTAGTGCACTTCACCCTTGTCGTTGACCAACTTGTAGGCGTGCACACCGTTGCCATCCATCTCCCGATAACTGGCGGGTGTCCCTGAGTTGGAATACAGCTCGGTCAATGTACGAGTGGCTTCCGGTACATGAGAGAAGAAGTCGAAACGGCGCGAGTCGTCGTCCAGGTTAGTGCGCGGATCAGGCTTGAAAGCATGCACCATGTCCGGGAACTTGATGGCGTCGCGGATGAAGAACGTCGGGAAGTTGTTACCGACCAGATCCCAGTTACCGTCAGCGGTGTAGAACTTGGTCGCGAAGCCCCGCGGGTCACGCAACGTTTCCGGGGAATGATTGCCATGAACCACAGCAGAGAAGCGCACGAAAACCGGTGTGACCTGGCCGGCAGCGAACACCTTGGCCTTGCTCAGATCACTGAGATCGTTGGTGACGGTGAACGTGCCATGAGCACCGGTGCCACGGGCATGCACGACGCGCTCGGGAATACGCTCGCGGTCGAAGCGCTGCAGTTTCTGGATCAGTTGCACGTCCTGCAACAGCACCGGGCCATTGGCGCCGGCGGTTTGCGAGTTCTGGTTATCGCCTACCGCCGCACCGTTATCCCGGGTCAGAGGCGCGGCGTTCACGGAAAAGGTCAGCAGGCTGGCGGCCAATACGCCGACGGTACGGCGAAGGGGCAATACCCCTGAACCAAGTGTGGAATTCATTTCAGGTTCCTCTGTTGTTTGAGGCGCATCCAGGTGCGCCAACCAGAGGCTAGAGAGTCACGACGGCGAACATAAATAGAAAATCCACACTCCATCGATTGAGAAAAATAGCTTCTCGATCAGAGCCTTGCGGAGTAATTCGCGCGCGATTAGTGGCACTTTGCAAACTAATCGCGAATTGATGTGTCGATAAAAACGAGCATTGTAAGAAGGTGTTTCGCGCAGGACGCGTTTTGCTGATTTACACTGCGTACACCAAACTCATCTGTAACAAGGAAATAACTATGGGCGTGCTCAGCGAGTTCAAGGCCTTCGCGGTCAAAGGCAATGTGGTCGACATGGCCGTCGGTATCATCATCGGTGCGGCCTTCGGCAAAATCGTTTCGTCGTTTGTCGGTGACGTCATCATGCCGCCAATCGGCCTGCTGATCGGTGGGGTGGACTTCAGTGACCTGGCGATAACCCTGAAAGCCGCCGAGGGCAGCGCCCCTGCGGTCGTTATGGCCTACGGCAAGTTCATCCAGAGCATTCTGGACTTCATCATCGTCGCCTTCGCGATTTTCATGGGCGTCAAAGCCATCAACCGCCTGAAACGCGAAGAAGCCGTCGCTCCGACCTTGCCACCAGTGCCAACCAAGGAAGAAGAACTGCTGGGTGAGATCCGCGATCTGCTCAAGGCCCAGAACAATCGGCCCTGAACCCCATGAACGGCGCTTGAAGGCGCCGTTTCTTCACCAGTAGTTTTCCACCGCCACCTGCCCTGGCCGCCGCGTCAGGCTGAGGCTCATGCCCCGCTGCTTGAGCAGGGCCCGGGTGTCGTCGATCATCTGCGGATTACCGCAGAGCATGACCCGCGAATGGGCCGGATCAAGCTCAATACCTGCCGCCTGCTCCAGCTCCCCGTTTTCGATGAGCGTGGTAATGCGCCCGTTGAGGGCCCCCAAACAGGGCTCGCGCGTCACCACAGGAATGAACTGGAACTTGTGAGCGTACTCGGCCAGGTAGTCACGCTGCGTCAACTCGGCAATCAGCTGTTGATAAGCCAGTTCCCGCGCCTCACGCACGCTGTAGACGAGGATGATTCGCTCGAATTTCTCCCACACTTCAAAGTCCTGCAGGATCGACAGAAACGGCGCCACGCCGGTGCCTGTGGATAACAGCCAGAGATCCCGACCCTCGACAAAACGATCCAGCGTCAGATACCCGAAGGCCTGGCGATCCACCAGCAAGGTGTCACCTGCCTTCAGACGGCTCAGCTCACTGGTGAACTCACCCCCGGGTACCACGATGGAAAAGAACTCAAGAAACTCGTCGAACGGCGAAGACACCATCGAATACGCCCGCCACACCGTACTGCCATCGGCCTTGGTCACCCCAAGGCGGGCAAATTGCCCGGCGCGAAAGCGAAAGCCTGCATCACGGGTCGTACGCAATGTGAACAGGCTGGGCGTCAAAGGCTGCACGTCAAGCAGCGTCTGGCTGCTGAATTTTTCTGCGCTGGCGGTCATGCGGCGCTCCCTCGACAAAGAGCTTCAGTGTCACTCAATTAGAGGCTTTGAAACACCGACGTTTTGTAGTGGTATTTAACACCATCATTCTCAAAGAAAAACAGAAGCGCTAACAACGGCCAAACAGCCCTCAAGACATAACTTTGAATACAGCTCGACTCCACTTCAACGCATCAACTCTTATTCATTTGAAATCCGATATTCCTATCCAGAGCAGCCTCTAAGAACAAAAAAATCCAAACACCCATACAAGAAGCGTCCTACACTCGTTTCCGTGCCTGACTCTTGGATCCAAGATCGCACCCCAGCGAAACACTCTCGGAGACTCTTCAAATGGAACTGTGGAAGGAGCGGCAGATACAGCAGGTGACATTCGCCACAAGAATTGAAACCGCCTACCCGATTCTGCTGACATTTGCCAAGAACATAGGCTTCAAGTTTTGTGGGATTTCAGTCACATCGACTGAACGAGAGATACTACCAAAACCCTTGAATATCAATAACTACCCTGAAGCATGGAACAAACAGTACGAGGAAAATAGTTACTGTGAAGTTGACCCGGTAGTAGCACACTGCAATCAGTCAATGCTGCCAATTACATGGAATAAGGAACTCTTCTCAAAAACTCCGAAATTGTGGGAAGCGTTACAGGAACAAGGGCTGCACTACGGATGGTCGCAATCGTTTCATCACGAAGAAAGTGGCCTGTGCAGCATTCTCAGTCTGGCCCGGCCTCACTGTCCGATCAGTGCAATCGAGTTGTATGAACATTTTGGCTACATGTTTTACGTCACCAGCCATCTGGCCGAGTTGTTCGCGCACGCACTTCCCAAGCGGCCGGCCAAGGCCCAACCGCCTCGCCTGTCCACTCGGGAGATCGAAGTGCTGAAGTTATGTGCATCCGGTAAAACCGCCTATGAAACTGCCCGAATCCTGAGCCTTAGCGAACGCACCGTTAACTATCATGTGCAAAACGTGATTCTGAAATTGAATGTCTGCAACAAGGTCTCCGCAGTCATCGCCGCCGCCAAGGCAGGGATCATCTAGTCGACGGCTCCGAAAACAAGCAAGTAAAACAGCCGAAAAAAAAGTACCATTTGCGACCTTTCTGAGTGATGACGCGTATCTTCGCGTCGCTGTCCACTCGGACGGTTCCGCCGCACAACACCCTGGGCCGCGGGACACCCGTTGATTACCCAGAGTCCCCCGCCCCATGCCTTTGCTCGATACGCCCTTCGCCCAGCTTGATCTGATCCGCCAGCCCGAACAGCAGAACGAACCGCTGCAAGCTTTCGATGCGGCCGACGAATACCTGCTCAATCATCTGGCCGAGCAGAACCCGGCGGCAAACACTCGGGTATTGGTGCTCAACGACAGCTTCGGCGCGCTGGCCATCAGCCTGTCCGGCAAAGTGCAGGTCAGCAGCAGCGGCGATTCGTTCCTGGCGTTTCAGGGCCTGGAAAAAAACCTGCTGCGCAATGGCCAGGTGTTCGATGCGCTACGCGGCACGCCGGCCAGCGAGCCGTTGGTCGGGCCATTCGACCGGGTACTGATCCGCGTTCCAAAAACCCTGGCGCTGCTGGAAGAACAACTGATTCGCCTGCAAGGCCAATTGGCGCCCGGTGCCCAGGTGATAGCCGCAGCCATGGTCAAACACTTGCCCCGCGCTGCCGGTGATCTGCTGGAACGCTACATCGGCCCGGTTCAGGCTTCGCTGGCCGTGAAGAAGGCGCGCTTGTTGATCGCCACGCCTGAGGCCAAGGCTGCGGCCGTCTCGCCTTATCCGACCCGCTATCGCCTCGACGAGCCGGCCATCGAACTGCTCAACCACGCCAACGTGTTCTGCCGCGAAGGGCTGGATATCGGTACTCGCGCCTTTCTTCCGCACTTGCCGAAGAATCTCGGCGCGGCGCGGGTTGCCGATCTCGGTTGCGGTAACGGCGTACTGGCCATCGCCAGCGCCCTGCAAAACCCTGATGCGCATTACACGCTGCTGGACGAATCGTTCATGGCCGTGCAGTCCGCCGCCGAGAACTGGCGCGCAGCGTTGGGTGAACGTGAGGTGATCGTTCGCGCCGGCGACGGTCTGGCCGGGCAGGAAGCGCAATCGCTCGACGTGGTGCTGTGCAACCCGCCATTCCATCAGCAACAGGTGGTCGGCGACTTCCTCGCCTGGCGCATGTTCCAGCAGGCGCGCGAAGCGCTGGTCGTCGGCGGTGCGCTGTACATCGTCGGCAACCGTCACCTGGGTTATCACAGCAAACTGGCGCGGCTGTTCCGGGGCGTCGAGCAGGTCGCAGCCACGCCGAAGTTCGTGATCCTCAAGGCGCGTAAATAATCCGGGCAAAAAAAACCCTCCGGTCGGAGGGTCAAAAATCCGTGCCGCAAGGCGACGGGATGGGAAGTTTCAGTGTGTAGTCAGGCCAGCGGCGTTCATGAACATGCGCATCAGGCTGGCGACGATGAACAATGCACCGACGCTGCCGACCCAGATCATGGCCAACCAGCCAAGCCGCTGCCACAGCGGCTTTTTTTCGGCTTCTTCAATGTCGTGCAGGGAATGTTTGCCGGTCATGCTTGCATCCTCCGGTTGAGGGAGATGGCGCCGCTGTCGGCGCCATCGTGATCACCCCTAGTGATAGCCGTCTTCATGGGTGACCTTGCCGCGGAACACGTAATAGCTCCAGAAGGTGTAACCCAGGATGAACGGGATGATGAACAGCGTGCCGACCAGCATGAAGCCCTGACTTTGCGGCGGTGCGGCGGCGTCCCAGATCGAGATCGACGGCGGCACGATGTTCGGCCACAGACTGATGCCCAGACCGCTGTAGCCGAGGAAGATCAGCACCAGGGTCAGCAGGAACGGCATGTAGTTGGCATTGCGCGCCACCGCGCGGATCAGACCGTACATCGTCACCAGCACCAGAATCGGCACCGGCATGAACCAGAACAGGTTCGGCATGCTGAACCAGCGCGTCGCGATTTCCGGATGGGCCAGCGGCGTCCACAGACTGACGATGCCGATCACCGCCAGCAGCACGAAGGCCAGAGGGCGCGCCAGGTCATGCATCTGCTCCTGAAGCTTGCCTTCGGTCTTCATGATCAGCCAGGTGCAACCGAGCAAGGCATACGCCACCACCAGTGCTGCGCCGCAGAACAGCGTGAACGGCGTCAGCCAGTCCAGTGAACCGCCGGCATATTGCCGGTTGACCACCGGCAGCCCATCGATGAATGCGCCAAGTGCCACGCCCTGGAAGAACGTCGCCGCCACCGAGCCACCGATGAACGCCTTGTCCCACAGGTGACGCTTGTCGTCCTTGGCCTTGAAGCGGAACTCGAATGCCACGCCACGGAAAATCAGCCCGATCAGCATGAAGATCAGCGGCAGGTACAGCGCCGACAGCACCACCGAATAGGCCAGCGGGAAGGCGCCGAACAACGCCGCGCCCCCCAGCACCAACCAGGTTTCGTTGCCGTCCCACACCGGGGCGACGGTGTTCATCATCACGTCGCGGTCGGTCTTGCCGGGGATGAACGGAAAGAGAATCCCGATCCCCAGGTCGAAACCGTCCATGACCACGTACATCATGATGCCGAAGATGATGATCACGGCCCAGATCAGCGGAAGATCAATACCCATGATTCAAATCTCCTTGGTCAGGCTGCGGTCGTGTTCTGCGCCATCGTCGTCGGCAGCGGACAACGGACGGGCCGGTGTGCGTTTCTGGCCAGGACCACCGTCGTTGGTTTCCTTGCCTTCGTCGGTCTTCGGCCCTTTGCGCACCAGGCGCATCATGTAGCCCAGACCCGCACCGAACAGCGCGAAATACACCACCACGAACATGATCAATGTGATGCTCATCTGCATGAAGCTGTGGTTGGAGGACGCATCCGCCGTGCGCATCAGCCCGTAGACCACCCACGGCTGACGACCGATTTCAGTGGTGAACCAGCCCGCCAGGATCGCGATCAGGCCAGACGGGCCCATCCACAACGCCAGGTACAGGAACGGCCGCGAGGTGTAGAGCGTGTCGCGTTTGCGCAGCCACAGGCTCCAGAGACCGGTGAAGATCATCAGGAAACCGAGGCCGACCATGATCCGGAACGACCAGAACACGATGGTCGAATTCGGCCGGTCTTCCGGTGGAAACTCCTTGAGCGCCGGAACTTGCTTGTCCAGCGAGTGCGTCAGGATCAGGCTGCCGAGGTACGGGATCTCCACCGCGTACTTGGTTTTCTCTTCCTTCATGTCCGGCCAGCCGAACAGGATCAGCGGCGTCGCTTCGTCACTGTGGTTTTCCCAGTGGCCTTCGATCGCGGCAATTTTCGCCGGCTGATGCTTGAGGGTGTTGAGGCCGTGGAAGTCGCCGATGACCGCCTGGATCGGCGCAACGATCAACGCCATCCACATCGCCATCGACAGCATGGTGCGGATCGCCGGGTTGTCCTTGCCGCGCAGCAGGTGCCAGGCCGCGGAGGAGCCGACGAAGAATGCGGTCGCCACGAACGCCGCCGTCGCCATGTGCATCAGGCGATACGGGAACGACGGGTTGAAGATGATCGCCAGCCAGTCGGTCGGGATGACCTGGCCATTGACGATCTCGAAACCCTGCGGGGTCTGCATCCAGCTGTTGGAAGCCAGAATCCAGAACGTCGAAATCAACGTGCCGATGGCAACCATGACCGTGGCGAAGAAGTGCAGCTTGCGTCCGACCTTGTTCCAGCCGAACAGCATGACGCCCAGGAAACCGGCTTCGAGGAAGAAGGCCGTGAGCACTTCATACGTGAGCAAAGGCCCGGTGACGGAACCGGCGAAGTCCGAGAAGCGGCTCCAGTTGGTGCCGAACTGATAGGCCATGACCAGGCCCGAGACCACCCCCATGCCGAAGTTGACGGCAAAGATCTTCGACCAAAAATGGTAGAGATCGCGGTAGGTGTCGTTGCCGGTTTTCAGCCACAGGCCTTCCAGCACCGCGAGATAACTCGCAAGACCGATGGTGATCGCCGGGAACAGGATGTGGAACGAGATGGTGAACGCGAACTGAATTCGGGCGAGATCTAGTGCCTCTAAACCGAACATAAGCTTTCCTCTATCAGATAACGGTTCCAAGGCTGGCGGCCTTGAACCACTGCCCCCACGGGTATGGAGTGCGGCGAACTCGGATTCGTTCTTCTTTTTACAGGCATCGCGACGCAGGGAGTCTGCCGACGGGTCCCGGATCAGTTCCGCGAAGGGTCTTGATCTGGATCAATCAACGTTGAAAGAGTAGTCCCATTTCCGACGGGGAACCGCGTGGTCTTTTGCCGCGTGACAAGTTGCCTCAGAGTCTTGGTAAAGCCCTGAAATACATCGATGGCCGGGTTGAGTGTCCGGGTCCCGAAAAATCGATGTCTGGCTAACTAAATTTTTTGTCATAGCAACTTCCTGTTACAGACTGGTGATAATCTCGCGGTTCCCCTCGATCAAGACCGGCCCGCAGATGCCCAGCCAAGAGCCCTTGCTGTTACGCCACCACCGTCCCTTTCTTGCGTTCTGGTTTGCCCGGATCTTCACCGCCAGCGGTTTCCAGATGCTCACCGTGGCGATCGGCTGGAATCTTTATCAACTGACCGGCAACGTGCTTGATCTTGGCTTGGTCGGTTTGGTGGAGTTCGCCCCACGCGTGTTGTTCATGCTGCACACCGGCCACGTTGCCGACCGCTACGACCGGCGCAAGGTCGCGGCGATCTGTCAGTCGTTGCAGGCCTTGATCGCCCTGGCACTGGCCATCGGCAGCGCCACCGACCATGTCACCCGGGAAATGATCTTTATCCTCGCGTTCCTGCTCGGTGCAGCACGCTCCTTCGAGATGCCGACCACCCAGGCGCTGCTGCCGAGCATCGTGCCCAGCGCGCTGTTCCCGCGGGCGGTCGCCGCCGCGCAATCGGCGCAGCAATCAGCCACTATCGTCGCCCCGGCGATGGGCGGTCTGCTCTACGCCTTCGGCAGCGTGTGGGTCTATGGCCCGACGGTCATTCTGTATGTCATCGCCTGCACCTTGATGCTTAACCTGCCTGCACGGCAAACCCCGCTGAACAAAGGCAAGGCGACGCTGGACTCGTTGCTGGCGGGGATTCGTTTCATCCGCAGCCGCCCGGACATCCTCGGGGCGATCTCGCTGGACCTGTTCGCCGTACTGCTCGGCGGTGCCACGGCGTTGTTGCCGGTGTTTGCCAAGGACATCCTGCTGACCGGGCCGTGGGGCCTGGGGCTGCTGCGTTCGGCGCCGGCGGTCGGGGCGTTGATGATGTCGCTGTTCCTGGCGCGCTTCGCCGTCGAACGCAACGTCGGCCGGGTGATGTTCACCGCCGTCGGTGTATTCGGCGTGGCCACCATCGCCTTCGGTCTGTCGACGTCTTTCTGGTTCTCGCTCGCAGTGTTGGTGGTGCTCGGCGCGGCGGACATGATCAGCATGGTGATCCGCGCCTCGTTCGTGCAACTGGAAACCCCGGACGAAATGCGCGGCCGGGTCAGCGCGGTGAACGGCCTGTTCATCGGCGCCTCGAACCAGTTGGGCGAATTCGAATCCGGCCTCACCGCCCACTGGTTCGGCACCGTACCGGCAGTGGTGATGGGCGGGATCGGTACGCTGGTGGTGACCGGAACCTGGATCAAACTGTTCCCGACCCTGGCCAATCGCGACCGGATGCATGTGCCGGTAGATGAGGTGAAGGCCTAGCTGCACCGCTGTCACCTGCGGAATAAACCCGCCAAGCACAATCAGCTCGAAAAGATGCGGTACATAGATACCGCATTGAGTGTAATGTATCGCCTTACACTCGCCCCATGATCAAATCCTTTCAGCACAAAGGCCTTCGTGGCTTCTATGAAACCGGTTCGACTCGCGGGATTCGCGCCGATCACGCTAAACGGCTGTCGCGTATGCTGCAGTTCATGGATCGGGCAGCGGTTCCCGGGGATCTGGACCTTCCCGGTTGGCGTCTGCATCCACTGAAAGGGGAACTTTGCGAGTACTGGTCACTGAGCGTGTCCGGGAACTGGCGGGTTATCTTTCGATTTGCAGGGTCGGACATCGAACTGGTTGATTATCTGGATTACCACTGACAGGAGGCAGGCTCATGCCCATGCACAACCCGCCACACCCCGGTGAAACGCTGCTGATGGATGTATTGCCGGAGCTTGGTATCAGTGTCACCGAATTGGCTCGGCATCTCGGATTCGCCCGCCCTCACCTTTCTCGTGTATTGCACGGACATGCGCCGATCAGCCCGGATCTGGCCGTACGACTGGAGCGCGCGGGGATTGGCAAGGCTCGTATGTGGCTAGGCGTTCAAACCGATTACGACCTTTGGCAAGCCGAGCACCGCGAGCAGCCAGCCATTCAACCAATCGCTGCTCACGCCTGACCTTCTCAGGCCAGCAACTCCCCCGCGACCTTCGCTCTGACGGCCTTGCCCGCCAGTTGCTCGACCAGCGTCAGCGCAAACGCCAGTGCGGCGCTGGAGCCCTGGGCGGTGATGCAATTACCGTCGACTACCACAGGTTGATCGACAAACGTGCAACCGGAGAGGTTATGGCTGGTGGCGGGCAGGCAGGTCATGCGTCTTTGACGCAAAACACCGAAGCTTTGCAGTGCGACCGCCGGGGCTTCGGCGATGGCGGCGAACAGGCGTCCGGCGCTGGCCTGGTCCTTTAGTAATTGCTGCAGCGGCTGATGCGCCGCCAGGTGTTGTGCGCCAACAGCGCCACCGGGCAGGACGATCAAGTCAAAGGTCTGGGCCAGCACATCAATGAGCATGCCGTCGGCGGTCAGTCGCGTGCCTCGGGCACAGGTCAGCATGCGCCGTCCCTCGATGCTGGCCGCCACCACTTCAATACTGGCTCGGCGCAGCACGTCGATCAGGGTCACGCATTGCAGATCATCGATGCCCTCGGCGAGGGTAATCAGGGCTCTAAAGGTCATGGGCGCAATCCGCTGGGTGATCTTTAAAGCGTAGTCAGCTTTGACCTGCCCTGTTCGGCGACAGCCGTTACTTGATGTAAAGCTGGGTGGACATCGTGTTGCGCGGGGCGTTGATCGATGTGTTGCTGAACGTGAAAGTGCCCTCCTGCCGACCTGCCAGATCGAAGGTATAGAGAGAACCAACGGTTTTGCTGCCGGGCGTGCACTCGGTCAGATTGCCGTTATCGAAGGCACACACCGGGCTTCGCGTGCCGTTCACTTCAAAACCATCCAGTGCAGCCTGGGGCTGGCTCTGGCCATAGCCGATTTCCAGCACATAGACCTTGATGCCCGGCGCGCTGTGATCGCAACGGGTCTGCACCTGACCGTCGGTAATGTCTTCGAGCCCACAGGACGCCGACTGAACCTTGATGACTTTCACCTCGCTCAGCGGCGCCGCCGAGGCCGCGAGCGCTGCGGGTGTTCCGGCCAGCAACAGTACGATCAATCCGCAGGCCTTCATCCAATGCTTGTTCATTTGATCCATTCCCGAAAAATCAGCGCGCAGTATGGCCGGTTTGGCCGCGACACAAAACTTCGCCGACGATCGATACCAACATCCGCCATATTCCTCACGCTGCTGGTATGATGCGCGGCTTTTTCCGGCCCACCACAATTTTCCAGGCGCTTGCGACGGTCTGTGCTTTGCTGTTGAGGTCGATACATTCACGGCGCCACGCGCGCCACGGGGAGCAGACATGCTGGAAAGGCTGTTTCAACTCAAGGCACACAACACCAACGTGCGGACCGAGATTCTGGCGGGCGTCACGACCTTCCTGGCCATGGCCTACATTCTGTTCGTCAACCCGAGCATCCTCGGCGAGACCGGCATGGACAAAGGCGCGGTGTTCGTCGCCACGTGCCTTGCGGCTGCCATCGGCTCCACGGTGATGGGCCTGATCGCCAACTACCCGATCGCCCTCGCGCCGGGCATGGGCCTGAACGCCTTCTTCACCTACACCGTCGTGCTGCACATGGGCCACACTTGGCAAGTGGCGTTGGGTGCAGTGTTCATTTCGGCCGTGTGCTTCTTCCTGCTGTCGATCTTCCGCATCCGTGAATGGATCATCAACAGCATCCCGCTGCCGCTGCGTTCGGCGATTGCCGCCGGTATCGGCCTGTTCCTGGCACTGATCGCCCTGCACAACGCCGGTATCGTGGTCAGTAACCAAGCGACCATGGTCGGCCTCGGTGACCTGAAGCAACCGGCACCGATCCTCGCCACCCTCGGTTTCGCCCTGATCGTTGCCCTTGAAGCCCTGAAAGTGCGCGGCGCGGTGCTGATCGGCATTCTCGCAGTGACCATCGTCTCGATCGTGATGGGCTTCACCCCGTTCGGCGGCGTGACTTCGATGCCACCTTCGCTGGCCCCGACCTTCCTGCAACTGGACATCAAGGGCGCACTGGACATCGGTCTGGTCAGCGTGATCTTCGCCTTCCTGTTCGTTGACCTGTTCGACAACTCCGGCACCCTGATCGGCGTCGCCAAGCGCGCCGGCCTGATGGGCAAGGACGGCCACATGCCGAAGATGGGCCGTGCGCTGATCGCCGACAGTACAGCGGCAATGGCCGGTTCGCTGCTGGGCACCTCGACCACCACCAGCTACATCGAATCCGCTGCGGGCGTGAGTGCCGGGGGCCGCACCGGCCTGACCGCCATCGTCGTCGCGATCCTGTTCCTGCTGGCGCTGTTCTTCTCGCCACTGGCCGCCAGCGTGCCGGCCTTCGCCACCGCACCGGCCCTGCTGTTCGTCGCCGTGCTGATGACTTCGGGCCTGGCGGAAATAGACTGGGACGACATCACCGTCGCCGCACCGGTCGTGGTCACCGCCCTGGCGATGCCCTTCACCTATTCCATCGCCAACGGCATCGCCTTCGGCTTCATTGCCTGGACTGCGATCAAACTGCTGTCCGGCCGCGCCCGTGAGCTGAACCCGGCGCTGGTGATCCTGTCGATTCTGTTCGTGATCAAGCTGGGTTGGTTCAACGCATGACTTTTGATTCCCAGGCCTACGCCGCACAACTCGAAGACAAGGTCACGCGCCTGCGTGACCTGCTGGCCCCGTTCGACGCACCGGAGCCAGCGGTGTTCGACTCGCCGCTGCAGAACTTCCGTCTGCGTGCCGAATTCCGCCTGTGGCGCGAGGGCGGTGAGCGGCATTACGCGATGTTCTCGCAGGATGACAAACGCACGCCGATCCTGATCGAAGAATTCCCGATCGCCAGCCTGCGCATCAACCAGTTGATGCCGCAATTGAAAGCGGCATGGCAGGCCAGCGCGGCGCTGAGCCACAAGCTGTTCCAGGTGGAGTTTCTGACCACCCTGGCCGGCGACGCGATGATTACCCTGTGCTATCACCGTCCGCTGGACGAGCACTGGCATGCGGCGGCCATCAAGCTTTCGGCGGACCTGGGCGTCAGCATCATCGGTCGCTCCAAGGGCAAGCGCGAAGTGCTTGGCCTCGATTACGTGGTCGAGAAACTCGACGTCGGCGGTCGCACTTTCAGCTATCGCCAGCCGGAAGGCGCGTTCACCCAGCCCAACGGCACCGTGAACCAGAAGATGCTCAACTGGGCATACGAAGCACTGGGCGATCGCAGCGACGATCTGCTGGAGCTGTACTGCGGCAACGGCAACTTCACCCTGCCGCTGGCGACCCGCGTGCGCAAAGTGCTGGCCACGGAAATCAGCAAGACGTCGGTCAACGCTGCGTTGAGCAACCTGGCCGAAAACGCTGTGGATAACGTCACCCTGGTGCGCCTGTCCGCCGAAGAACTGACCGAAGCCCTGAACGACGTTCGCCCGTTCCGTCGCCTGCACGGCATCGATCTGAAAAGCTACGAGTTCGGCAGCGTGTTCGTCGACCCGCCACGGGCCGGCATGGACCCGGACACCTGCGAACTGACCCGTCGCTTCGACAACATCCTGTACATCTCCTGCAACCCGGAGACCCTGGCGGCCAACATCGCCCAACTGCACGACACGCATCGCATTACCCGCTGTGCGCTGTTCGACCAGTTCCCGTGGACCCACCACATGGAATCCGGCGTGCTGTTGACCCGGCGTTGATCGCAGGTGCCAGAAACAAGAAAGCCGTCCTGACCGACGGCTTTTTTGTGCCTGTTCATGGCACAGGATCGATCTTGCGCGGGCGCCCGCCCTTCCTGCCATTGGCCCGTGCAGCTTCTGCCTTGGCGGCGCTGCTCTGGCGACCATTGCGGGAAGCGATCACCGAGGCTGCCATGGCCATCAATGGCTGACTGACCGAGATCATGCCGGCGATGGAAACCTGCAGGTCCTTGCCATCGTGGCAAAGGGCAGTGCCGGCAAAACCGACATTCAACCCAGTGAAGTCTTCCGGTTCGAAATCATCGAATTCCCGGTAGAGATTCACTGGCAGCAGCACGCCGCTGTCGTCTTCAAAGTGGATGACCAGGCACGGTTTCTGAAAGGCCACCGACACGGCTTGCAGGCTGCTGCGTCGGCGCAGCCCCCCGCGATCGACAGCTTCATCGAGGCGCTTTTCCGTTACCGGTCGATCAGCATGCAAACCGGCCTTTACTGTTTTCATAGTTCGATCTCCACACCTTCCTGAGCACCGACCAGGGCCAGCAAGGTTTTGTTTTCTTCTGGCTCGTAAAACGCCGATCCGATTCTGAAGGTTGCATTGGTGACTTCGCGCATGACGGCCACTTCGTTCGAGTCCCCGTCCCACCATTGATTATCGAGACACGCCGTCTGCAAACGAGTCCACCAGATTCGGCGAGCCCGCCGCAGATGAACGGTTTCACGGAGCGATTGGCGCAGCCCCTCAAGCACTGCAATCGGTGGCCGACGCGACAGCGGCACCACATCCCATAACTCCACGCCGTTGTGCCAGAAGCTGAATTTGAAGCGGGCACTCCATGCACCTGAATCTACGTGCGCATGGGGCGGACAATGTTCGTCTCGCAGCATGATCACCACCGACAATCCCTTGTAACTGCACACTTTCATGCTAACCCATCCGTTAGGTTAAAGAGTTTCGAAAACTGCCATTCCCTGACAATTCCGACCATCGGCATTGTTGCCTTCAATGGTCATTACGTTTTCGAGCCTAGTGCGGGATTCAGGAAAGCCCCGCGCAAAATGGTAAGCAGTTCTTTCGCAGCGGCCGCGCATTTGCTACATACGAAGACTCATTCCTCGGTGTAATCAATCATGCAGCGACACTTCGACGATCTTCAGCTGGGCAGCATCGAGTTGTTTTGCCTGGCCGCCGAGTGCGGCAGTTTCACGGGGGCGGCGCAGGCGGCTTCGGTGACGCCGGCTGCCGTGAGCCGCTCGGTGTCACGCATGGAGGAACGCCTGGGCGTGCGGCTGTTTGCCCGCACCACCCGCAGTGTGAAATTGACCGACAGCGGCCGGCGCTACTACGAAGAATGCCGTCAGGCACTGGCGCAACTGGTCGAGGCGCAACGGGAAGTCATGGGCCAGCAGCAGGAACCGTCCGGCACCCTGCGCATCAGTATTCCTACAACCTACGCCCATCATCGGATCCTGCCGCTGCTGCCCGCGTTTCGCGCGCGCTTTCCTCAGGTGAAGGTCGACATGCACATCAGCAATCGCAACATCGACTTCGTCGGCGAGGGTTACGACATGGCGATCCGCGTGCGGGCCATTCCCGACTCAGGCCTGATCGCCCGCCATCTGGAAGATGCAGCGCTGGTGATGGTTGCCAGCCCCGATTACCTGAAACGCGCCAGCACGCCAAAAACGCTCGAAGACCTCGAACAGCACGAGTGCATCCAGTACGAATTGCCCAGCAGTGGACGGCGGATCACCTGGCTGTTTTACGACGAAGACGCGCCACGGGAAATCCTCGCCGAGGGCAATTTCTGCTGTTCCGATGACGTGCTCGGTGGCGTGACCCTGGCCAGACATGGCGCCGGGCTGTTCCAGACTTATCGCTTCATTGTGGAAAAGGAACTGGCCGACGGCTCGCTGGTGGAAGTGCTCAAACCCTACAGCGGGCGTTCGCGACCGTTCACCTTGCTGTACCCGCAGAATCGCCACATGCCGCTGCGCGTCAGGGCTTTCATCGATTTTCTGGTGGAGCAATTGCCGCGTTGACTCTTGCCAGTGTGCGATCACCGCACACAAAACAGGACTGTCGATGTAGAGCAATTGATTAAAGTAACCAGCTAGTACAATTTAACTCCACAGGTCGAAACCCTCGACCCAAGCCAAAAACAATAAGTGGAGTTTGCCCCCATGCCCCCTATCGTTCTGGTGCTCAACGGCCCGAACCTGAACCTGCTCGGCACCCGTGAACCGGCGACCTACGGTCACGAAACCCTGGCCGACATCTCTGCCCTGTGCGGGCGCGCCGCCGAAGAATTCGGCCTGGCCGTGGAGTTTCGCCAGACCAACCATGAAGGCGAACTGCTCGACTGGATTCACGGCGCCCGCCAGCGCTGCGCCGGCATCGTCATCAACCCGGCCGCCTGGACTCACACTTCGGTAGCGATCCGCGATGCCCTGGTCGCCAGCGAATTGCCGGTGATCGAAGTGCATCTGTCCAACGTCCACGCTCGCGAGCCGTTCCGTCATCACTCGTTCGTCTCGGCCATCGCCACGGCCGTGATGTGCGGCTTCGGCAGCCACGGTTATCGCCTGGCCCTGGAACATTTCAGCCAGCGTCTGAAGGGGTGAACCGCATGATCCGCGACAAAGTCATACTGGCCGGGCTGATCGGCGCCGGCATCCAGGCGTCACGCACCCCGGCGCTGCATGAACACGAAGGAGACGAACAGGGCCTGCGCTACCTGTACCGTTTGATCGATCTCGATCAACTGCAACTGGACAGCAACGCCCTGCCCGACCTGCTGCTGGCCGCCGAACGCATGAACTACACCGGCCTGAACATCACCTTCCCGTGCAAGCAGGCGATCATTCCGCTGCTCGATGAGCTGTCACCCGAGGCCCAAGGCATCGGAGCGGTCAACACAGTGGTGTTGAAGGACGGCAAACGCGTCGGCCACAACACCGACTGCCTGGGGTTCGCCGAAGGATTTCGTCGCGGCCTGCCCGATGTTGCCCGCGAGCGTGTCGTCCAGATGGGGGCTGGTGGCGCCGGTGCGGCGGTGGCCCACGCCTTGTTGAGCGAAGGCGTACAAAAACTGAGCATTTTTGATGTGGACATTGAGCGGGCCGAAAGCCTGGCCAACAACCTCAATCAGCATTTTGGCGCGGGCCGCGCCGTGGCCGGACATGATCTGCCGAGTGCGTTGAGTCACGCTGACGGGCTGGTGAACACCACGCCAATGGGCATGGCCAAACTACCGGGCATGCCAGTGCCGGCAGCATTGCTACGCCCAGAGTTGTGGGTGGCGGAGATCGTGTATTTCCCGCTGGAAACCGAACTGCTGCGCAACGCCCGCGCCTTGGGTTGCCGAACCCTGGATGGCGGCAACATGGCGGTGTTTCAGGCCGTGAAGGCGTTTGAACTGTTCAGCGGCGTGGCGCCGGATGCGCAGCGAATGCTGGCGCATTTTCAAAGCATGAAAGGATAAAACCGTGAGGGGGCGACGCCCCCTCGATACCGATCAGGCCTGCAGGTAACGCAGCACCGACTCGCAAATCATTTCGCGATGACGCTGCTTGATGGTTTCGTCCGGCAGGTCGATCTGAAAGATCTCACCGAACGTGTGGCGGTTCGACACGCGATAGAAGCAGAACGAACTGATCAGCAGATGCACGTCCAGCGCATCGAGCCCGGCCCGGAACACACCTTCAGCGGCACCGCGCGCCAGGATCTCGCCCAGCGAATCGAGGATCGTGTTGTTCATCGCCTTGATCGCATCGGAACGCTTCACGTATTCAGCGTTGTGGATGTTTTCGATGCAGACGATGCGCACGAAATCGACGTTGCGATCGTGGTGATCGAAGGTGAATTCCACCAGGCGCCGGATCGCTTCCACCGGCGGCAGCTCGGCCAGGTGCAGACGGCTTTCGGTGCTGCGGATATCGCCGTAGAGCTTCTCCAGCACCTCGACGTACAACTGCTCCTTGCTGCCGAAGTAGTAATAGATCATGCGCTTGGAGGTGTGGATACGCTCGGCGATCGCGTCCACGCGAGCACCGGACAGGCCCTGCTGGACGAACTCGACGATCGCTTCCTGGAGGATGTTTTCGCGGGTTTTTTCCGGGTTGTTCTTGCGACTCTTGCGCGGCTCTACCGCTGGTAAAACGGGGGCTGCGGAAAGTTCTGAAGTCATTGTCATTGCGGGCTCACGGCCATCACTGCACAGGCTGGCGATTATGGGCCGCGCGCCCCAGCGAAGGAAGCCGCGCGACCCGTGTTTAATCCCGCGTTTACGAATTTCCTACAACTTCGCCTGGCGAACAGCGCCACTGCGTGCTTTGGCCATTGCCGCCAGTCGCACCGCGACATTGGCCGCGCCATAACCGGCGTAACCGTTCTTGCGCTGGATGATCTCGAAGAAGAAGCGCCCTTCGAACGGCTCGGTGTAGACGTGGAACAACTCGCCGCCCTGAGCATCACGGTCGTAGAGCACGTTGTAGTACGCCAGTTCGCTGAGAAACTCGTCATCGAAATCGAAACGCGCCGCGAGATCATCGTAATAGTTGAGCGGGATATCCAGCAGCGGTACGCCCGCCTCTTTGGCACGGCTGACCTGAGCAAAGATGTCATCGCAGTCGAAGGCGATGTGATGCACCCCGGAACCGCGATAACTCGACAGCGCGTGTGAGATCGCGGTGTTGCGGTTCTCGGAAATGTTCAGCGGCAAGCGGATCGAACTGTCGCGACTGCGCAGCGCGCGACTCTTCACCAGACCGTACGGATCCGGCAGCACCACTTCGTCGTCGGCCTCGAAATCCAGCAGGCTTTTGTAGAACAGCACCCAACTGTCGAGGCTGTCCGCCGGCAGCGCCATGGCCATGTGATCGATGCGTTTGAGGCCGCCGCGAGCCACCGCATCCGGCAGCAGATTGAAGTCGGTGCCGTAGACATCCGCCTCTTCATCCACCAGATAAATCAGGCTGCCATCCGGCGCACGCACCGCTGCGAGTTCCAGCTCGTTGGGGCCGACCAGTCCGCGATACGGCTGACCTTTATAGGCAACGGCGCGGGCCAGCGCACTGGCGCTGTCCTTGACCCGCACGGCGGTGGCGCACAGCGACGGGCCGTGGGACTCGAAGAAACTGTGGGCGAACGAGTAAGGTTCGGAGTTGAGGATCAGGTTGATATCGCCCTGGCGCAGCAGGCTGACGCTCTTGGAGCGATGCTGCCCAGCCTTGACGAAACCCAGTCGCTCAAGCCAGTTCGACAGTTTGGCGCCGAGCGCTTCGTCGACGGCAAACTCAAGAAACTCGATGCCGTTGTAGGCGCTGGCCTTCGGCGTCTCGAAGAGGATTTCGCGGTTATCCACAGGACGGATGTCCTGCTCCAGACGCTGGCGGGTTTTCTCCTCCAGATACAGCAGCGAACGCAGACCGTCAGCCGCATTGGCCCGAGGCGGCGCGGCACGGAAGCCGTCGTTGAAGATTTCCAGCGACAGCGGCCCGGTGTAGCCGCTCTGGATGATTGGCGCGAGGAAGCCCGGCAGATCGAATTCACCCTGTCCCGGGAAGCAGCGGAAATGCCGGCTCCACTCCAGCACATCCATCGCCAGGATCGGCGCGTCGGCCATTTGCACGAAGAAAATCTTGTCGCCGGGAATCTCGGCAATCGCCCGTGGATCCCCCTTGAGCGACAAGGTGTGAAAGCTGTCGAGCAACACGCCGAGGCTTGGGTGATCGGCTTGGCGCACGATGTCCCAGACCTGTTGATAAGTATTGACGTGACGACCCCAGGCCAGCGCTTCATAACCGATGCGCAAGCCACGGGCGCCAGCGTGCTCGGCCAGCAGGCGCAGGTCATCGATGAGGATCTGTTGATCGCCGATACTGTCAGGGGAGGCGTTGCTGCACACCAGCACCAGGTCGGTGCCCAGTTCCTGCATCAGATCGAACTTGCGTTCGGCCCGCTCCAGGTTGCGGTCCAGACGATCGCGGCGGCAGCCTTCAAAATCGCGGAACGGCTGGAACAGGGTGATGGCAATCCCGAGGTCGGCGCACATCTGCCGGATTTCCCGGGGACTGCCGTCGTAGTACAGAAGGTCGTTCTCGAAAATCTCCACCCCGTCGAACCCGGCCGCGGCAATGGCTTCGAGTTTTTCCGGCAGGGTTCCGCTCAAGGAAACGGTGGCAATGGATCGCTGCATGTTTCAACTCCCGGTGGAGACTTCGGCTACGAGGATTGCGCCGCTTTTATAAGGTGAGCGAATTATTGGTCCCGGTTTTTCATTGAGCAATTTAAACTGTACTACCCGGTTAGTTTTGCGTGCGATTATCGAACACAATGCCGGTTTGGCGAATTGACGATTTTTCGCCCACTGCCCAACATCCCTTTCACCTTGAGTCCGGATCTGAACCACCGGTCGCAGCGTGCACAAAAAAAGCACACCAAATAACAAATCCAAAAACGGGTGGAACACATGATTCCTTCACAGACTTCCCGCATGGCCCCGGCCATGAGCACTGCCACGGGTGGCATCGGCGACAAGATCCGCGGCGCCATGGCCGTCGGCAAGACCCGTTGGGGCATGCTGGCGCTGGTGTTTTTCGCCACCACCCTCAATTACATCGACCGCGCGGCCCTCGGCGTCATGCAGCCCATCCTCGCCAAGGAAATGAGCTGGACGGCGATGGACTACGCCAACATCAACTTCTGGTTTCAGGTCGGCTACGCGATCGGCTTCGTGCTGCAAGGACGACTGATCGACCGGGTCGGCGTAAAACGGGTGTTCTTCTGCGCCGTGCTGCTCTGGAGCCTGGCCACCGGCGCCCACGGTCTGGCGACCTCGGCGGTGGGCTTCATGGTCTGCCGGTTCATCCTCGGCCTGACCGAAGCGGCCAACTATCCGGCCTGTGTGAAAACCACGCGCCTGTGGTTCCCGGCCGGCGAACGTGCTGTCGCCACTGGCATCTTCAACGCCGGCACCAACGTCGGCGCGATGTTCACTCCGATGCTGCTGCCACTGATTCTTCATGTGTGGGGCTGGCAGGCCGCGTTCCTGTGCATGTCGGCACTGGGCGGGATCTGGTTGCTGTTCTGGGGCCTGAAGTATTTCAACCCGGAAGATCACCCGAGCGTGAAACAGTCGGAGCTGGACTACATCCAGAAAGAAGTCGAACCGGAACAGGCCCGCGTGCCGTTCTCGAAAATCCTGCGCATGCGCGGCACCTGGGCCTTCGCCCTCGCCTACTCGCTGACTGCGCCGGTGTTCTGGTTCTACCTGTACTGGCTGCCGCCGTTTCTCAATCAGCAATACAACCTGGGCATCAACGTCACCCAGATGGGCATTCCGCTGATCATCATCTACGTCACCGCCGACTTCGGCAGCGTGGGCGGCGGGATTCTGTCTTCGTTCCTGATCGGTCGCGGCATGAATTCGATCAAGGCACGGCTGCTGTCGATGTTCCTGTTCGCCTGCTGCATCATCGGTGTGGTCATGGCGGCCGGTTCCGCCAACCTGTGGGTTGCGGTAGCGGCCATCTCCCTGGCCATCGGCGCGCACCAGGCCTGGACGGCGAACATCTGGAGCCTGGTGATGGACTACACGCCCAAGCACATGATGAGCACGGTGTTCGGTTTCGGCGGCATGTGCGCAGCGATCGGCGGGATGTTCATGACCCAGATCGTCGGCCACATCCTCACCGTCACCAACAACAACTACACCGTGCTGTTCACCCTGATTCCGGCGATGTACTTCATCGCGCTGACCTGGATGTATTTCATGGCACCGCGCAAGATTCCTACCGTTACCGAATAACCTTCCTGCACCGACCGGCCTGATTTCAGGCCGGTCACGTCTTCAGCGTCGGCTCTGCTGCCACGCTGCCGCCAGTCCGCTGCAACAGATCACCGCGATCCCGATCACCGTCATCAGGGTCGGCGTGTGGGCAAACAGCAGCCAGCCCAGCAACCCCGCAAACACGATCTGGCAATAGCCGAAAGGCGCCAGCAACGCTGGCGCGGCATGGCGAAACGCCTGGGTCAGAAACAGGTGCGCCGTCATCCCGCACGTGCCCAGCGCCAGCATCAAGAAAGCGTGCCCAAGGCTCGGCACCTGCCAGAAGAACGGCACCAGCGCACTCATCACCAGCGTGTTGCACAACCCGGCGAAAAAGTTGCTGGTGGTCGGGCTGTCGATCTCGCTGAGCTTGCGGGTGAGCAGTTGATAGAAGCAGAAAAACAGCGCTGAGCAGAACGGCAACAGAATCGCCGGGGTGAACAATTCACCACCGGGGTGGACGATGATCAGCACGCCGATAAACCCGCAGATCACCGCGATCCACTGGCCCCGCGTCACCCGCTCCTTGAGCAACGGCACCGACAGCGCCGTCACCAGCACTGGTGCAAGAAAGTTGACCGCTGTGGCCTCGGCCAGCGGGATGTACAGCAGCGCCGTAGTGAAAAACAGGCTGGTGCCCAGCAGGCACAACGCCCGCGCCAACTGCCACAACGGGCGTTTGGTGCGCAAAACACGCAACCCGGACTGCGGCAGGAAAATCCCCGCCATCAGCAGCGTGTGCACCAGATATCGCGCCCACACCACCATGATGATCGGATAAAAACCCGAGAGGTATTTCGACAGCGCATCGTGGCTGGAGAACAGGAACGTCGCCACGACAATCAGCAAGATCCCCTTGAAGGGTTGGTTGACGCCGGAAAGCGGAGTGCTGACGGTCATTGGCTATCTCTAGAAATCAAAATGAGGAAAAAGCCTCCAGCGATAATTTAGAACCAGGTTCCAAATTCTCACACCCTTCAAGCCAAATTCTGTGCGATCAACGCACAGCTTTACAGACAACCCGATCCCGTCTTCCGCTGCGCGGCTAGACGAACAGCTCCGAAGCCAGGCTCGCCGCCGACAACTCCTCGGTAAACCTCAACAACAGCGGCGCCAGTTCATGCAACCTCGCCCCCGGCATCCGCGCACTCGGTCCGGCAATGCTCAATACTCCGATCACTCGGCCATCCGCCGGATGCCGCACCACGGCGGCAATGGCCGATGTGCCTACCGCCGAACTCTCTTCGACACAGGCGTAACCCTGTTCCCGCGCCACGCGCAGATGCTCGAGCAATTCAATGTTGGTTCGTGGTGCATTCGGGCCGATATCCGCCGGCATTTCGGCGGCCTGACGTTCAACCCGCGACAAGGCCTCGGCATCACTCATGCTCGCCAGCCACGCATGGCCGGACGCGGTGTAGAACAGCGGCGCATCGCGGCCCATGTCCGGGTCGTAGCGCAATCCGCTGCGCGCGCCCTGTGACTTGGCGATCCAGGTCTGGCGCTCGCCGTCGGTGACGCCCAGTCGTACCAGCTCGCCGGTTTCCTGCGCCAGTCGATCAAGCACCGGCTGCACGATGTCGGCGCCGCTGCTCGACAGGTAACGAAAACCCATCGCCACCAATTTGGTCGACAAGTGATAACGCAGGGTTTCCGGGTTCTGCCGGACATAGCCCAGCCGGGACAATTCGGCGAGCAAGCGATGTGTCGCACTTTTCGGAATGTCGATTTGTTCGGCGAGGGTTTGCAGCGGCAGTCCGCGCGGCTCGTGGGTGAGGCTCTCCAGTACGCTGAAAACCCGTTCGATCTGACTGCCGGCCATGGTGCGATCCCAGTGAAATTTTGCCGATTCTAAAATACATATCAGAGATTGCGAAATCTGGAACCGACCGCTCGATAATCGCCCTCTTTCTCGGCTGACGAGTTGCTGATGCAGGCCGACGTTGTTTAGTTTTCGGAATCTAATTCCGAAACTACATCAATGCAGGAAGCGCCGACCATGCAGCACATCGTCAATAAACACGGGCTGAACCTGCCGAAACTCGGCCTGGGCACCTGGCCGATGCTCGGTGACGAATGCACCCGCGCCGTGGAGCAAGCACTGGAGCTCGGTTACCGGCACATCGACACGGCAGCGGCCTACAACAATGAAGACGCCGTCGGACAGGCACTGGCGAATACGCCGACACCCCGCGAGCAGATCCACGTCACCACCAAGGTCTGGTGGGACCAGTTGCAACCGGATGCCATGCGTCACTCTCTGGATCGCAGCCTCAAGGCGTTGCGCAGCGAGTACGTCGATCTGTTCATGATCCATTGGCCGACCAATGATTGGGACTTGCCACGCACTCTTGAGACCCTCGCGTCGTTCAAAGAGCAAGGTCTGGCTCGCAACATCGGTGTGGCGAATTTTCCGCTGCCGTTGCTGCGCACAGTCGTCGAGGAATACGGCATCCCGCTGTCAGCCATTCAGGTCGAGTACCACGTCCTGCTCGGACAAAACGCCCTGCTCGACTACGCCCGTCAACACGATCTGGCGCTGACGGCCTACACGCCATTGGCGCGTAACAAGGTCTCGGATATTGCGCAGATTCAGCAGATCGCCGAAAAACATGGTGTGCTGCCGACTCAGGTCGCGCTGAAGTGGTTGCTGGATCAGAACAATGTCGCAGCGATTCCCAAGGCCAGCAGCCGGGCCAATCAACTGGCCAACCTGGCGTCACTGAAGGTCGAACTGGACGATGACGATCGTGCGCTGATCGCCGCGTTGTCCAAACGCGAACGTCAGGTCAGCCCGGACTTCGCGCCGGTGTGGGACGCCTTCGACCGCTGACACCTGACCCGGCGAAAGAAATTCGTCGGCGGATTGAATTCCCGGCGCCCGTGCTCGTCAATAACAGGCCCGACCTCGTCACGCGAGGTCGGGCCTGTTTGTCTGTGTGCGAATGGACGGACGACCGGACTGGCGCCACACTCACACACCAGCAACACTCATCACCACACACTTTCCACCTGAACAGACGAGGATTCCCACATGCTATGGAGAAAAGGTCGACGCAGTGACAACGTCGTCGATGCCCGTGGCGATGACATGGGCGGTGGCGGTGGAGGCATGCGCTTCGGTGGCGGCAAAGGCCTGAGCCTCGGGGCGATCCTGTTGATCGTCGGTATCGGCTGGATCACCGGGCAGGACCCGCTACAGATTCTCGGCCAGCTCACCGGCCAAGGCACACAGCAAGCCGCACCGACTTCGCAAACCCGTCAGGCACCGCCGGCCAACGATGAACAGGCTGAATTTGTGCGTTCGATCCTCGGCGACACCGAGGACACCTGGGGCGCGATCTTCCAGCAGGCCGGCCGCCAATATAAGGATCCGACCCTGGTGCTGTTCAGCAACCGGGTCAATTCGGCCTGCGGCATGGCCACCTCGGCCACCGGCCCGTTCTATTGCCCGGCGGACCAGAAGGTCTATCTGGACATGGCGTTCTTCCAGGAAATGTCGCAACGCTTCAAGGCGGCCGGCGACTTTGCCCAGGCCTACGTGATCGCTCACGAAGTCGGACACCATGTGCAGACGCTGCTGGGCGTCTCGGCGAAAATCCAGGCCGCCCGCCAGCAAGGTCGGCAGATGGAAGGTGACGGCGGTCTGCTGGTGCGTCAGGAACTGCAAGCCGATTGTCTGGCCGGGGTCTGGGCCTACAACGCGCAGAAGCGTCTGAACTGGCTGGAACCGGGCGACATCGAAGAGGCCTTGAACGCGGCGAACGCCATCGGTGATGATCGCCTGCAACAACAGGGTCAGGGCCGTGTGGTGCCGGACTCGTTCACTCACGGTACGTCGGCGCAAAGGGTGCGCTGGTTCAAAACCGGATTCGCCCAGGGCCAGGTCGGCCAGTGCGATACCTTTGCGGCGAAAAACCTGTAAATGCATAAATGGCTGTTGGCTTTACTGTTCATCGGCGGCACCGCACAAGCGGCCGGCGTCGACGCGATCAGCCCCGGACGCCTGCAGTTGCAGGCCGGCGAAATGGCGGTGGGCATCGGCCCGGCGCCAGCGAAAATCGAGCGGGTGCTGATCGTCATTCATGGCAAGCTGCGCAACGCCGAGACCTATCGCAAAAGTGGCGAGAGCGCCGCCGAACTGGCCGGGCAAACCGCCAACACCCTGGTGATCGCCCCGCAGTTTCTCAACGAAAGCGATGTCGCTCTCTACTCGTTGCCCGCCAGCGTCCTGCGCTGGAAAGGCAATGAGTGGATGGGCGGCGGGTTATCCACAGGGCCAAACGCGCTCAGCTCCTATGCCGCCCTCGACGAAATCATTGGCCGGCTCAGTGATCGCAAGCAGTTTCCGGACGTGAAGCAGATCGTGATCTTCGGCCACTCCGGCGGCGGTCAGGTAGTTCAGCGCTATGCCCTGCTGGCCCGCGAACAGCCGGCGCTCAAGGCCGAAGGCATTCGCTTGCGTTATGTGGTGGCCAACCCGTCGTCGTACGCCTACTTCAATGAACAACGGCCGGTGGCGTTCGATCACGCGCAGTGCCCGGGTTTCAATCGCTGGAAGTACGGTCTGGTGGATCCGCCGATCTACTCCGGTGGGCAAACGCCTGCGCAGCTTGAAGGCAGTTACGTCAAACGCGAGGTAATTTATCTGCTCGGCCAGCAGGACACCGACCCGCAACACCCGGCGCTGGACAAGAGCTGCGCCGCCGAAGCGCAAGGCGCCTATCGCCTGATGCGCGGAAAAATGTTCTTCAGCTATCTGCTGCGTCGGCATCCGGAAGGGGTGAATCAGCGGCTGGTGGAAGTGCCCGGTGTCGGGCACAACGGCGACGGCATGCTGACATCGCCGGAAGGCCAGAAAGCGATATTCGACCAATAAAAAACGGGGGCCGAAGCCCCCGTTTTTTTTAAGCGAACAACATCCGCCGCAATTCCACACAATCCTTCGCATGCCAGTCGGTCAGCTCCGGCCACGGATTATCCGGCAGGTTCACCAGCACCGTGTGGGTGCCCGCCGCCCGGCCGCAGTCGAGGTCGAAGCGGTAATCGCCGACCATCACCATCTCGCTCGCCGGCACTTGCCAGGCCTTGGCCAGTTTCAGCAAACCGCCCGGGTGCGGTTTCGGCGGCGCTTCATCGCGGCCCAGTACATCGTCTACCGCGAAGCAGTCCGCCAGGCCGATGGCCTCCAGCGTCACATGGGCCAGCTCCCGCGCATTGCGGGTCAGAATGCCGAGGCGATAGCCCCGCGCGTGCAGGTCGCGCACCAACTCCACCGCGCCGACTGCCGGGGTCGAGCCGAGCGCAAGATCCCGCTCATGTTCCAGCAGCCACGCATGTTTCGCCGCCGCTTCTTCGGCGGGTAACGCCGCGAGATGGGTGAGGATGTCATCCTCCGGCGGGATCGCCAGTGCCACGCGAATCGCCGCGAAGTCGTGCACGGCGACGGTCAGGGTGCCGTCCATGTCGAACACCCAGTGCCGCACATCCGCCAGACTCATGCCCAATCCTTGCGATGACGGATCAGGCCTTCCTGAGTCACCGACGCCACCAGTTGCCCGGCGCGGTTGAACACGCTGCCACGGGAGAAGCCGCGGGAATTGCCGGCCCACGGGCTGTCCATGGCGTAGAGCAACCAGTCATCGGCGCGCAGATCGTTGTGGAACCACAAGGCGTGGTCGAGGCTGGCGACCTGCATGTCTTTCTGCCAGACCGATTTGCCGTGCGGCAGCATCGAGGTGGTCAGCAGACCGAAGTCCGAGGCGTAGGCCAGCAGGTATTTGTGCAGTGCCGGAATGTCGGCCAACGCACCGTCGGCACGGAACCACACGTACTTGATCGGATCCGCCGGCTGCGGGTTGTACGGGTCTTTTTCAGTGACCGGGCGCACTTCGATCGGCTTCGGGCACAGCAGCTTTTCACGCATGTGTTCCGGGATCAGGTGCGCGCGTTGCTGGGTCAGTTCCAGCTCCGACGGCAGGTTTTCCGGGCCGACCACCTGCGGCATCTGGCTCTGGTGTTCGAAGCCTTCTTCGTCGTACTGGAACGAAGCGCTGCAAGTGAAAATCGGATGGCCCTTCTGGATCGCGGTCACGCGGCGGGTGCTGAAACTGCCGCCATCACGCACGCGATCCACCGAGTAGACCACCGGCAACTTGGCATCGCCCGGGCGCAGGAAATAACCGTGCATCGAATGCACATGACGCGTTTCTTCAACGGTCTGACTGGCCGCCGACAGCGACTGGCCGAGCACCTGGCCGCCGAACAACTGGCGAAAGCCCAGATCCTGACTGCGACCACGGAACAGGTTTTCCTCGATCGGTTCGAGGGTCAGCAGATCCACCAGATCTTCCAACACTTGGCTCATTCAGACTCTCCTCACACAACGCTATGCCGCGCAGTCTTGGCTGCGGCGGCCAATTCAGGTTCTGGCGCGAGCCATGATCGCGCCATTGTAAACGTCCGTGTCGGCTTAGCCATGCAGGGTCTGCAGCCATTGCTCCCTGGTGATGCGGTACAACAGATGTCGACGCAACGGGTGATCGACAGCCACTTTCGGGTGATCGAAATCATGGGCCGGGTCGTGATGCATGCCGATGGCCTGCATGACCTTTTCCGACGGCAGATTGCTCTGCGCAGTGAACGCCACAATTTCCTTCAGGGCCAACCGGTCAAAGCCACAGCGCAGCGCGGTCCACGCCGCCTCGCTGGCATAACCCAGGCCCCAGTGTTCTTTCGCCAGGCGCCAGCCGATTTCCACCGCCGGGGTGAACGGCGCGTCGAAACCGACCACGCCGAGCCCGGTAAAACCGATGAATTCGCCGGTGTCCTTGCGTTCCAGCGCCCACAAGCCAAAGCCGTGTTCGGCGAAATGACCGCGTACACGGCCGATCAGCGCGGCGCTTTCCAGCCGACTCAAGGGGGCAGGAAAGTAGCGCATCACCTGCGGATCGGCGCACATCGCCGCAAATGCCGGCAAATCCGCGTCCTGCCACTGACGCATCAGCAGTCGCGCGCTTTCCAGCTCAAGTATCGGCTCCATCGTGCCCCTCCGTTTCCATGCCGCAAGTCTACATCGCTGGTAGGCTTTGCACTCTTTCCTACAGCCTTTATGAATAGTCCGCCATGCCATTGCCGTTGATCTACCACGAAGACTACAGCCCCGAGTTTCCGGCGGATCACCGCTTTCCCATGGACAAGTTCCGCCTGCTGCGCGATCACCTGGTGGACAGCGGTCTGACCCGCGACGAAGACCTGCTGCGCCCTGAACTGTGCCCTGCCGACATCCTCGCCCTGGCCCATGACCGCGGTTATATCGAACGCTACATGAGTGGCGAGTTGTCCCGTGAAGACCAGCGGCGTCTCGGCCTGCCATGGAACGAAGCACTGGCCCGGCGCACGGTGCGGGCCGTCGGCGGTTCGATTCTGGCAGCGGAAAAAGCGCTGGAACATGGTCTGGCCTGTCACCTCGCCGGTGGCACTCATCACGCCCACTACGACTACCCCGCCGGGTTCTGCATCTTCAATGACCTGGCGATCATCAGCCACTATCTGCTGCAAAGCGGCCGGGTGAACCGGGTGCTGATCTTCGATTGCGACGTGCATCAGGGCGACGGAACTGCACGGATTCTGCACAACACCCCGGAAGCGATCACCGTTTCCCTGCACTGCGAAAAGAACTTTCCCGCACGCAAAGCCGAAAGCGACTGGGACATTCCGCTGCCCAACGGCATGGGCGATACCGATTACCTGAAAGTGGTCGACGATGCGCTCAACTACCTGCTGCCGCTGTATCAACCGGATCTGGTGCTGTACGACGCCGGTGTCGACGTACACAAGGACGACGCCCTCGGTTATCTGCAACTGACTGACGAAGGTGTCGCCGCCCGCGACGAAAGCGTGATGCGCCACTGTCTGGGCCGCGACATCCCGGTGGTCGGGGTGATCGGCGGCGGTTACAGCAAGGATCGCCAGGCCTTGGCCCGCCGTCACGGCATCCTTCATCACAGTGCGCAGCGCGTCTGGCAGTCATCGGGTTGTCATTGAGTTGTGCTGCGTTACCCACAATGGCTGTGGAACGGCCTGTGGATAACCTGAGCGAAACGGACTACAGCCCACGCTGAACATGGCCTGCAGCAAGCTGGTTGTTTTTTGATCAGGCCTGACGATGGCCGCTGCTGCTAGAATGCGCGGCTTATTCCGCCACGCTATTGCCGCTGCCATGACTCAGACTTCCGCCGCCCCTTCCGCTCACGTCGCCATCATCGGCGGTGGCCCCGCCGGCCTGATGGCCGCCGAAGTGCTGAGCCAGGCCGGAGTCCGCGTCGATTTGTACGACGGCATGCCCTCGGTGGGCCGCAAGTTCCTGCTGGCCGGGGTCGGCGGCATGAACATCACCCATTCCGAAGCCTACCCGGCGTTCCTCTCGCGCTACGCCGAACGCGCCCCGAACATCGCCCCGTTGCTGCGCGCGTTCGACGCCGATGCACTGTGCCGCTGGATTCACGAACTGGGCATTGAAACCTTCATCGGCAGCTCGGGCCGGGTGTTCCCCACCGACATGAAAGCCGCGCCGTTGCTCCGTGCCTGGCTCAAGCGCCTGCGCGACAGCGGCGTGGTTATCCACACCCGCCACCGCTGGCTCGGCTGGGATGAAAAGGGTGCGTTGCGCATCGACAGCCCGGAGGGCGAGAAAACCCTCAACCCCGACGCCACCCTGCTCGCCCTCGGCGGTGGCAGTTGGTCGCGGCTGGGCTCCGACGGTGCGTGGATGCTGCCGCTGGAGCAACGCGGTGTAGGACTGGCGCCGTTGCAGCCGAGCAATTGCGGCTTCGAGGTGCAGGCCTGGAGCGAAGTGCTGGTCAGCAAATTCGCCGGCGCGCCGCTGAAAAATATCGCCATCGGTTTGAACGACGATGTTCCGCGTCTGGGTGAATGCGTGATCACTGCGACCGGAATCGAGGGCAGTTTGATTTACGCGCTCTCAGCGCCGATTCGTGAGGCGATCAATGTGCACGGTGCAGCGACTATTCACATCGACCTGCTGCCCGGCCGACCTGTGGATAAATTGCAGGCGGCATTGAGCAAACCAAGGGGTTCGCGCTCGATGGCCAAGCATCTGCACAGTCAGGTCGGGATTGATGGGGTGAAAGCGGCGTTGCTGCGTGAACTCACTGACGCCGCAACCTTTGCCGATCCGGCGCTGCTGGCCCGGGCGATCAAGGCCTTGCCGCTGACCTTGGTGAAAACCCGTCCGCTGGACGAAGCGATCAGCAGTGCCGGTGGCGTGACGTTCGAGGCGATGGATGAGCGGCTGATGCTCAAGGCGTTGCCGGGGGTGTTCTGTGCGGGGGAGATGCTGGATTGGGAAGCGCCGACTGGCGGGTATTTGCTGACGGCGTGTTTTGCCAGTGGCCGGGCGGCCGGAGCTGGAATGCTGGACTGGTTGAAACAGCGCAACTGATCGTTCCCGCATTGCACGGGAACGACCCAATCTAATGCTTAAGGCTTACGCTTGCGCGGCCCGGTATTGAACACCGGCACCTTGCGCACAGGCTTGATCGCCACCTCCGGCGCCGGGGTATCCCCGCTGTCCACCCACTTGCCCAGATTGCGCTTGCCACCGCCACCACCGGAAGCCTTCGGCTTTTTCGGTTTCTTCGGCTTCTTGATCACCTGGCCACTGGCATCGGTGTCCGGCACACGGTGCTCCGGCACGAAGTCCGGTTCGATCTCGCGCTTCAACGTGCTGCGGGTCAGCATTTCAATGGCCGACAACATGTTCACTTCATCGGCACACACCAACGAAATCGCCTCACCGGTCGCACCTGCGCGGCCAGTCCGGCCGATGCGGTGGATGTAATCCTCGGCAACGATCGGCAGATCAAAGTTGACCACCAACGGCAGGTCTTCGATATCCAGACCACGGGCGGCGACGTCGGTGGCCACCAGAATCTGCACTTCGCTCATTTTGAAACGGTCCAGCGCCCGCTGCCGGGTCGCTTGCGGCTTGTCGCCGTGGATGCCGTCGGCATTCACGCCCAGGCCCTGGAGCTTCTCGACCAGCGCGTCCACACCATTACGGGTCTTGGCGAACACCAGCACCTGCTTCCACTTGTTCTTGCGCATCAGGTGCACGAACAGTTCCGGCTTGCGCTTCTTGTCCACCGTCACCACCCACTGCTTGACGGTGTTGGCGGCCACGTTGCGCGGGCTGACTTCGATGCTCAGCGGATCGTTGAGCATCTGCCCGGCCAGCAGGCGGATGTCATCGGAGAAGGTCGCGGAGAACAGCAGCGTCTGACGTTTCTTCGGCAGCGCGCGGTAAATGTTCGCCAGCTCCTCGGAAAAGCCCAGGTCGAGCATGCGGTCGGCTTCGTCCAGCACCAGGGTTTGCAGCTGATTGAATTTCAGCGCCTTCTGGCGGAACAGGTCGAGCAAACGGCCCGGGGTTGCCACCAGCAGATCGACGCCGCCGCGCAGCTTCATCATCTGCGGGTTGATGCTGACGCCGCCGTACACCGCGTAAGTGCGCAACGGCAGGTTTTCGGCGTACTGGCGCACGGCTTCGTGGACTTGCTCGGCCAGCTCGCGGGTCGGTACCAGGATCAATGCACGGACCGAGTTGGCAGCGACTTTCGGCCCTTCCATGCTCAGCAGCTGCAACAGCGGCAAGGCGAAACCGGCGGTCTTGCCGGTGCCGGTCTGGGCTGCGGCCATCAGGTCGCGACCGGCCAGCACGGCCGGAATGGCTTGCGCCTGCACCGGCGTCGGGGTCTGGTAGCCGAGCTTCTCGAGGGAGCGCAGCAAGGGTTCGATCAGGCCAAGGGTGGCGAAAGTCATGGGAGTACCGTAGGAAAAATCAGAGCAAAGTGTGCGATGGCGCGCAGTTTACCCTAATTCGCACGCTGCTCCGTCGCTATGGCCTTCGTTGCGGCAGCCGGCTCGGTGACCACCGGCAGCTGCCGTGGGCGGCGCCACTGCGGCAGACCGATCAGCACCACCGCGCCGATGATCACCAGCATCGCCAACGCCTCTTCGATCCCGATGGTCTCGCCGACAAACACGATCCCCAGCAACACCGCCACCGCCGGGTTCACATAGGCATAACTGGTGGCCGCCGCCGGGCGAACGTTTTTCAACAGATACATGTAGGCGTTGAAAGCGATGATCGAGCCGAAGAAGATCAGGTACGCCAGCGCCAGCCAGCCTTCCAGTGGCGGCATGGCCTGCAGGTGTTCACCGCTCGCCGCGCTGCCGATCAACAGCACCACGCCGCCCACCAGCATTTCCACGGCACTGGCCATTGCGCCCTGGGGCAACGGCAGGTGCTTGCTCCACACCGAACCAAACGCCCAGCTCGCCGCCGCGAAAATCAGCAACGCCGCGCCCAGCGGGCTCGATTGCAGGTTGGAGCCCATGTTGAGCATCGCGATGCCGATAATCCCCATCGCCACCCCGGCCCATTCCAGACGCGTGTTGCGAGCGCCCCAGAAATAACCGCAGAGCAAGGTAAACAGCGGCACCGTCGCCACTGCCAGTGCGGCAACACCCGACGCCACACCGCTGTGTTCGGCCAGGGTCACCGCACCATTGCCGAAACTGAGCAACAGAATCCCGATGATCCCCGCCGCTTTCCACTGCGCCCAGGTCGGCGCCGGTGCCCCGCGCCAGCGCAGGAACGCGTACATCAGGCTGCCGGCGATCACGAAGCGCACGCCGCCTAGCATCAGCGGCGGCCAGTATTCGACGCCGATGCGGATCACCAGATAGGTCGATCCCCAAATCACGTACAACGCAAAAAACGCGGCGATCAGCGGCAAGGAAAAACGGCGCACGGCAGACATGAGACGACTCGACATCAAGGCAGGGAGACTGGTTATTCTAGAAAGGCCAACCGCTAAAAATAAGTTACAAAACCTGTTTATAGCGCCGGTACACTTTTGAAAACACGGAGATCGACGGCCAAAACCGCGATTTCGAAAGTCTGGCATTTTCAGGAGTCCGACCTTGGACAAATACGACCGCATGCTGCTCAGCGCCCTGCTCGAAAACGGTCGCGCGTCCTACGCCGATCTCGCGCGCAAAGTGAACCTCTCCGCCCCCGCCGTCGCCGAGCGCGTGGCCAAACTGGAGGCCAGCGGCGTCATCACCGGCTACTCGGCCAAGGTCGACATGGCCAAGCTCGGCCTGCCGATCCAGTGCGTCATCGAACTGCGCCTGAACCAGCACGGCAACCCGAAGGTGTACGACGAACTGATCAGAATTCCGCAACTCACCGAATGCCACCGCGTCACCGGCGACCCGTGCGTGATCATGCAGGCCGCCGTGGGCTCGATGACCGAGCTGGAAGAGCTGATCAACCGGGTGGCGAAATTCGGGTTCAGCAAGACGTCGATCGTGTTGTCGAGTGCGATAGAGAAGCGGGTGCCGTTGGGGCATATCGAAGGCAACGGCAAATAATCAGCGAAATCGCTGAAGATGCTCCCGAACCTTCGCCGCCGGTACTTTCTGCAACTTGCAAAGCAGGTCATGGGACAACTCCCGCACCCCATGCTTGCACCGCAACTCATCCGCCAGATGCGCCAGCAGGTTCGCCGCCATCTCCGCATCCGCCATCGCCCGGTGGGCCTGACCGGTATGTGGCAGTTGGGCGAAGGTCGTGAGCGTGCCGAGCTTGTGGTTCGGCGCCGCCGGCATCAGGCGACGGGCCAGCAGCAGCGAACAGGCAAAGTTCTGCAGGCGGGTGCGTTTGATCCGGCCCAGTTCAAAGTCCCAGAACTTCTGGTCGAACGCGGCGTTGTGCGCCAGCAGGGGCGTGCAGCCGACGAATTCGTTGACTTCGTTCATCACTTGCTCGGCCGAAGGCGCGGTGCGCAGCATGGCGTTGCTGATGCCGGTGAGTTGTTCGATGAAGGCTGGGACGCGTACGCCGGCGTTCATCAGGCTCTGGTAACGCTCGACGATGCGGCCGTTTTCCAGCATGACCACGGCGATTTCCGTGGCCCGGCAGCTGCTGCTCGGCGAGATGCCGGTGGTTTCAAAGTCGATGACTGCAATGCGTTCCAAACCGGGTTGTACTCCGTCCAAATCAAGTCTTGAGCTTGCGCTCAATTTTTCAACAGCAGCGCGCCTTCAATCGGCACATAACGGCTGGCGGCGCGGATCAGCGAGTTGGCGGTCAGGCCGGGAACGCCATAGGCCACCGCTTGCACGCCGTGTTTGTTGATGATGCGTTCGAGCAGCATGTCGAAGTCGCCATCACCGGAGGCCAGGACGATTTCGTCGACGTGGTCGGCGGCGTCCATGATGTCGAGGGTGATGCCCACGTCCCAGTCGCCCTTGGCCGAGCCGTCGCTGCGCTGGATGTAGGGTTTGAGTTTCACGGTGAAACCGAGGTTGCGCAGGATCTGCTGGAACTGCTGCTGTTTGCTGTCGCCCCGGTCGATCGCATAGGCGTAGGCCTCGACGATCTGCCCGTCCTTGCTGATGTCCGCCCACAGTGCCGCGTAGTTGAAGTGGCAACCATAGGCCTGACGCACGGTGTAGTAGAGGTTCTGCACATCGGCGAACACTGCGATTTTTTTCACCGGAGTTCCTGTGAGCGCTGACGCGCATGAGCCGGATCAGGCACCAGGCCCGAAAAAGGCGCTCAGTATGCCAGCCCGAAGGAAGGTTCCGCGAATAATCGGCCCGGGGCGCTCAGGCGCCCCGGACGAATGGTGAATCAGACGAAGGAATCGTCGTCATCGAAGAACGATGAGTTGTCATCGCTGTAGTCGGTGTCGGTGAAGCCACCCTGGTTGTTGCCGAAGGAATCGTTGTTGGCCATGCGCTGGTCATCGCCCCAACCGTTATTACCCTGATCGGCCACTTGCGCAGGCTCTTCCTTGATCACTTCGACGATTTCTTCCGGCTGCTGGTTGTGATGGAACAGGCTGCTGATGCCTTGGGCCAGCATCACGCCACCGGCCACACCGGCCGCGGTTTTCAGGGCGCCGCCGAGGAAGCTGCTGCCCGCCGCCGGGGCCGCTTGCTGTTGGCCATAACCCGGTGGTGGCGCGCCAAAGTTCTGTTGTGGCGCGGGTGCACCGAAGTTCTGCTGCGGTGCCGGCTCACGCCAGCCGCCAGTAGAAGCCGGGGCGCTCTGGGTCGGCGCCGGGCGCGGACTGCTGCCACCGAAGATGCTCGACAGGAAACCACCGCCGCTCGGCGCCGGGGCAGCACTTTGCGCCTTGGCCGATTGCAGTTCGGCCTGCAGTTGCTGAACCTGTTGAGTCAGTTGTTTGTTCTGTTCGTCGAGGCTCTTGAGAGCAGCCTCCTGCACCAGAATCGCCTGGGTCATGAAATAGCCTGCGGCCGGCTGGCGCATCAGGTGTTCCTTGATCCGCGCTTCAGCCAGTGCGTCGCGCGGGGCTGCCTCCGTTTCGGCCTGCTGCAGCCGGGAAAACAGTCCATCGATCAGGGTTTGCTCTTCGCTGTTCATGGCGACCTCGTAGATTGCCGGGGATAACGTTGCCCTCCTCCACAGTGGAGGAGGCGCACCTCTGTAATGGAGGCAGTGACAGAATGTTTCAATGGTCTTTACCGAACGTTTACGTTTGCGCCCGGCAGCACATCATCGGTTAAAGTGAGCCACTGTTTTTGACCTGCGATACCGACTGATGAATGCCTTCGATGTGCTGCGTGACTCGCTGTATTTCTTTAAACGCAATCTGGTGCGGATCGTCCAGCTGTGCCTGCCGCTGGTGATCTTCGAAGCCGCGCTGCAACAAGTGGTCGATCGTGCCAGCGACCCGGACGGTTATTCGGCCATCAGCGTGATCGTCGGCCTGCTGGTCTATCCGCTGTACACCGCCGCGCTGATCCTGTTTCTCGACGCCCGCACCCGTGGCGAATCCCCGCAAACCCTCGATCTGCTGGCGATGTCGGCGCGCCTGTGGCCGCGTTTCGCCGTGCTCACTGCGCTCAACACGATGTTGATCCTGCTGGGCCTGTCCCTGTATTTCCTGCCAGGCCTGTGGCTGATGGTCACCCTGGCCTTCGGTGAATACCTGCTGGTGCTGCGCGGCTACGGCCCGTTGCAGGCGATGAAGGAAAGCCTGCGCCTGAGCCGTGGGCATTTCCTGCGGATTCTGGCGTGCATCCTCTGTGTGATGGGGCCGTTGTGGCTGCTCAAGGGCCTGACCTTGCAGGTCTATCCCGATCCGCAGAATCCGTTGATCGCCGTGCTGATCGACAGTGGCCACAGCTTCCTGCAACTGTTCACCAGCGTGGTGCTGTTCCGCCTGTTCATGTTGATCAGCGAATTGCCCGACAAACGTGACGGAATAGTCTGACCGCTCTGCGCTTGGGCTGAGCGACGGGTCTCGGGTATGCTCGGGACCACTTCCGTATCGCTATAAGCCGAGCCATGACCCGTCTACTGCGCTACATCCTGCTCTCCGTGCTGCTGGCCGTCGCCCTGATCGGCGTGATGATTTTCAGCCTGACCTGGCGCCCCGACGCCCGGGAGACCCTGCCGGTCAGTTGCACCGGGCAGCCGCCGACGCTGGTGCCCGGCCAGGCGCTGAAGGTCATGACCTGGAACGTGCAATACCTGGCCGGCAAGCGTTACGTGTTCTGGAATGACCTGGCACAAGGCGACGACGAAGCACCCACCCCGGAAGACATGGCGTTCAGCCTCGATGAAGTGGCGCGGGTGATCCGCGACGAGCAGCCCGATGTGGTGCTGTTGCAGGAACTGGATGACGGCGCCAAGGCCAGCGACTATCAGAACCAGCTCAAGCTGTTGCAGGAACGCCTCGCCGACCTCTACCCGTGCAGTGCCCATGCCTTCGACTGGAAGGCCGATTTCGTCCCGGATCCGCATGTCTTCGGCAGTGTCGGCCGGCAACTCGCGACCCTCAGTCGCTTGCGCATCGAACACGCCGAACGCCTGCAATTGCCGGTGCAGCCGCTGAATATCATCAGCCGCCAGTTCCAGCCGAAAAACGCCCTGCTCGCCACCACCCTGCCGTTCAGCGATGGCGGGCAATTGGTGGTGTTCAACACGCATCTGGATCGCGCCATGCAGCCGGACGAAACCTTGCAGGCGCAAGTGGCGGCGGTGGCCAAGGTTCTCGACAAACACGAAAGCCACGGCACGCCGTGGCTGATCGGGGGTGACTTCAACCTCTTGCCGCTCGGCCAGTACCGGCGCCTGCCCACCGAACAGCGCACGCCCTACTCCGTGGACAGTGCGCTGCATCTGCTGTGGGACAAGTACCCGATGATCCCGACCAACAACGAAGCCAGCGGCATCGACCGCGCCAAGTGGCTGACCCATTACCCCAACGACCCCGGCCTCAACGGCCCGGATCGCACGGTCGATTACCTGTTCTACAGCCCGAAGATCAAACGGGTCGAGGCCACGGTGCGTCAGGACGATACCTTGCGCATTTCCGATCATCTGCCGGTGATTGCGAAGTTCCTCCTGCCACCCAACTGATCTCAGTGAGCCTCTTCGAGATCGTCGTGCAACAGCCCGAAGATCTGCCGTTTCATGTCGATGAACGAGCGCTCCATGACCATGTCCAGCGTGCGCGGGCGTTCGATCGGCACATCGAGAATCTGCTTGATCCGCCCGGGCCGCGCGCCCATCACATACACCCGATCGCCGAGCAGGATCGCCTCGTCGATATCGTGGGTGACGAACAGCACGGTTTTCTTGCTGTTGCCCCACACCCGTAACAACAGCTGCTGCATTTGCAGGCGGGTCTGGCTGTCGAGGGCGCCGAAGGGTTCGTCCATCAGCAGGATCTGCGGATCGTTGGCCAGCGCCCGGGCAATCGCCACCCGCTGCATCATCCCGCCGGACAACTGCTTGGCGTAGTTGTCGGCGAACCCGGACAGCCCGACTTCATGCACATAGTGATCGACAATTTCCTTGCGCCGCGCCGCCGGCATGCCCCGGCGCTTGAGGCCGAACTCGACGTTCTGCCGCACCGTCAGCCACGGGAACAGCGTGTAGCTCTGGAACACCATCCCGCGATCCGCGCCGGGGCCCTGCACTTGCTGGCCGCCGACGTAGATCTCGCCGGACGTCGGCTCGGCCAGGCCGGCGGTGAGGTACAGCAGGCTCGACTTGCCGCAGCCCGACGGCCCGACCAGCACCGCGAATTGCTGATCCGGCACTTCGAACGACACTTCTTCAAGCGCAGTGAATGTTCCGCCGCCGGGTTTGGTGTAGCGCAGGCTGACCTTGTCCACCTGCAACCTTGGCGCGGCGAGTGCCGGTGCGGCGACCGGCTCGATGAAACGACGGTTGGCAGCGGTTACTGAGCCCATGCGGCAATCCTCAAACGCAAGAAGCGGAACAGTTGATCGGTGACCAGGCCGAGCAGGCCGATGATCGCGATGGCGAGAAAAATCACGTCGACCTGAAAGCCGCGCATGGCCTTGAGGCTCAAGTAACCGAGGCCACTCGAAGCGGCGACCAGTTCGGCGACCACCAGATACGTCCAGGCCCAGCCCATGGTCACCCGCAAGGTGTCGAGCACACCCGGCAACGACGCCGGGGCGATCACATGCAGCACCGCGTCACGCCGGTTGGAACCGAGGGTGTAAGAGGCGTTGATCAAATCCTTGGAAATGCCTTTGGACACGTCCGCGACCATCACCAGTTGCTGGAAGAACACGCCGAAAATGATCACCGACACCCGCTGCTCCAGACCGATACCGATCCACAGGATGAACAGCGGCACGAACGAGGTCACCGGCAGGTAGCGGATGAAGTTGACCAGCGGTTCGAGGAACGCCTGGACGATGCGGAAGCTGCCCATCAGCAAACCCAGCGGCACCGCCACCAGCGACGACACGATAAAACCGACCATCACCACTTCGACACTGGCCCAGACATGCTGGCCAAGGGTGCCGTCGCGGCTCAGGCGCACCGCCGCTTCAACCACCGCACCGGGCGTCGGCAGGAACATCCCCGGCACGATGCCGCCGTAGGACAACCCGGCCCACAAGCCGACCAGCAACACCCAGGCCAGACCGCTGGCGCTCCACACCACCGGCACCGGCAATCCGGTCTTCGGCGTGATGCAGCGGCTCAGCCATGAATTGCGCTTGAACATGACCAATCTCCTAGAGCGGGCTGACGAAACGGTTATCCACCAGGTCGTCGTTGCTGACGTTGTAGGGCTTGCCCTGCAATTCGCTGGCGGTTTCGTTGGCCAGTTTGATCAGCGGTGCGCTGTCACCCGGCGCGCCGGGTTTGCCCAGCAGCTTTTCGCTCATGGCCTGATCGTAGAAACGCACGCCTTGCGCGGCGGCGGCCAGTTCCTTCGGATCGGACAGGTAACCGCCGACGCCCTTGGCCATGATTTCGTAGGCTTTCTGTGGATGGTCCTTGGTGTACTGCACCGCTTTGTAGAGACCGGCGACCAGCGCCTTGACGTCTTCCGGCTGCTTCTCGATCACCGTGCAGTTGAGCGCCACCACATCGACGATCACACCCGGCGTACTGCTGCTGTCGATCAGCACCTTGCCCTGCTGCTTGTCGCGCACCATCGACAGATGCGGTTCCCAAGTCACGGCGGCCGGCACACGACCGGCGATGAACGCCGTGGCGGCATCGTCGGCGGTCATGTTCTGCACGGTGATGTCACTCATGCTCATGCCGTTCTTTTTCAGCAGGTACGACAGCCAGAACTGCGAGGTCGACCCTTCGTTGACGGCCACGGCCTGGCCCTTGAGTTCCTGCAGGCTCTTGACGTTCTTGCCGACCAGCACGCCATCGCCGCCATGGCTGTCATCCAGCGCGGCCACGGCCTTGAAGCAGAACTGCGGGCGGTACTTGAGCACTTCGTCGATGGTCGAGGCCGAGCCGGACAATTGCCCGGACGCCTGGGCGGCCATGTACATCGACGCTTCTTCGACCACCGGCAATTCGACGGTCAGGCCATTTTCCTTGAAGTAGCCCAGATCCTGGGCCAGATACAGGGTGCCGTAACCGACCCACGTGGTGTGGCCGATCGACAAGGTGCCGGCCTGGGCGCCGGTGACTGAAAGGGCGGAAATCGCCAGAGGACATGCAAGACGGGTAAACAAGGACTTGTTCATGGAGCACTCCCAACGCTGTTGATTTAGTTGTCATGGGCAGTACGGCCAGCCGTGATGTCGCCATTGCACGCTGCGGTCTCTGCTGGACTCTGGCGGGCAATGCCTTGGCTGGCGAAATCGATGTTGACCCAGGCTTGGCGTCAGGAAAACGAGGAAATAGTTAGACGCGAACGATGAAAAAACTGGGTAGTGCGCACCGCGAAAGGGCGCGTCGGGCGGGGGTGCCCGAGGTGGGTGCAAAGCCAAAAAAAATCGCAGCCGAAGGCTGCGATTGTTAACGGTTCATGCAGGTTTCAAATCAGAGCCGACCGTATTCCTGCGCCGTACGATCCAGCGCTTTCAACGTCTTGCCCACCAGCTCATCTATCTCTTCACGGCTGGCAATCAACGCCGGCGCCATGATCATTCGCCCCAGGGTCGAGCGAATGATCACCCCCTCTTCAAAACCGATCGTGCGGCAGCGCCAGGCGATGTCGTTCTCGTTGGCGAAGCGCTTGCGTGTCGCCTTGTCTTCGGCCAGTTGCAACGCCGCGACCATGCCCGTGCCCTGGATATCGCCCACCAACGGGTGATTGCCGAACACCTCGCGCAGGCACTGTTGCAGGTAAGGGCCGATGTCATCCTTGACCCGCTTCACCACGCCTTCATCGCGCAATGCCTTGAGGTTGGCAATCGCCACCGCCGCCGCCACCGGGTGCCCGGAATAGGTCAGGCCGTGGGCGAATACGCCGCCCTGCTCCACCAGCACGTCAGCCATTTTCTTCGACAGGATCAGCCCGCCCATCGGGATGTAACCGGAGGTCAAACCCTTGGCGATGGACAGAGTGTCCGGCTCGAAACCGAAGTATTCGTGGGCAAACCATTCGCCGGTGCGACCGAAGCCGCCGATCACTTCATCGGCACACAACAGCACATCGTATTTGCGGCAGATGCGCTGGATTTCCGGCCAGTAGCTTTCCGGCGGAAAGATCATCCCGCCCGCGCCCTGGAACGGTTCGGCAATGAACCCGGCAACCTTGTCCGCGCCCAGTTCGAGGATCTTCGCTTCCAGTTGCTGTGCCGCCCGCAGGCCGAATTCCGCCGGGGTCAGATTGCCTTCGTGGGCGAAGAAGTACGGCTCGTCGATGTGCGCGATGTCGGGAATCATCCCGCCCATTTCGTGCATGAACTTCATGCCGCCGAGGGCCGTCGCCGCCAGGGTCGAACCGTGGTAGCCGTTCCAGCGGCCGATCATGATTTTCTTCTCGGGCTTGCCCAGCACCTGCCAGTAACGGCGCACGGTTCGGATCAGCACCTCGTTGGCCTCGGAGCCGGAGTTGGTGTAGATCGCGTGGCTGTAGTGCCCCGGCAGCAGGCTGAACAGCAGCTCGGAGAGCTCGATCACCTGCGGGTGGGTGGTGTGGAAAAACATGTTGTAGTACGGCAACTGCTCCAGTTGCCGGCTCGCCGCCGCGTTCAGGTCCTTGCGCCCGTAGCCGAGGTTGGTGCACCACAGCCCGGACATGCCGTCGAGGTAACGCCGACCGTCGTTGTCCCACAGGTGCAGGCGGTCGCCGCGCACCATCACCCGTGGGCCTTCGTCGTTGAGGGCCTTCTGGTCGACGAACGCATGAATGTGGTGCGCTGCATCGGCGGCCTGGTAGTCGCGGGTTTCACGTGAGGTGGTCATCGCCGGATCTCCTTTTTTGTTGTGAGCGGCTGTCATGAGCGCAGTTGAAACCAGGTGGTTTTCAACTGGGTGTATTTGTCGAACGAGTGCAGCGACAGATCGCGGCCGAAACCGGATTGCTTGCCGCCGCCGAACGGCACGGTCACGTCCAGCGCATCGACGCTGTTGACCGACACCGTACCGGCTCGCAATTGCCGCGCCACCCGGTGCGCGCGATGCAGATCATCGGTCCACAGCGACGCCGCCAGACCGTAGACGCTGTCGTTGGCCAGTTGCAAGGCGTGGGCCTCGTCATCGAACGGCATCACCGCCAGCACCGGGCCGAACACTTCTTCGCGAAACAGGCTCATGTGCGGCTGCACGTCGGTGAAAATCGTCGGCTGAACGTAGTTGTCCGAACCGTTGAAACTCAGTTGTCGCCCGCCGCAGACGAGGGTCGCGCCTTCGCGTTCGGCCTGGTGGATGAAGCGCAGAATACTTTCGGTCTGACGAGTCTCGACAATCGCCCCGGCGGCGCTTGCCGGGTCCAGCGGATCGCCCGGCTGCCAGCGCTCGGCCTGAGCCTTCAGTCGCTCGACGAACTCATCATGAATCGAGCGCTCCACCAGCAATCGCGAGTTGGCCGAGCAGACTTCGCCCTGATTGAAGAAGATCCCGAACGCGGCTTTCTGCGCCGCCAGATCCAGATCCTTGCAGTCGGCGAACACCAGATTGGCGCTCTTGCCGCCGCACTCCAGCCACACCTGCTTGAGGTTCGACTGCGCGGAGTACTGCATGAAATATTTGCCGACCTGCGTCGAGCCGGTGAACACCAGGCAATCGACATCCGGGTGCAGGCCCAGGGCTTTACCGGTTTGTTCGCCGAGCCCCGGCAGCACGTTCAACACACCGGCCGGCAGCCCGGCTTCAAGCGCCAGTTCGGCCAGACGCAATGCGGAAAAAGGAGATTGCTCGGCGGGTTTGAGGATCACCGAGTTGCCCGCCGCCAGCGCCGGGGCGAGTTTCCACGCGGCCATGTCCAGCGGGAAGTTCCACGGCACCACGGCGGCGACCACGCCCAGCGCTTCGCGGGTGATGGTCGCCAGCACATTCGAAGCGCTCGGCGCGACTTGATCGTAGAGTTTGTCGAGGCTTTCGGCGTACCAGCGAAACACCCCGGCGGCGCCCGGCACGTCGATGTTGTAAGCGTCCATCACCGGTTTGCCCATGTTCAACGAATCGAGCAGCGCCAGCTCTTCGCGATTGGCCAGAATCAGATCCGCCAGACGCAGCAGCACTTGCTTGCGCTCGGTCGGTGAACGCCCGGCCCAGGTGCCGGCTTCGAACACCTGCCGCGCATTCTGCACCGCCGCGTCGACATCTTCTTCACCGCACGCGGCGACGTTTGCCAAAAGCTGGCCGGTGGCCGGGTTGATCGCGGCAAAGGTCTGCCCCGACTGCGCCGCACGCAGTTTGCTGTCGATCACGGCCTGGTACGGATAGCTCAATTCAGCGGCCTTGCGCTGCCAGTCTGCAAGCTCGAACACGGTGGTTGCTCCTTGGACTTTTATTCTTTTGAGAACAGTGCGCAGTGATAGTCGCTCAGGCCCGTGCGCGCTAAAACCAGTAAAAATGTCTTCGCAGACAATAAAAAAGGTAACCAGCCGATGGCCCCCTCGCGCGCGTATGGGGCTATTGTTCAGGGACAAAAAAACCGCCGACAGAACGGAGGCCGGCGGCTTACAAATTGCTTGGATGTGAAATCCGTTCGCTTTGAGGTTCACCGTGGCCGCTTACAACCTGCGTCAGTTGAAATACTTCATCACCACCGTCGAATGCGGCAGCGTCGCCGAAGCCTCGCGCAAGCTGTACATCGCGCAACCGGCGATTTCCACGGCGATCAAGGGGCTGGAAGACAGCTTCGGCGTGCAACTGTTGATCCGCCATCACGCTCAGGGCGTGTCCCTGACGCCGAGCGGCGCGCGGTTCTTCCGCAAGGCCCAGGAACTGCTGCGCATGGCCAAGGAGTTCGAACAGAACGCCCTCGCCGACAACGACGTGGTGGCCGGGCAGATCGATATCGGCTGTTTCGAAACGGTCGCGCCGCTGTACCTGCCGCAACTCATTGCAGGCTTCTCGGCGCTGTATCCGGGGGTGAAGATCCGCATCCGCGACGGCGAACAACAGGAACTGGTGCAAGGCCTGACCTCGGGCACCTTCGACCTCGCGATCCTGTACAAGCACGACCTCGACGCCACCATCGAAACCGAACCCTTGATGCCGGCCCAGCGGCCTTACGCCTTGCTGCCGGCAGATCACCGCTTCGCCCAGCTCAAGCAGGTTTCGCTTCGGGACTTGTGCCTGGAGCCGATGATCCTGCTCGACGTACAACCGAGCCGCACCTACTTCGTCAGCCTGTTCGAAGAGCTCGGGCTTTCGCCGCGCATCGAGTTCAGCTCGCCGTCGATCGAAATGGTGCGCGGCATGGTCGGCCAGGGTTTCGGCTTCTCGATCCTGGTGACCCGCCCGCATTCGGAATGCACCTACGACGGCAAGAAAGTCGTGTGCGTCGACATCGTCGAAGATGTCACCGGCTCAGGTCTGGTGGCCGCGTGGCTCAAGCGCGGACAACTGACCAAACCGGCGCAGTTGTTTGCCGATTATTGCCGGGAGCAACTGACCGCCAAGGCCAGTCGCTGAACCTCACGTACCGCGCGGTTTGGCTCGTGCAGTGGCTTCGGCCACCAGTGGGTCATCCGGCCAGTAATGCTTCGGATACCGCCCCTTCAGATCCTTCTTCACTTCCGCATAGGTGCTGCGCCAGAAGTTGGCCAGATCCTGCGTCACCTGCACCGGCCGCCGTGCTGGCGATAGAAGATGCAACTTGACCACTTGCCGTCCGCCGGCAATGCGCGGTGTGTCGGCCAGGCCGAACAACTCCTGCAAACGCACGGCGAGAATCGGTGGCTGCTCGCTGTAGTCGAGTCGAATCGACGAGCCCGACGGCACGCTCAGGTGATGCGGTGCCTGTTCGTCAAGTTGCTGCGGCAGTGGCCACGGCAGCAGATTACGCACGATGCTCGAAAGGTCGAGGTTGGCGAAATGGCTGAGGCGCGAGACCTTGCCCAGATAAGGCATCAGCCAGTCTTCGAGGGTTTTCAGCAGCTTCGCGTCGCTGACGTCCGGCCATTGGCTGTCGCCTTTAGTGTCCAGATCGAGCTGACGCAGCAACGCGACTCGCGCCTGCCATTGGCGCAGCTCCGGGGTCCACGGCAGCAGTTCCAGACCCTTGCGCCGCACCAGATTGACCAGTGCCTGACTGCGGGCGTTTTCGTCGAGCCCGGTCAGCGGTTCGCGGCTGAGGATCAGTTCGCCGACCTTGCGTTGACGCTCGGCGCGCAGCACGCCTTCGCGTTCGTCCCAGTCCAGTTGATCGACGTTGTGTACCTGTTCGGCCAGCACCGAATCGAACAGCGCCGGATCAAAATCCGCCGCCAGATAAATCCGTTCCTCGCGTTGCCCCTGACGGCTGCCGAGGTCGGCGATCACGATCCACGGTTCCTTCATCAGGCTGTCGGCTTCGGCGAACAACGCCGCACGGCCGTTGGCCAGTCGATATTCGGCACCACCGGCACGCCGCTGCTGGGCGACGCGATCCGGGTAAGCCAGCGCCAGCAGCGCGCCGAGCCAGCGCGGGTGATCCGGGTCGGCGACCGGCTCGCTCGCCTTACCGCGAAGGTAACCACGATATTGCCGCGCCAGTTGCCGGGCGCGCTGCACGCCGCCCTGAGCACCGCGCGCCGCACGCTCTTCGCCGGACAGCAGCACCAGACGACTGTGCAGATCCGCCCCGGCGCCGCGCAAGATATCGCGCTCGCCGAGCAACGCAGCGACGTCGCACGCCATGGTCGCCAGCCCCAACGCCTGACCGCGTAGCAATAAATGCGCGATGCGCGGGTGGGCCGGCAATTCAGCCATGGCCTGACCGTGGCGGTTGAGGCTTTCACCGTCCAGCGCACCGAGGCGCTGCAACAGATCCTGAGCCTGTGCATAAGCGGCTGCGGGCGGCACGTCCAGCCAGATCAGATCACTCGGCGCGACGCCCCAACGCCCGAGTTGCAAAGCGAGACCGGCGAGATCCGCCGAAAGGATTTCCGCACTGCCATAAGCCGCCAGTTGCTCATGCTGATCCTGCGACCACAGGCGATAACACACGCCCGGTTCCAGACGCCCGGCCCGGCCCGCGCGCTGAGTGGCGCTGGCCCTGGAGATGCGTTGGGTGTCGAGGCGAGTCATGCCGCTGCCCGGATCGAAACGCGGCACCCGCGCCAGCCCGGCATCGATCACCACACGCACGCCGTTGATGGTCAGGCTGGTCTCGGCGATGTTGGTGGCCAGCACCACTTTGCGCTGGCCAGCCGGGGCCGGGTCGATGGCGGCACGCTGGGCGTTCAGGTCGAGTTCGCCGTGCAACGGGCAGAGCAACACGTCACTGCGCTCACCGATGGCATCCGCCAGTTGCTGATGAACACGCCGGATTTCCGCCTGCCCCGGCAGGAACACCAGCAGGCTGCCGGTTTCATCGTGCAGCGCTTCGAGCACCGTTTGCGTGACGCGTTGATCGATGTATTCGCCGGGCTGGAACGGGCGGCCCCAACGCATCGTCACCGGGAACATCCGGCCCTCGCTGCGCAGGATCGGCGCGTCGTCGAGCAAGCCGGCCAGACGTTCGCCTTCAAGGGTGGCGGACATCAGCAGAATCTTCAGCGGTTGTTCAGCTCGAAACAGTTCGCGACCGTTCAGACTGAGCGCCAGCGCCAGATCGGCGTCGAGACTGCGTTCGTGGAATTCGTCGAAGATCAGCAGGCCCACGCCGTCCAGCGCCGGGTCGTCCTGCAAACGCCGGGTGAGAATGCCTTCGGTGACCACTTCGATGCGCGTATTGGGGCCGACCTTGCTGTCGAGACGGATGCGATAACCGACGGTTTCACCGACCTTCTCGCCCAGCTCGCTGGCCAGCCGTTCCGCCGCTGCCCGTGCAGCGAGGCGGCGGGGTTCGAGCATGAGAATGGTCTGCCCGTTCAGCCACGCCTCATTGAGCAAGGCCAACGGCACGCGGGTGGTTTTACCGGCGCCGGGCGGTGCTTCGAGCACGGCTTCGTGGCGTGTCGCGAGGGCTTCACGCAGGGCGGGTAAAACGTCATCGATCGGCAACGAATTCATACTGGCTCCCCAGGGCGTGCCCACAGTAAATTGCGAGTCGCGTTAAAGCTGTGAGCGTGCCAGGCAAGGCGCGGGACGCAGGTAAGGGTCGTTTCCTTACCAAGTCCCGCAACGCAGCATGGCGCGCTCACAGCTTTAGCCCGGAGGGCCGAACCCCGGAAGGATTCGGTAGCCATCACGCGATATGGATCTGGAGAAAACAACTTCAATCCTCAACGTATTTCGATAGGGGTGAGACGGGGCCGCAATTTACTGTGGGCATGCCCTGCCGGGCCGAGTATAACGGCGAACTGCTGAGCGTTCGTCAGGGTCTTAACTTCACACGATGACGCTTCGTTAATAGATGACTCAGGAGATTCCCATGCGCTTACCTTTTCGCCTGATCGGCGGTGTACTGGTTGCCACCCTGCTCACTCAGATCACCGCGTGCGGTTCGATTTTCTATCCCGACCGCCGCGGCCAGATCGACGGCAAGATCGACCCGGCGATTGCCGTGCTCGATGCCGTGGGCCTGCTGTTCTACATCATCCCCGGCCTGATCGCGTTTGCTGTGGACTTCACCACCGGCGCGATCTATTTCGAACCAGGCCACACGGCGCAGGTCGATCCGGCCAAGCTCAAGCAAGCCATCGGCCCGGACGGCCAGGTCGATAACCTCAAGTTGCAGGCTATTCTCGAAACAGAACTGGGCCGCAACCTGCCTCTGGATGATCCACGGCTGATCCAGCACAAGGGCAGCACCCAGCAACTGGCGATGTTCGGCCTGCAACCTGCCGCATAAGGAATCAACGCACCCATGACCTCCAGCCCCGAACACGCCCGCCTGCTGAGGCTGGCGACCCGCGCCTCGGTGGCGGTGGCCTGTACGCTGATCATCGCCAAAGCCATCGCCTGGTGGCTGAGCGGTTCGGTGAGCATGCTCGCCGGCCTCACCGACTCGGCCCTCGATGGCGTCACCTCGCTGCTCAACCTGCTGGCGGTGCATTACGCGCTGCGCCCGGCGGATGACGATCACCGTTATGGTCACGGCAAGGCCGAGTCCCTGGCGGGCATGGCGCAGGCGCTGTTCATTGGCGGCAGTGCGGTGTTGATCGCGTTTCAGGCTTATGAGCGTTTGAACAATCCGGAGCCGCTCGGCGCGCCATGGCTGAGCATCGGCGTGATCGTGTTTTCCCTGTTGCTGACGGCGGCGTTGTTGATGCTGCAGCATCGGGTGATCAAGCAGACCGGCTCCAACGCGGTGCGGGCGGACTCGCTGCATTACCGTTCGGACATGTTGCTCAACGGCAGCATTCTGATCGCGCTGGTGTTGGCCGGATTGGGTTTCGCTCAACTGGATGCGTGGTTCGGCCTGGGGATTGCGGCGTACATTCTGTGGAGCGCGATCCAGATCGCCCGGGAAAGTTTTTCGGTGCTGATGGATGAAGAACTGCCGGTGGATGTCAGTCAGCACATGCTCGAACTGGCGTGCGGTGTACCAGGCGTTTTGGGCGCGCATGATCTGCGCACACGAATTTCCGGCAATCACTGGTTCGTGCAGTTGCACCTGGAATTGCCGGGGGATCTGACGCTGTCAGTCGCCCATGGCATCAGCGATCAGGCGGCGGATGCGATTCATGCCGCCTACCCACGGGCCGAAGTGCTGGTGCACGCCGACCCGCAGGAAGTGGTGAACGCCGCCCGGGCTCAGTAGTTGACCTGATAACCGCGGCTGCTCAGGCAATTGCCCTGGGCCTGGCGGTAGGCCTGCACCACTTCGGGTGCAGGCTGGTAGGTCGCGGTGCGCGGATCGAAACCGCTTTGCTGCACCGCATATTGATAGCACTGGTAGCCGTCCTGCTGGACCTGCTCCGGCGACTGGCCGTTGGCGGGATACGCTTCAACGTCATAGCCGTTGCTGGCCGGTTGCGGAGGTTGCTGCACCGGCGGCTCGACCACGACGTAATCCTGCGTCGCTTCTTGGTAGGCGTAGTACGAGCCTGCCGCCAGGAACAACAGCGAACCGCCGATCCACACTTCACGCGCGTAATCCGGCAGGTACTGGATACGAATACCGCGTGGCGGCTGAACCACGATGTAGCGCGGGCCTTGCGGGCGATACCAGTAGCCGCCGGAGTAGAAGTAATCCTGGCCACGATATGGCACGCGGAAATCACGATCCGGGAAACGGTCGATCACATGGCCCGGCCGGTATTGCGGGCCGGGGCCCCAGCCATTGCCATGTCCGTCCGGACGACCCGGCCAGCGGTTGTCGTTGGGACGATTGCCGGTCTGCCAGTTCTGGTGGTAGCCATTCTGCGGACGCTCATCGCGGTAATAGCCCTGACGCGGTTCCTGAGTCTGGCGCACGGTGTCGGGGCGTGGCTGGATCGGCAGGCTGTTGGCCGGCAGTTGTGGCGGCGGTGGCGGTTGGCGAACCGGATTGGGATTGTAGGCTGGGCGGTTCTGGTCGTGGTTCTGCCACTGCCCATTGTTGTGCTGCTGGCCGTTGTGCTCGAACTGACGGCTGTTGTCGCCGCGAATGATTTCGTTGTTCTGCGGGCGCGGCTGATTGTTGCCGCCGTGGCCCTGATTGTTTTCCTGATGTTCCCGCTCGCGTCCGCCATTTTCAGGGCCGCGATTCTGCGGCTCATCGGCCAGCGCTTGCGCACAGACACTCACACACAGCACACCAACACTGGCCAGACGCCAGATACGCGACTTCATGAAATTCCTCACTGCGGGCTGGACCCTGTAATTAAGAGGGTTTGTAGCTAAGACCGGGAATGGGCACACCGGGTTCTGCTACAGGTTATCAGTCACGCCATTTATTTATTGAGCGAGCGAGGCCAAATTGCGGGCAAGAAAAAAGGGAGACCCGTCGGCCTCCCTTTTAGAGAACTTCGTCCTGGCTCGACGCTTTTGACGTCGGCTCACCTCACGCCGTCTTCTGGACAGTGTGCAGCTCGGGGGCCGGCACAACCCCGGTGGGGGTGGCGGCCGCGGCAGGCCGGATAGGGCGGGCCGCGTGGACTGTGTTACCGAGCAGTGATTCTGGTGATAAGAATAGGCCGGAGGCTGCGACAGATGATTGCGAAGATTGCTCAAATAAACATCACTTGCGCAATTTTTAACCCTGGATAGATAATCCGCCGCAATAGTTAGAACAAAGGACCGATTGATGAGCAAACTCGACCGTTACGACCTCAGCATTTTGGCGGAATTGCAGCGCGACGCCCGCATCTCCAACCAGGAACTGGCCGAGCGCATCGGTCTGTCGCCCTCCCCGTGCTCGCGCCGGGTCAAGCAACTGGAGGACGACGGCTACATTTCGCGTCAGGTGGCCCTGCTCGATCGCAAGATGCTCGGCCTGAGCCTGACCGCCTACGTGCTGATCGGCATGGACCGGCACACGCCGGAGCGTTTCGAGAACTTCGAAGCGGCGATCCGCACCTTGCCGCAAGTGCTGGAATGCAGCCTGGTCACCGGGGTGGACGCCGACTATCAGCTGAAAGTGGTGGTGCCGGACATGGATCACTATCAGAAGCTGCTGCTGGGGCACCTGACCCGCATCGAAGGCGTGACCAGCGTGCGCTCGAGCTTTGTGCTCAATCAGGTGCTCAACAGCACCGAACTGCCGCTGACTCACTTGCGTAGCTGAAATCGACGAATGACTGCGGCACACCGACGCAGGTCAATGCTGCGTCGTTCGCCGCTGGCGTATACTCCCGGCCGCCCTTTCAGCCGCACAGCGCCGGAGATGCCCGATGGATCCAGCAGTATTTGAAGAGTGGATGATGACCGGTCTGGTCAGCATCCTGATCATTTTCATGGGTTTCATCGTCTGGGATCTGGCGAAGAAGTCCAAGGCCGGGCGCTTCGGTTCGTTCATTCTGTTCTTCGTACTGGGCCTGGGCGTGGCCGCGTTCATCATCAAGAGCGTGGTGATCGGCCTGATCGAATCCGGCGCCTTATAAGCGCGCCGGCACTTCTTTCCACTGGCCCTGATCGAGCCCTTCGATCGTCCAGTCACCAATCCTGACCCGCACCAGTCGCAATGTCGGCAGCCCGACCGCCGCTGTCATCCGCCGCACCTGACGGTTGCGTCCCTCGCGAATCACCAGTTCCAGCCAGGTGGTCGGTACGGTCACGCGAAAGCGTACCGGCGGATTGCGCGGCCACAGCTCAGGCTCCTCCAGTTGCCGCGCTTCAGCGGGCAAGGTCATGCCGTCATTCAGTTCGACGCCGTCACGCAGACGCTGCAACTGCTCGGCTGTCGGCACGCCTTCGACCTGCACCCAATAGGTTTTCGCCAGTTTGTGCTTCGGATCGGCGATCCGTGCCTGCAACTGACCGTCGTTGGTCAGCAGCAGCAAACCTTCGCTGTCGCGGTCCAGCCGTCCGGCCGGGTAGATGCCCGGAACGTCGATGTAATCCTTGAGCGTCGCCCGCCCTTCGCCGTCGCTGAATTGCGTCAGCACATCGAACGGTTTGTTGAACAGGATCAGCTTCGGCTCGGCCGGTGGTGCCTTGGCGACACGGCGCGGGGCGGAAGAGGATGGCTTCGCGCCGGGGCGGCGGGAAGGTGGACGTGGGGGACGGGACATAAGAGAGAAAGACATTTAGCGATCAGGGCTGACAATGCTAGTGCCCCGACCGCCAAATGACCACGACTAACCGTTAGCGGAACGGCGGCTCGTCGAAGCTGCGCAGTTTGCGCGAGTGCAGCGAATTGAGTTCGGTGCGCAGCAGGTCCACCGCTTCGATGCCGATCTTCAAGTGCTGGCTGACCGCGCGCTCGTAGAACGCATTGGCCGAACCCGGCAGCTTGATTTCACTGTGCAGCGGTTTGTCCGAAACACACAGCAACGTGCCGTACGGCACCCGCAGGCGATAACCCTGAGCGGCGATGGTGCCGCTTTCCATGTCCACGGCCACGGCGCGGGACAGGTTGATCAGCGGTCGTTCCTGGGCCCAGCGCAATTCCCAGTTACGGTCGTCGTAGGTCAGCACGGTGCCGGTGCGCAGGCGTTTCTTCAGGTCGTCGCCCTTCTCGCCGGTGATGTTGGCAGCCGCTTGTTGTAACGCCAATTGCACCTCGGCCAGCGCCGGGATCGGAATGTTCGGCGGCACCACCCGGTCGAGAATCCCGTCGCGACGCATATAAGCGTGGGCCAGCACATAGTCGCCGATGGTCTGCGACTGACGCAGGCCGCCGCAGTGACCGATCATCAGCCAGCAATGCGGACGCAGCACCGCCAGGTGGTCGGTGATGTTCTTGGCGTTGGACGGGCCGACGCCGATGTTGACCAGGGTCACGCCGTGGCCATCGCTGGCGATCAGGTGATAGGCCGGCATCTGGTAGCGGTGCCAGACCACACCGGCCGCAATGGCCGAGGCTTCGCCGTGGTCCATGCCCTTTTCGATGATCACGTTGCCCGGCAACACCATGCGCACGAAACGCGGGTCGCGGCGCAATTGCTCCAGGCCATGAAGGATGAACTGGTCGACATAGCGGTGGTAGTTGGTCAGCAGGATCCAAGGCTGCACATGGCGCCAGTCGCTGCCGGTGTAGTGCACCAGGCGACGCAGCGAGAAGTCGACGCGCGCCGCATCGAACAGTGCCAGCGGCAGCGGATCGGTGTTTTCCCAGTCGTAGAGACCGTCGGCGATACCGTCGGTGGCAGCAGACAGGTCGGTACTCGGGAACACCCGCGCCAGCACGGCGGCGGTGACGCCGGAGCCGGCCAGTTCATCGCCCTGCTCGACCACGTACGGGTACGGAATGTTCTGTGCGCTGACCCCGACTTCCACGGTCACCGTGAAGTCGTGCATCAGCGGCACCAGCTGTTCCAGCAGGTATTTGCGAAACGCCGCCGGGTGGGTGACGGTCACGCTGTAGGTGCCCGGCAACTGCACCTTGGCGTAAGCGCGGGTGGTTTGCGGGACTTCGCCCTGGCAGTGGTAGGTCAGACGCAGTTCGGGATAACGGAACAGGGCACGTTGCTCGGCGTCGGGCTCGACGCGATCCTTGAGATAACGCTTGAGCGCCGAGTTCAGCGCCGTGGTGGCCCGCTCATGCAGCTCGGCCAGGCGATCCACGGCTTGTTCGGCGGTTTGAACGACAATAAACGCTTCGGTCACGATCAGCTTCCTGTGTTCTGACTTGCAGAGCTTCATCTTGCCTGCATCGTGGCGTCACGGAAACAGTGGCGTAATGGCTTTGTCGCAATCTCCCTTCAGAAACCTTGCGGTGTCGAGCGGGCGACGATGGACTCGACATCCAGCCCACGGGGCAAGGCACCGTAGACCCGCCCGCCACCGCTCAGACGACTGGCGATAAACGCATCGCTGACCGCCGAATTCCCGGCCTCCAGCAACAGCTTCGCTTGCAGCCCCAGGGCAATGTCTTCGGTCAATTGCCGCGCACGGTACTGAATGTCGCCGGTGTCCTTGAACGACGCCTGCAATTGCTGGATATGCGCGGCCAGCCGCTTGTCGCCATGGCCGTCGCCCAGCTCGTTGAACAGCACATCCAGCACGCCCGGCTCCTTCGACAGTGCACGCAACACATCAAGGCATTGCACGTTGCCGGAACCTTCCCATGTCGAGTTCACCGGCGCTTCGCGGTACAGGCGCGGCAGAATGCTGTCTTCGACATACCCGGCGCCGCCCATGCACTCGGCGGCTTCATTGATCATGGCCGGCGCGCGTTTGCAGATCCAGTATTTGCCCACCGCCGTCACCAGTCGGGCGAACTGCGCTTCGTGGCGATCATTCAGATGATCCAGCGCCTTGCCCATGCGCAAGCTCAGGGCCAGCGCGGCTTCGCTTTCCAGCGCCAGATCGGCCAGCACGTTCTGCATCAGCGGTTGTTCGCTGAGCAATTTGCCGCCGACCTTGCGATGGGCGCAGTGATGACTGGCCTGGGTCAGGGCCTGACGCATCAGCGAACTGGAGCCGACCATGCAGTCGAAACGGGTCATCGCCACCATCTCGATAATGGTCGGCACCCCGCGCCCTTCTTCACCGACCATCCACGCCAGCGCGCCACGGAACTCCACTTCGCTGGAGGCGTTGGACTGGTTGCCGAGTTTGTTTTTCAGACGCTGGATGTAGAACTGATTGCGCGTGTCGTCCGGACGATGGCGCGGCAGCAGGAAGCAGGTCAGGCCCTTGTCGGTCTGTGCCAGCGTGAGGAATGCATCGCACATTGGTGCAGAACAGAACCACTTGTGCCCCACTAGTTCATAAGCCTGACCCGGGCCGCTGGCGCCGACCGGATAAGCCTTGGTGGTGTTGGCGCGCACGTCGGTGCCGCCCTGTTTCTCGGTCATTGCCATGCCGATGGTGACGCCGGCCTTGTGGGCCATGCCGACATTGCGCGGATCGTATTCGGTGGCGAGGATTTTCGGCAGCCACTGTTCGGCCAGATCCGGCTGCAAACGCAGCGCGGGAACACTGGCGAAAGTCATGGTCAACGGGCAACCGCTGCCGGCCTCGGCCTGACTGTGCAGATAGCTCATGGAGGCGCGGGCAACATGGGCGCCGTCCTGTGGATGAGCCCAAGGCAACGACGTCAGGCCATGTTCGATGGCGGTGCGCATCAGCTCGTGATACGCCGGGTGAAATTCCACCAGATCGATGCGATGACCGTAGCGGTCATGGCTGGCGAACACCGGTTTGTTCTGGTTGGCGAGGAACCCGGCCTCCATCAGCGGCCCGCCGGCCAACGCGCCGTAGGCATCGATCCGCGACTCGGCCCAGCCGGCGCCGAACCGCCGCGACCACTCCTGCAACGGCAGGTCGATGCGGTACAGGTTGATGCCGTCCAGCGACGGTGGCTGGTTGGTGACTTCGTGGGTTTCGGCGAACTGATGCAGGTTCATGACGGGGCTCCTTGATCGGCCAGAGCTTCAGTTAAGCACCGCCCCCGAACCGATCAAAGTGTCATACCGGCCTAAATGCCGGCGCTTTCACCCTATCAACAACTCAACACGCGCCGTTGCATCGCAACCTGCAAGTCTTCGAATTTCACCGGTTTGCTCAGGTAATCGATAGAGCCGGCGGATGCGCAATGCTCTCGATCCGCCCCCAGCGCGATCACGAACACCGGCAGGTTGGCGCAGCCCGGCAAGTCGTGGATCTGGCAGCACAACGATGCGCCATCAAGCGGTGGCAACTGGCAATCGATCAGCACCGCATCGAACGACTCTCGCTGCAAACAATCGAGCGCCGCCGCACCGTGGTCGGCAGTGCGCACGCGGAAACCAAGCTTGAGCAGCATGCCGCGCATCACCAGTTGATTGACGCTGTTGTCGTCCACCAGCAACACGGTGCAGTCCTGCGGTGCGCGCACGGTATCGCGAACGAGCGTCGGCGCCGCTTCAACCGCCGGCAACTCAAACTCGACATCCAGCTGAAAGCGACTGCCGCGCCCCGGCTCGGAACGGTGCGTGAGCTTGCCGCCGAGCAGTTCCACCAGTTGTCGGCAGATCGCCAGACCGACGCCCAGGCCGCCGTATTCGCGGGTCATCGAGCCGTCGAGCTGGAAGAATCGCTGATACATCGTCGCCTCGCCCAGATCGGTGAAGCCGATGCCGGTGTCGATCACCGCAAAGGACAGCGCCAGACGATTGTCCGTCGACGGTTTGCCGGTAACCCGTAGTGCGAGGCCGCCGACGCGGGTGAACTTGATCGCGTTGTCCAACAGGCATTCCAGGCATTGCGCGAGTTTGGCGCTGTCGCCCTGCAGACGATCCGGCAGAGTCGGCAGCACGTCGACCTTGAAGTCCAGCGACTTGCTCGAGGCGTTGCCATCGAACTGCACACGCAACGCCTCGACCACGGCGCGCAGGCTGAAACTGCCCGGCGTCGCCTTGAGCTTGCCGGCCTGCAATTCGGTCAAGGTCAGGATGCCGTTGACCATGCGCATCATGTCCCGCGCCGAACCGGCGGCGGTCTGCTGGTATTGCTCCAGCTCCGGGTCCAGTTCGACGGTCTGCATCAACTCGAGTGAACCGATCACACCGTTCATCGGCGTGCGCAGTTCGTGGGTCAGGGTCGCGAGGAACTCGTCCTTGAGCTTGTTGCTGTGGGCCAGTTGCTGGTTGAGCACTTCCAGCTTCTGGCCGGCGTCGAACAGGGTTTGCGCCTGTTGTTCGCGCATTGCGTTGATGCGGTCGGCCAGCGCCAGCGACAGCAGCGCCACCTCGATGGCCGAGCCGATCTGGCTGGCGTACATGGTCAGGAACACGTTCGGCAGCAAACCCAGGACCATCATCGTGTTGACGATCCCGCCGAGCAGAAACGCCGACCAGGCGATGATGAAGTAGCGCGCCACTCGCAGGCCGCGCCACCAGGCGAGGATCCCGGCGGCGAAGATCACCACGGTAAAGGTCAGCGCCAGGGTCGTCGCCAGACGCAGGGCCAGGGCATAACTGGTCATCAGCGACAGACCGATCACCAGTGCGCCGAAGGCAATCAGGGCGATCAACAAACGGTCGAGCCAGCGGCTGTGGTTCTTGGTCTGCAGGAAACTGCGGGCGAACTGGCTGCCGAACAGCCCCGCGCAACCGATGAAGAACGGCGTCGCAGCGTTGGCCCACCAGGGGTTGTCCGGCCAGAAATACTCGACCGCCGCGCCATTGACCGACAGCTGATACAGGCCGAACGAGCCGATATAGAAGATGTAATAGAGGTAACTGGTGTCGCGCACACTGAGGTAGATGAACAGGTTGTAGACCAGCATCCCCAGCAGCACGCCATAAATCAGACCCAGCACGTACAGGCGCACCGGTTGATCTTCGAGGTACGCGGTGCTCGACCACAACGTCACCGGCGCCTGGATCGAGCCTTCGCTGGACAGTCGCAAATAGACGGTCTGTTGCTGGTCCGGCCGGAACGTAAGGTTGAACAGGTAGTTGTTCTGCCGGATCTCGCGACTGGCAAACGGCAGCGCGTCCCCGGTCTGGCGCACCAGACGATAGTCACCGGCGGCATCGGGCAGATAGAGGTCGAGATGATCGAGCGGCGGGTAGGCCAGTTCCAGCAGCCAGGTACGCTGCGCCGCCGGATTGCTCGGGCGGTAATGCAGGTCGATTTTCAGCCAGAACGCCGAACGCGAGTAACCGGCATTGAGCGTGGCTTTATCGTGGGCCTTGAATTGTCCGGCAGCGGCTTGCGCGCGGACGTCGGCAATGCTCGCCTGACCGCTCGGGTCTTCGAACACTTGCAGGGATCGACCCAGCGGGAGGCTCTGGGTGAACTCGTCGAATTCGACGGCGTTTGCCAGGAGGGGCAAACAGAACAGCAACATCAACAAATAGCGCATTGAAGCCCCAGCGTGGCTTGTCCGGTTGTGTCAGGAAGCCCCCCATTCCCTTTGAGATGACGTAAAACCGGTATTACCTGTTATTGGTTTGGATCCACTCTAGCATAGCCGTTGATGGCCATTGAGCACCATGGAAATTTTTCCGACAAAGGCTCTAGAACGGGCGTTTCAGAGCAAAACACCGAGCTAGAGCTGTTGACTCGGTCAGATTGTGAGAACCCGTGTGGATCCGGATACCGAGGTTATCGGCCGAACGCTGTGCCACAACACCCGAAAAACAGGTTTGGTGGTAAGCTCGCGCACCATGAATATCTACAGCTCCCGCCCCGTTGTCCTCTGTCTCTCCGGCCACGACCCCAGTGGTGGCGCCGGCTTGCAGGCAGATATCGAAGCCCTGCTCGCTCAGGGTTGCCATGCGGCTCCGGCCGTCACCGCCCTGACCGTGCAAGACACCGTCAACGTCACTGACTTTCGCGTCCTCGACCGTGAGTGGGTACTGGCCCAGGCCAATGCCGTGCTCAACGATTCCGAAGTCGCGGCAGTGAAACTGGGCATGCTCGGTTCCCTGGAAATGGTCGACACCGTTGTCGAACTGCTTCAGGCGCACCCGCACTTGCCAGTGGTCTGCGACCCGGTGCTGCGCGCCGGCGGCGGCGGACGCCTGGGCAAGGACGAAGTCGGCTACGCCATGCGCGAACGCCTGCTGCCGCTGTCGATCATCGCCACTCCCAACCTTCCCGAAGCCCGGATCCTCGCCGAACTGCCAGAAGGCACCGCGGACGAGTGCGCTGAAAAACTCCTGCCGTTCATCAAGAACCTGCTGATCACCGGCGGTCACGGCGACGAAACCGAAATCCACAATCGCCTGTACAGCCGCGACGGCCTGCGCGAAACCTTCAAGTGCCAGCGCCTACCCGGCAGCTACCACGGCTCCGGCTGCACACTGGCCAGTACCCTCGCCGGTCGACTGGCACTGGGCGAAAACCTTGCCAGCGCCGTGCGTACCGCGCTGGATTACACTTGGCGCACCCTGCGCGATGCCGAACAACTGGGCAAAGGCCAGTTCGTGCCGCGTCGTCTGCCGCTGGATTTCTGCTCGTAACGTCGTGAGGTCTGCCTGATGAAACTACGTGGCCTGTACGCCATTACCGACGGTCCGTTGCTGGCCGGCAAGTTCCTGCCGTACGTGGAGGCGGCGCTGGAAGGCGGCGTCACCCTCCTGCAATACCGCGACAAGAGCAGCGACGAAGCCCGCCGCTTGCGTGAGGCCGAAGCCCTGCGCGATCTGTGCGAACGCTACAAGACCCAGTTGATCATCAACGATGACGCCGAACTGGCCGCACGCCTGAACGTCGGCGTGCACCTGGGCCAGACCGACGGTCCGTTGTCACCGACCCGCGCCCTGCTCGGCTCCAAGGCAATCATCGGTTCGACCTGCCACGCGCAGCTTGAACTGGCCGAACAGGCCGCCAAAGAAGGCGCGAGTTACGTCGCCTTCGGCCGCTTCTTCAACTCCAACACCAAACCCGGTGCGCCGACCTGCAGCCTCGATCTGCTCGATCAGGCCCGCCAGACGCTGCACCTGCCGATCTGCGCGATTGGCGGCATCACCCTCGACAACGCCGCGCCGTTGGTGGCCCACGGTGTCGATCTGCTGGCCGTGGTCCATGGCCTGTTCGGCGCTGACAGCACAGCCGAAGTGACCCGCCGCGCCCGTGCATTCAACGAATTGTTCAAATCCTGATTTTTGAGAGCCCGATCATGTCTCGTTCCGAAACCCTGTTTGCCAACGCTCAGAAACACATTCCCGGTGGCGTGAACTCGCCGGTTCGCGCGTTCAAGAGCGTCGGCGGCACGCCGCTGTTCTTCAAGCACGCCGAAGGCGCCTACGTCACCGACGAAGACGACAAGCGTTATGTGGATTACGTCGGCTCCTGGGGCCCGATGATCCTCGGCCACAGCCACCCGGACGTGCTGGACGCCGTGCGTAACCAACTGCAACACGGCCTGTCCTACGGCGCGCCGACCGCGATGGAAACCGAGATGGCCGACCTGGTCTGCTCGCTGGTGCCGTCGATGGAGATGGTGCGCATGGTCAGCTCCGGCACCGAAGCGACCATGAGCGCGATCCGTCTGGCCCGTGGCTTCACCGGCCGCGACAGCATCATCAAGTTCGAAGGCTGCTACCACGGTCACTCCGACAGCCTGCTGGTCAAGGCCGGTTCCGGCGCACTGACCCAGGGCGTGCCAAGCTCGGCCGGCGTACCGGCCGCGTTCGCCAAACACACCCTGACCCTGCCGTTCAACGACATCGACGCCGTTGAAAAAATGCTCGCCGAAGTCGGCCAGGACGTCGCCTGCATCATCGTCGAGCCGGTTGCCGGCAACATGAACTGCGTGCCGCCGGCACCGGGTTTTCTCGAAGGCCTGCGCAGCCTGTGCGACAAGCACGGCGTGGTGCTGATTTTCGACGAAGTGATGACCGGTTTCCGCGTGGCCCTCGGCGGTGCCCAGGCTTACTACGGCGTGACCCCGGACCTGACCACCTTCGGCAAGATCATCGGTGGCGGCATGCCGGTCGGCTGCTTCGGCGGCAAGCGTTCGATCATGGAGCGCATCGCGCCGCTGGGCCCGGTCTATCAGGCGGGCACCTTGTCGGGTAACCCGCTGGCGATGGCCGCCGGTCTGACCACCCTGCGCCTGATCAGCCGTCCAGGCTTCCACGCCGAACTGACCGATTACACCACTCGCCTGCTCGACGGCCTGCAACAGCGCGCTGACGCGGCGGGCATTCCGTTCGTGACCACTCAGGCTGGCGGCATGTTCGGTCTGTACTTCAGCGGCGCTGACGACATTGTTACTTTCGAAGACGTGATGGCCAGCGATGCAGCGCTGTTCGGTCGATTCTTCCACCTGATGCTGGAAGGTGGCGTGTACCTGGCACCGAGCGCGTTCGAAGCCGGTTTCACCTCGATCGCCCACGGCGAAGCCGAGCTGAAACTGACCCTCGACGCTGCCGAGCGCGCGTTCGCCAAACTGAAGTAATGGCTTGATCGCTGACGTTGGCCATTGCCAGCGTCAGCTTTCACCTACATCCCCGCGCTTTCTCCGACGCTTCTGCCAAAAATATCCCGCAAACCGGGTGATATATTCCCCACACAGCAGAAAATCGAGTAAAGACTTTGTAAGGTTGGCCCTGCTTATTTCATAATGCGCGCTTATTGGATCCCTCGATGGGTCCGCGCGCCCTTCAGAGGTAAGTCGATTCTCATGAACCGCACCGGCCGCACCCTTGCCTTGGGCTGCCTGTTGCTCCTTCAGCCACTGCTCGCACATGCACAAGCAGGCGGCAACTCGTTGTTGATCCCGGCGATGGGTCGTTGCACCCTCAATACTCAGCCGCAAGATGTCACGCAGGCCCTCGCCGCCTGCCAAAAGGCATCGGATGAGGGGGATGCGCAAGCGCAATACGAGTTGGGTGAGTTCTACTACGACGGCAAGAATGCGCCGCGCGACCTCAATCAAGCCCTGAGCTATTTCGAAAAGGCCTCGCTGCAAGGCCACGCCCAGGCGCAATTCAAGCTCGGCACCATGTTCTTCCACGGTGAAGGCGTGCAGGCCAACAACATTCAGGCGTACATCGTGCTGAAGATGGCCGCGGTCAACGGCGCAGAAGATGCCCTGGACACCGCCGACGAAGTCGCCGAGAAAATGCCCCGCGAAGACCTGGAAACCGCCACCCAGGTGCTCGGGCAAATTTTCCGTAAATACCTGATGGAACTGCAGAGCGCTGACGGCCGTACGCCGTTCTCGCCGCTTCCGTAGTCCCTTCTCCCGCCCCGCTTACTTCTCGGGCATCGGCACCGGAAACGGCATCACATTGCCGACCGCACCGCGAGCTTCGCTGATTTTCGGCGTACCGAGACGTTCCACTTCGTCGATGCGCACGATCGAATGCATCGGCACAAAGCTGCGCACCACGCCTTCGAATTGCGCCTTGAGCTTCTCTTCGCTCGGATCGACGACCACCTGGGTGCGCTCGCCAAAGACGAACTCTTCCACTTCCAGGAAGCCCCACAGATCACTTTGATAGATCTGCTTGGCGTACATTTCGAACACCTGGCCCTGGTTGAGGAATATCACCTTGTAGATTGGAGCTTCGCGTTTGGTCATGGCGGGCGGACAACACATCGGGGTAAAAATGAGGGCGCGAACTATAGCATAGCCGCCGGACGCGCAACGGTAGGAACCTGGGGACATGTTCCCTATAATGCGCGGTTCTTTGAACCACGTGACGACCCTATTCCATGGCCAAGAAGCTTTACATCGAAACCCACGGTTGCCAGATGAACGAGTACGACAGCTCGCGCATGGTCGATCTGCTGGGCGAACACCAGGCCCTGGAAGTCACGGCGCGGGCGGAAGACGCCGACGTGATTCTGCTCAACACCTGCTCGATCCGCGAACGCGCCCAGGACCGGGTGTACTCCCAGCTCGGTCGCTGGCGCGAACTGAAACTGGCCAACCCGGACATGGTGATCGCCGTCGGCGGTTGCGTGGCCAGCCAGGAAGGCGCGGCGATCCGTGATCGCGCCCCGTACGTCGACGTGGTCTTCGGCCCGCAGACCCTGCACCGTCTGCCGGAAATGATCGACGCCGCGCGCATCAGCAAGCTGCCGCAAGTGGACGTCTCGTTCCCGGAAATCGAAAAGTTCGACCACCTGCCCGAGCCGCGTATCGACGGCCCGAGCGCCTACGTGTCGGTGATGGAAGGCTGCAGCAAGTACTGCACGTTCTGCGTAGTGCCTTACACCCGCGGCGAAGAAGTCAGCCGGCCATTCGACGACGTGATCGCCGAAATCATTCACCTGGCCGAAAACGGCGTGCGTGAAGTGACCCTGCTGGGGCAGAACGTCAACGGCTATCGCGGTCTGACCCACGACGGTCGCCTGGCGGACCTGGCGGAACTGATCCGTGTTGTCGCCGCTGTCGATGGCATCGACCGCATCCGCTACACCACCTCGCACCCGCTGGAATTCTCCGACAGCCTGATCCAGGCCCACGCCGACGTGCCGGAACTGGTCAAGCATCTGCACTTGCCGGTGCAGTCCGGTTCGGACCGGATCCTGGCGGCGATGAAGCGCAACCACACAGCGCTGGAGTACAAGTCCAAGCTGCGCAAACTGCGCGCTGCCGTACCGGGCATCTGCATCAGCTCGGACTTCATCGTCGGCTTCCCGGGGGAAACCGAGAAAGATTTCGAACAGACCATGAAGCTGATTGCCGACGTCGGTTTCGACTTTTCCTACTCCTTCGTCTACAGCCAGCGCCCGGGCACCCCGGCTGCCGACCTGGCCGACGACACCCCGGAAGAGCTGAAGAAAGAACGCCTGAATGCCTTGCAGCACCGTTTGAACCAGCAAGGTTTCGAGATCAGCCGACAAATGGTCGGTTCGATCCAGCGGATTCTGGTGACCGACTACTCGAAGAAAGACCCGGGCGAGCTGCAAGGGCGCACCGAGAATAATCGTATCGTCAACTTCCGCTGCGATAATCCGACCCTGATCGGCCAGTTCGCCGACGTGCACATCGATGCGGCACAACCGCACTCGCTGCGCGGCTCGCTGATCCAGTAACACCGCTAGGAGACCCCGCCAGACGGCTGAATCGGTGCCAGGCTTTTTAAGAGCTTTCGCACCCAGGCCACTGGCGTTATCCTTGATTTCATCCTAATTGCCCCAGGGCGGCTAAATACGACCTTGAACGCACCCATAGAACCTCATCGTTTTATCCTCGAGCCTTTTGAGGCTCGCCGCTTCGCCAATCTGTGCGGGCAGTTCGACGAGCACCTGCGCCTGATCGAACAGCGCCTGGCCATCGAGATCCGCAACCGCGGCAATCAGTTCGAGCTGATCGGCGAACCCAAGCTCACCACTTCTGCGGAAAACCTGATTCGCCGCCTGTACCGGGAAACCAAGGGTTCAGAGCTGTCGCCGGATACGGTTCACCTGTTCCTCCAGGAATCGTCCGTCGTCGAGCTGGACAACCACGCCCCCGCCGAAGCCTCCGTCGCCCTGCGCACCAAGAAAGGCATGATTCGCCCTCGCGGCTTGAATCAGCTGCGCTATGTGAAGGAAATCCTCGGCAACGACATCAACTTCGGCATCGGCCCGGCCGGTACCGGCAAGACCTACCTGGCCGTGGCCTGCGCCGTGGATGCCCTGGAACGCGAGCAGATCCGCCGCATCCTGCTGGTGCGTCCGGCGGTCGAAGCGGGTGAAAAACTCGGTTTCCTGCCCGGCGACCTGTCGCAGAAGATCGACCCGTACCTGCGCCCACTCTACGACGCGCTCTACGAGATGCTCGGCTTTGAATACGTGGCCAAGCTGATCGAGCGTCAGGTGATCGAAGTCGCACCGCTGGCCTACATGCGCGGTCGCACGCTGAACAACAGCTTCATCATTCTCGATGAGAGCCAGAACACCACGGTCGAGCAGATGAAGATGTTCCTGACCCGGATCGGTTTCGGCTCCACGGCGGTGATCACCGGTGACATCACCCAGGTCGACCTGCCGCGCGGCACCAAATCCGGACTGCATCATGTCATCGAAGTCCTGAAAGACGTGCCGGGTATCAGCTTCACTCACTTCATGCCCAAAGACGTCGTGCGCCATCCGCTGGTGCAACGCATTGTCGAAGCCTACGAGCGCTTCGAAAATCGCGTGGCCGATGAAACACCGAAGGACAATCGCCACGATGCTTGAGCTTGACCTGCAAATCGCGACCGAAGCGTCTGCGCCGACCGAAGCCGAATTCCGCCAATGGTGCGAACTGGCCCTGCGCCAGCGCACCGCCGATTCGGAAATGACCATTCGTCTGGTCGACGAAGAAGAAGGCCGCGAACTGAATCACACCTGGCGCCACAAGGATTACGCGACCAACGTCCTGTCCTTTCCCGCCGAAGTGCCCGACGAGTTTCTCGACATTCCATTGCTGGGCGATCTGGTGATCTGCGTGGCCGTGGTTGAGCGTGAAGCCGCCGAACAGGGCAAGGCACTCAACGCCCACTGGGCACATCTGGTCATTCACGGCTGCTTGCATCTGCTTGGTTACGACCATATAGATGACGAGGAAGCCGAGGAAATGGAAGCACTGGAACGCGAGTTGCTTGCCGAACTGGGTTATCCCGATCCGTACGCGGACGACGAAACCGAAACATCCCCTATCGTTACAACAAAGGATTCAGAGTAATCGCTATGAGCGAAGATCGATCGAGCAACGGGCAGAAGTCCTGGCTGGGTAAACTGACCCAGGCTTTTGCCCACGAGCCGAAGAACCGCCAGGAGCTGCTGGAGCTGCTGCGCGATGCACATCAGAACAAACTGCTGGACAGCGAAGCGCTGGCCATCGTCGAAGGCGCCATTCAGGTGGCTGACCTGCAAGTACGCGACATCATGGTGCCGCGCTCGCAGATGATCAGCATCAAGGCGACCCAAACACCCCGCGAATTCCTTCCCGCCGTGGTCGACTCGGCTCACTCGCGCTACCCGGTCATCGGCGAAAGCCATGACGATGTGATGGGCGTGCTGCTGGCCAAGGATCTGCTGCCGCTGATCCTCAAGGAGAACGGCGACAGCTTCAACATCAAGGATCTGCTGCGCCCGGCCACGTTCGTGCCGGAGTCCAAGCGTCTGAACGTGTTGCTGCGTGAATTCCGCGCCAATCACAACCACATGGCCATCGTGATCGACGAATACGGCGGTGTGGCGGGTCTGGTGACCATCGAAGACGTGCTTGAGCAGATCGTCGGCGACATCGAAGACGAGCACGACGTCGAAGAAGACAGCTACATCAAGCCGCTGCCCAGCGGTGATTTCCTGATCAAGGCCCTGACGCCGATCGAGAACTTCAACGAGTTCTTCGACAGCGAATTCTCCGACGACGAGTTCGACACCGTCGGCGGGCTGGTGATGAGCGCGTTCGGGCACTTGCCAAAACGCAACGAAATCACTGAAATCGGCGCCTATCGTTTCCGCATCCTGAACGCCGACAGCCGTCGGATTCATTTGCTGCGACTCACGCCAATCGCCCGGTAAATTTAAGGACTGAAATGCGCTGGACAACCCGCCCCGGCTGGCCCGGTAACCTGCTGGCCGTGGCGGCCGGTGCAATCACCACCTTCGCTCTGGCACCGTTCGATCTCTGGCCGCTGGCCTTGCTGGCGGTCGGCCTGTTCTATGCCGGCCTGCGCGAGCTGAGCCCGCGCCAGGCGCTGGGTCGCGGCTGGTGCTTCGGTTTCGGCCTGTTCGGCGCCGGCACCAGCTGGATCTATTACAGCATCCACCACTTTGGCGGTGCTTCGGTGCTGCTGGCCGGGTTCCTGATGCTGATTTTCACCGCGGCCATTGCCTGGTTCTTCGCCCTGCCCGCCTGGCTCTGGGCGCGCTGGTTGCGTCGCAACGAGGCGCCGCTGGCCGATGCCCTGGCCTTCGCTGCGCTGTGGGTTGGCCAGGAAGCGTTCCGTGGCTGGTTCCTTACCGGTTTCCCGTGGTTGTACTCCGGTTACAGCCAGCTCGACGGCCCGCTGGCCGGGCTCGCGCCAGTGGGCGGCATGTGGCTGGTGTCGTTCGTTTTGGCGCTGACCGCTGCACTGATCTACAACGCACCGCGCCTGCTGCAGACCGGCCGCAAAGGCTTTATCGTCGCGGGCCTGGTATTGCTGGTCGGGCCGTGGGTGGCCGGCATCGCGCTGAAGGGCCATGCCTGGACCAGCCCGGCTGGCGCACCACTGAGTGTTGCTGCGATTCAGGGCAACGTCGCGCAAAGCATGAAATGGGACCCGGCCGAGCTCAACGCACAACTGGCGCTGTACCGCGACCTGAGCTTCCGTTCGAAACCCGTGGACCTGCTGATCTGGCCGGAAACCGCCGTACCGGTACTCAAGGAGTCCGCCGAGGGCTACCTGAACATGATGGGCAACTTCGCCGCCGAGCGTAAATCGGCGCTGATCACCGGTGTGCCGATCCGCCAGACAGTGCGTCACGAGAAGCGCTTCTTCAACGGCATCACCGTGGTCGGCGAAGGCGACGGCACCTATCTGAAACAAAAACTGGTGCCGTTCGGCGAATACGTACCGCTGCAGGACATCCTGCGCGGGCTGATCGCGTTCTTCGACCTGCCGATGTCCGATTTCGCCCGTGGCCCTGCCGATCAGGCGCTGTTGCAGGCCAAGGGTTATCAGATTGCACCGTTCATCTGCTACGAAGTGGTGTACCCGGAATTCGCCGCCAGTCTGGCGGCACGCAGCGACCTGCTGCTGACCATCAGCAACGACACCTGGTTCGGCACCTCGATCGGCCCGCTGCAACACTTGCAGATGGCGCAAATGCGCGCCCTTGAAGCCGGGCGCTGGATGATTCGTGCGACCAACAACGGCGTGACCGGCCTGATCAACCCGTTCGGGCAGATCACCGAGCGCATTCCGCAGTTCGAGCAAGGCGTGCTCTACGGCGAAGTGGTGCCGATGCACAACCTGACGCCTTACCTGCAATGGCGCTCGTGGCCGCTGATCATCCTGTGCGTGGTGCTGTTTGGCTGGGCGCTGATGACCAACCGGATATCCAAGACCCTCTGAAAACCCGCTCACTCCCGCGCTCTGCGCGGGAGTGATCAATCGGCGCTGTCTTCCCCTCGGTAGAACAACGAATAACCGATCTGCCCCACCGCCTCGTTCAACAACTGCCCGCTTTGCCAGATCGACTTGAACTCCGGCATCCAGCCGCCAAACGGCCGGGCATTGTCAGTGCCGAGGAAACCGACCGGCGCCGGCACCACTTCGAATCCGGCCTGTTGATAACTCCATACCGCACGCGGCATGTGCCAGGCCTGGGTCACCAGCACGACACGCTTGACGCCCTCCGGCAACAGCATCTTGGCGCTGAAGGCGGCGTTCTCCCACGTGGTGCGGCTCTCCCCCTCCTGCCAACGCACCGTCACACCGAAATCATCGCGAAGCGAATCGGCCATCAGTCTGGCTTCGCTCGGCGGCGTACCGTAATGCAGGCCACCACTGGTCAGAATCGGCAACCCTGATGTCTTGGCCAACCGCGCCGCATAACGCTGCCGTTCGAGCCCGATACCGGTCGGCTGATCCTCGCCCCAGGCCAGATCACCGCGCTCGCGACCGGAGCCCAGCACCACGATGGCATCGGCGCGTTGTGCAAGGCTTGTCCAGTCTTCCCGGGCCAGCGGCGGCTCGCGCTCCAGGGCCTTGGCCCCCCATTGCACGACCACCGGCAGACTCATCAGCAGGAAACCGCCAAAACCCAAGGCAAAGCACAGCCCGGCCAGTCGCGGCCGCGAGCGACGCAGCCACCAGGCGACGAGCAACAGCAGCAAGAGAAGGCCGGGCGGCAATAGAAGTTGTTTAATGAAATAACGAAAAGGCATCGAGCATCTCCAGAGATGCCCGAAGCCTAAGTGGGTTAGTACAGCGCGACAACCAGTAGGGTCGGATCCGCTGAAAAAGATCCGCTTTTTGACCTGCCATGCGTTTACTTGGCCTGCAGAGTCCGAACCTTGACGGTGTCTCTGCCGGGCGCCTTGTCCTTGAGCCAGATGACTTTGGCCGAACGGGGTGCATCGAGTTGCTTCACTGCCTGTGACAGATATCCGTGGGTTTCACGCTCACTGCGATCCAGATAGGCCTTGACCAGTTCGAACTCGGCGGGGCTCAAGCCACGCAATTCCAGCTCCAGGGGGCGCTCGTCGCGCAGCCGGACAGCGGTTTTTGCAGCGTCCAGGGCCGTCCCCAGGCGATCGATCAACCGCTCGTACAACTCGGGTTTGGTAACGTTTTTTTGCTGTGACTCCACCATCCCTCACCTCATTGAAGATAAGACTCACTCCCCAGTTAGAGCTTAGCTTCGCTGCACAAACCGGCTGCACGCCGCGACCAACGGCCCTCGCCGCGATTTTGCCCGGTCAAACGGCTGCAATCAGGGTTTCCCTAGGCCAAGCGCGGTCATGTATGCTACGGCGCTTCCTGTAACTCCACTTCCAGCCCGTCCGGCCCGCTCCGGATGTCGCATTGAAGAGGATTAGGCCACCCCTATCCAGTACAAAAGTAGCCATGCACGAACAATATCAGCCCCGTGAAATCGAAGCCGCCGCCCAGTCGTTCTGGGACGAGCAAAAGTCCTTTGAAGTCAGTGAACAGCCAGGCAAGGAGACTTACTACTGCCTGTCGATGTTCCCTTACCCCAGCGGCAAGCTACACATGGGGCACGTGCGCAACTACACCATCGGCGACGTGATCTCCCGCTATCAGCGCATGCTCGGCAAGAACGTTCTGCAACCGATGGGTTGGGACGCCTTCGGCATGCCGGCAGAAAACGCCGCGATGAAGAACAACGTGGCCCCGGCCAAGTGGACCTACGAAAACATCGCCTACATGAAATCCCAGCTGCGCAGCCTGGGCCTGGCGGTGGACTGGTCGCGCGAAGTCACCACCTGCAAGCCTGATTACTACCGTTGGGAGCAGTGGCTGTTCACTCGCCTGTTCGAAAAAGGCGTGATCTACCGCAAGAACGGCACCGTGAACTGGGACCCGATCGACCAGACCGTTCTGGCCAACGAACAGGTGATCGACGGTCGCGGCTGGCGTTCCGGCGCGCTGATCGAAAAGCGCGAAATCCCGATGTACTACTTCAAGATCACCGCCTACGCGGATGAGCTGCTGGAGAGTCTCGACGAACTGACCGGCTGGCCGGAACAGGTCAAGACCATGCAGCGCAACTGGATCGGCAAGTCCCGCGGGATGGAAGTGCAGTTCCCGTACAACGTCGACTCGATCGGCGAAAGCGGCACCCTGAAAGTCTTCACCACCCGTCCGGACACCCTGATGGGCGCAACCTATGTTGCCGTGGCTGCCGAGCACCACCTGGCGGCCCTTGCCGCGAAGAACAACCCTGAGCTGCAAGCGTTCATCGCTGAATGCAAGGGCGGCAGCGTCGCCGAAGCCGACGTCGCCACTCAAGAGAAGAAAGGCCTGCCGACCGGCCTGTTCGTCGAGCACCCGCTGACCGGTGAAAAACTGCCGGTCTGGGTCGCCAACTACGTGCTGATGCACTACGGCGACGGCGCGGTCATGGCTGTGCCGGCTCACGACGAGCGCGATTTCGAGTTCGCCCACAAGTACAACCTGCCGGTCAAATCCGTGGTTCGCACCAGTTCCGGTGAAACCAACCCGGCTCCGTGGCAGGACGCCTATGGCGAGCACGGCACGCTGATCAACTCCGGCGAGTTCGACGGCCTGGACTTCGCCGGCGCGTTCGACGCCATGGAAGTCGCCCTGATCAAGAAAGAGCTGGGCGCCTCGCGCACCCAGTTCCGCCTGCGCGACTGGGGCATCAGCCGCCAGCGCTACTGGGGCTGCCCGATCCCGATCATCCACTGCGATGCCTGCGGTGACGTGCCGGTGCCGGAAGACCAGTTGCCGGTCGTACTGCCGGAAGACGTGGTGCCGGACGGCGCCGGTTCGCCGCTGGCGCGCATGCCCGAGTTCTACGAGTGCACCTGCCCGAAATGCGGCCAGCCTGCCAAGCGTGAAACCGACACCATGGACACCTTCGTCGAATCATCCTGGTACTACGCCCGTTACGCCTCGCCGCACTTCGAAGGCGGCCTGGTGGAAAAATCCGCAGCCGACCACTGGTTGCCGGTGGATCAGTACATTGGCGGTATCGAACACGCCATTCTTCACCTGCTCTACGCGCGCTTCTTCCACAAGCTGATGCGCGACGAAGGCCTGGTGAGCTCCAACGAGCCGTTCAAGAACCTGCTGACCCAGGGCATGGTGGTCGCCGAGACTTACTATCGTCGTGAAGCCAACGGTGCCTACACCTGGTTCAACCCGGCGGACGTGGAACTCGAGCGCGACAGCAAGGCCAAGGTCATCAGCGCCAAGCTGATCGCGGACGGCCTGCCGGTGGAAATCGGCGGCACCGAGAAAATGGCCAAGTCGAAGAACAACGGCGTCGACCCACAGTCGATGATCGATCAGTTCGGCGCAGACACCTGCCGTCTGTTCATGATGTTCGCTTCGCCACCTGACATGAGCGCTGAGTGGTCCGACTCCGGCGTGGAAGGCTCGCACCGTTTCCTCAAGCGCGTCTGGCGTCTGGCTCAGGCTCACGTGACTCAGGGCCTGCCGGGCAAACTGGACGTGACCGGCCTGAATGACGAACAGAAAGTCATCCGCCGCTCGATCCACCAGGCGATCAAGCAGGCCAGCCATGACGTCGGCCAGAACCACAAATTCAACACCGCCATCGCTCAGGTGATGACGCTGATGAACGTGCTGGAAAAAGCCGCCCAGGCCACCGAACAGGATCGCGCACTGGTTCAGGAAGGCCTGGAAGCCGTGACGCTGCTGCTGGCGCCAATCACGCCGCACATCAGCCATGAGCTGTGGAACCGACTGGGCCACGCCGAACCGGTAATCGACGCCGGCTGGCCGGTGCTGGACGAAAGCGCACTGGTGCAGGACAGCCTGACGCTGGTCATCCAGGTCAACGGCAAGCTGCGCGGCCAGATCGAAATGCCGGCCGCCGCAACCCGTGAGGAAGTCGAAGCCGCCGCCCGTGCCAACGAAAACGTACTGCGCTTCGTCGACGGCCTGACTATTCGCAAAGTGATCGTAGTGCCCGGGAAACTGGTCAATATCGTCGCCAGCTAATTGGATCGGGCGCCGGGTTTGCCTGGCGCCCTGTAAAACCTTTCGGGCCGCTAGGTCGGCCCACATGGTTTCAAGGGGAGCAACACAATGATCAAACGCAATCTGCTGGTGATGGGCCTCGCTGTCCTGTTGAGCGCCTGCGGTTTCCAGCTGCGCGGCACCGGCACCACCGAACTGGCGATCAAGGAACTCGACCTGAGCGCCCGCAACGCCTACGGCGAAACCGTGACGCAACTGCGTCAGCTGCTGGAGGCCAGCGGCGTCAAGATCGTCTCCGGTGCGCCGTACAAGCTGTACCTGGCCGACGAGCAGGAGAACCAGCGCATCCTCAGCTACGCTGGCGCCGGCCGTACTGGCGAGTATCAGGTAAACACTGTGCTCAGCTACGACATCCGTGGCGACAAGAACCTGCTGCTCAAAAGCGACAAGCTTGAAGTGCAGAAAGTGTTCATCCACGACGGCAACAACCTGGTGGGTTCCGACCAGGAAGCCAACGATGCCCGCAACGAGACACGCCGCGAGCTGGTACAGCGCATGATGCTGCGCCTGCAACAGCTGACTCCGGCTCAGCTGGAAGCTCTGCAACAAGCCGCCAACGACCGGGCCAAGGCAGAAGCCGACGCCCTGGAAGCGGCGCAGAAGGCTGAAGCGGAAACTCCGCGTCAGTCGCCGCTCGAACTGCCGCAGCAGTAAGACGTTCGGGGCGCTCAGGCGCCCCGTTCGCCGTTTCTTATGAAGCTCGCTCCCGCCCAACTCGGCAAACACCTGCAAGGTGCCCTCGCGCCGGTCTACATCATCAGCGGCGATGATCCGCTGCTGTGTCAGGAAGCGGCCGACGCCATTCGCTCCGCTGCCCGTCAGCAAGGGTTCGACGAACGCCAGGTCTTCGCCGCCGACGCCAATTTCGATTGGGGCACGTTGCTGCAGGCCGGCGCCAGCATGTCGCTGTTCGCCGAAAAGCGCCTGCTGGAACTGCGCCTGCCGTCCGGCAAGCCTGGTGACAAAGGCGCTGCTGCACTGATCGAATACTGCTCGCGCCCCGCTGAAGACACGGTGCTGCTGATCAGCTTGCCCAAGCTGGACGGCAGCGCGCAGAAGACCAAGTGGGGCAAGGCGCTGGTCGAAGGTCAGCAGACTCAGTTCATCCAGATCTGGCCGGTGGATGCCAACCAGTTGCCGAGCTGGATTCGCCAACGCCTGTCCCAGGCTGGGCTGTCAGCCAGTCAGGACGCCGTCGAACTGATTGCCGCGCGAGTCGAAGGCAACCTGCTGGCTGCGGCGCAGGAGATCGAGAAGCTCAAGCTGATGGCCGAGGGTGGGCAGATCAGCGTCGAAACCGTGCAGGCGGCCGTGGCCGACAGTGCGCGTTTTGACGTGTTCGGCCTGACCGACGCGGTGCTCAACGGCGAACCGGCTCACGCCCTGCGCATGCTCGAAGGGCTGCGCGGCGAAGGTGTCGAGCCGCCGGTGATTCTCTGGGCCCTGGCGCGGGAGTTGCGCCTGCTGGCCAATATCTCGTTGCAGTACAGCCAGGGCACACCGCTGGACAAGTGCTTCAGTCAGGCGAAACCGCCGGTCTGGGACAAGCGCAAACCGCTGATGAGCAAAGCCCTGCAACGCTACTCGGCGCAACGCTGGGCGCAATTGTTGCTCGAGGCCCAGCGCATCGACGCACAGATCAAGGGTCAGGCGGCCGGCTCGCCGTGGATGAGCCTCAGTCGGCTGGCGCTGTTGATGGCCGGTCAGCGTCTGACCTTACCTGCCGAATGAAACCCGGGATCGCACACCGCGATCCCGTTTTTTTGTACAGACCATGTCCTACAGAACATCCCGCCTTCTGTCCTATAGACAGACGCTCGACATCGGCAGATCATTTGCCGCGCAAAACCCACTCACTCGCGAGAACCCTCATGAGCAAAAAGCCATCGAAACATGGCCATAACAAGGCCAAATCCATCGTTGCCCAACCCCTGTTCCGCAGCCGCCAGGAACGCCCCACCAAGGGTAAAGGCAGCTACCGCCGCGAAGCCTTCCAGTCTGACAGCTGGGAGGCTTCTTACTTTCTGGCCGCTTGAAGCGCAGCACCCCTTCCTCATGTTAAGGTCTGCACCTGATTCGTATCCTCTGGACCTGTGCATGCCCCTTAGTCTTTCCCGTCGTTGGCCCTTTCGCCAACTGATCGCTGCCACAAGTTTCGTACTGCTTGTCGCCTGCGCGGAAAAACCCACCGCCGCCGACGCTCAACCGCTTCAGACCGCTCCTGTTGCCACGGCCCCTGCGATCATCCCGCCGGTAGTGCCGTCCGGTGACGACCTCGACCTGCAACCGACCCAGACCTTCGCCGAGTGGCAGGCCGGCTTCCGCAAGGACGCTTTGGCCGCCGGGATTCGCGCCGACGTCTTCGATCGCGCCTTTGCCAACGTCAGTTTCGACGCCAGCGTGATCCGCGCCGACCGCAGCCAGCCGGAGTTCGCCCGGCCGGTATGGGAATACCTGGATGGCGCCCTGTCGCCGCTGCGAGTGCGCAAAGGCCAGGCGCTGATCAACCAATACGCCGACATCCTGCAACGCATCGAGCAGCGCTATGGCGTCGATCGCCAGGCGCTGGTGTCGGTGTGGGGGATGGAAAGCAATTTCGGCCAATTCCAGGGCACCAAGTCGGTGATCAATTCCCTGGCGACCCTGGCCTATGAAGGCCGCCGCCCGGGCTTTGCCCACGCGCAACTGATCGCGGCGCTGCAAATCCTGCAACAGGGCGATATCACGCCAGAGAAGATGCTCGGTTCCTGGGCCGGCGCCATGGGCCAGACCCAGTTCATCCCGACCACCTACAACACCCACGCCGTGGATTTCGACGGTGACGGTCGCCGCGACATCTGGGGTAGCCCGGCTGACGCCTTGGCCTCCACCGCGCACTACCTGCAAAGCTCCGGCTGGCAGCGTGGCCAGCCGTGGGGCTTCGAGGTGCAGCTGCCGAGCGGTTTCAACTACACCCTGGCCGACGGTGCAATTCGCAAAAGTGTCGCCGAATGGCGGCAACTGGGTGTGATTCTGCCCAACGGCGGCCAGGCACCGGCCGGCTCCGAGCAACTGTCGGCCGCCCTGCTGCTGCCGGCCGGCTATCGTGGCCCGGCGTTCCTGATCCTCGATAACTTCCGGGCGATCCTCAAGTACAACAACTCGTCGTCCTATGCCCTGGCCGTGAGCCTGTTGTCAGAGCGTTTCAACGGCGCAGGCCTGATCAACGGCACCTGGCCAAAAGATGATCTGCCGCTGAGTCGCACCGAGCGCATCGAGCTGCAAAATCTGCTGACTGCACGCAACTACGACGCGGGCACCGCCGACGGCATCATCGGTGCCAATACGCGCAAGGCGATCCGCAGTGCGCAGCAGTCATTTGGCTGGCCCGCGGACGGTTACCCGACGCACAAGCTGCTGGAAAGCTTGCGTAGCCAGTAAAAACAAGACCGCCGCCTCTTCAGGCGGCGGTCTTGTTTTGGGGTTCGGCTACCGAATCACCACATCCTGCTCCAGCATCAACTCCTTCTTCCCCGCATCCAGCCGAACCAGCGCGCCCATCGGCAACGTCAGGTTCGGATCACAATGCCCGCTGCGCCAACCCGACAGCACCGGAATCCGCAACGGTTCAAAGGTCTGCTTGAGCAGGCGGTTCAAGGCCTCGGTATCCACGCCCGCCACATCCCCGACCAACACGCCACGCAATCTGGCCAATTTGCCAGCCAGACGCATCTGGGTCAGCAAGCGGTCGATCCGATACAGCGGCTCGTTGACGTCCTCGATGAGCAGAATCACCCCTTCGACGTCGATTTCGTAAGGCGTGCCCAGGGTCGCGGCGATCATCGCCAGATTGCCGCCCAGCAAACGCCCATGGGCAATGCCGGGCTCAACCGTGGTCAGTGGGTAGGCCACCGGATGGCTCAATACGCTACCGGCCGTCAACTGGCCGCGCAGCATGGCGAAGAACGACGTCACCGTCGGCGGTTCCTTGTCCCCCAGCAAGTCGGCATTCAACAGTGGCCCGTGAAAGGTCACGAACCCGGCGTAGCGACTGATAGCCAGATGCAGCGCGGTGATGTCGCTGTAACCGACGAAGGGTTTGGCATGGCGGCTCAGCAAGTCGTAGTCGATCCGGTCCAGCAACCTTGGCGTGCCGTAACCACCGCGCAGGCAAATGATTGCATCGACTTCCTCGTCAGCGAACGCCGCGTGCAGATCGTTGAGCCGCACCTCGTCGCTACCGGCCAGATAGCCATCCTTTTCGTAGACGCCAGGGAACACCCGCAATCCGTAACCCCGGGCACGCATCCATTGAACAGCCTTTTCGGTATCCAGCGTGCCGGGGCCGGCTGGAGCGATGACGCCTATCAGCCCTTCCGACGGCAGTGCGGGGACAGGCTTGTGCGGACAAAGGGTGTGGGTCGGTCGAACGGTCATCCATGGATCTCCCTGTGTGAAGTCATGCTCACACAGTAGTCAGGAACGGCGACAAACAGAAGAGGCTCGGCTGCGCCGCAGATTGCAGGAAAAGTCAGTAACGAGTGTAGGCCGGGCAAAAAAATGCCCGCCGGGCGATAAACCCCGGCGGGCATTTTTTCATTCAGCGCTGAATCAGGAACCCAGCAGCTCGGCCTTGACCAGTTTCGCCTGCTCGTCGGCGTGGTACGAAGAGCGCACCAACGGGCCGGACGCGACGTTCTTGAAGCCCATCTTGTAACCTTCCTCGGCGAACCAGGCGAAGGTGTCCGGGTGCACGAAACGCTGCACCGGCAAGTGGCTGCGGGACGGTTGCAGGTACTGGCCCAGGGTCAGCATGTCGATGTCGTGTTCGCGCATGCGCTTCATGACTTCGATGACTTCGTCGTCGGTCTCGCCCAGACCCAGCATCAGGCCGGACTTGGTCGGAATGTGCGGCATCATCTGCTTGAAGCGTTGCAGCAGGGTCAGCGACCACTGGTAGTCCGAACCCGGACGCGCAGCCTTGTACAGGCGCGGCACGGTTTCCAGGTTGTGGTTGAACACATCCGGCGGCTCGGCCGCGGTGATTTCCAGAGCGATGTCCATGCGGCCACGGTAGTCCGGGACCAGGGTCTCGAGCTGCACGTTCGGCGACAGTTTGCGGATTTCGCGGATGCAGTCGGCAAAGTGCTGGGCACCGCCGTCACGCAGGTCGTCGCGGTCAACCGAGGTGATCACCACGTACTTGAGTTTCAGGTCGGCGATGGCGATGGCCAGGCTTTCCGGCTCGTTGACGTCCAGTGGCTTCGGACGACCGTGGCCAACGTCGCAGAACGGGCAGCGACGGGTGCAGATGTCACCCATGATCATGAAGGTCGCGGTGCCGCCGGAGAAGCACTCGCCCAGGTTCGGGCAGGACGCTTCTTCACAGACGCTGTGCAGCTTGTGCTTGCGCAGCAGGCTCTTGATGCGGTCGACTTCCGGCGAAACCGGGATGCGCACGCGGATCCAGTCGGGTTTCTTCGGCAGCTCGGTGGTCGGAATGATCTTCACCGGGATGCGTGCAACCTTCTCGGCGCCGCGCAGCTTGACGCCCGCTTCAACCTTGGGACGCGGGGCCGGGCGCTCGGTCACGTCGAGCGTCGGGATCATGGTTTGCACTGCATCAGTAGTCATATCAGTCGATTCCGCCCGTCAGGGTCGTCTGCTCAGCATAGTCGAGGTGTTTGACGAGCTGCGCGCGCAGCCGGGCACTTACCTCGGCAAATTCAATCGATCCTGCATGGTCGCTCAGCTGGGTCATCGCCAGCCCGGCGTAGCCGCAGGGATTAATCCGTCGAAACGGTTCCAGGTCCATGTCCACGTTCAGGGCCAGGCCATGAAAGGAACAACCGTGGCGAATCCGCAAACCCAGAGAAGCGATTTTCGCTCCGTCGACGTAGACGCCGGGAGCGTCTGGCTTGGCCACTGCAGTGACGTCATAGCTGGCCAGCAACTCGATCAGGCACCGCTCCATGCGCGTGACCAGGTCTCGTACACCAAAACCCAGTTTGCGCACATCCAGCAGCAGGTACGCCACCAGTTGGCCGGGGCCATGGTAAGTCACCTGCCCGCCGCGGTCGACCTGCACCACCGGAATATCCCCCGGCAGCAGCAGGTGTTCGGCCTTGCCGGCCTGGCCCTGGGTGAACACCGGTGGGTGCTCGACGAGCCAGATTTCGTCGGCGGCATCACTGCCGCGTTCGTTGGTAAAACGTTGCATGGCATGCCAGACCGGCTCGTAAGCCATCTGGCCAAGCTCGCGAAAGCCCAGCGTGCCGGACATCACAACACCATGTGCACGAAACCGGTCGCCCGCAGTTCGCTGTTGATGTTGTACAGCTGATCCTGGTCGGTCGCGACGATGTGCAACTGGATGGTGGTGTACTTGCCGTTGCTGCTTTGACGCTCGTCCACACGCTCATCGTTGATCTTGGCGTGTTTCTTGACGATGTCGATGATCTTGTCTTTGTTGCCGACGCCCGTATCGCTGATCACCTTAACCGGATAATCAACCTGCGGAAATTCGATCTTTGGCGCCTTTACTTCGGTATCGGTCATGGCGTAACGGCCTCGTAAGCGTAAGCCCGGTAACGAACAAGGCCCCGCTCCGGATCGGAACGGGGCCATGCAGGTCAACTCGAATCAGTTGAACAAGCCGTAGAAGAATAGACGGATGCTATCCCACATGCGGCGGAAGATACCACCCTCCTCGACAGCGTCCAGGGCGATCAGGTCGGCGCTGTGCACCACCTTGTCGTCCAGTTTCACTTCGACTTTACCGATCACGTCGCCCTTGGCGATTGGCGCGGTCAGTTGCGGGTTCATGGTCATGCTGGCAGCGAGCTTTTTCAGCTGGCCTTTCGGCAGGGTCATGGTCAGGTCTTCAGCCAGGCCGGCCTTGACTTGATTGGTGGTGCCTTTCCACACCGGGGCCTGAGCCAGTTCGGTACCCTTCTGGTAGAAGGTCTGGGTTTCGAAGAAACGGAAACCGTAGGTCAGCAGCTTCTGGGTTTCAGCAGCGCGAGCCACTTCGCTGTTGGTGCCGAACACCACGGCGATCAGGCGCATGCCGTCACGTACGGCCGAGGACACCATGCAGTAGCCGGCTTCGTCGGTGTGACCGGTTTTCAGACCGTCAACGGTCTTGTCGCGCCACAGCAGCAGGTTGCGGTTAGGTTGCTTGATGCCGTTCCAGAAGAACTCTTTCTGCGAGTAGATCGCGTAGTGAGCCGGGTCTTCGTGGATGATCGCGCGAGCCAGGATCGCCATATCGTGAGCCGACGAGTAGTGCTCAGGGTTCGGCAGACCGGTCGGGTTCATGAAGTGGGTGTTGGTCATGCCCAGATCGGCGACGGTCTTGTTCATCAGGTCGGCGAAGGCGTCTTCGCTGCCGGCGATGTGCTCGGAAACCGCGACGCTGGCGTCGTTGCCGGACTGGATGATGATGCCGTGCAGCAGGTCGCTGACAGTCACTTGCGAGCCGACTTTGATGAACATCCGCGAGCCGCCGGTGCGCCAGGCGTTTTCGCTGATGGTCACTGGATCGTTTTCACCGATCTGGCCGCGACGGATTTCCAGCGTAGCGATGTACGCGGTCATCAGTTTGGTCAGGCTGGCCGGTGGCAGACGCTGGTCACCGTTGTTCTCCACCAGCACGTTGCCGCTGCTGGCGTCCATGAGCACGTAGGCTTTTGCGGCCAGTTGAGGTGGCGACGGCATCATCTCGGCCGCGAAGGCGGCTGGCGAGAGGAGCAGCGGGACTAGCAGACACAGGCGTTTGGCAAAGGTGGTGATGTTCATCCGTCTCTCGAAATCGCTAATGGAAACTGCCCTTGCGGGCAAAATTAATCAGATGGCTTTCTAACGGGCCATCGCGTGTTCAGTTGCTCACTCCAGTCACCCTTTGCCGGGCTTTTGTTCTTCGACGAGCCAACAACCTGATTCACCCCCCAATCGCTGGTGAACCGTCAATCAAGTGCTACGTATTACTTACTCGGTGACCACGCTTGGCGAACCGAGATTGGCCGAGCGCACGCTGTTCTGTACCTGGGCAATTTCACCCGGCGAACCGATCGGTCCCAGGCGTACCCGGTGCAGGGTCTGCTGATTGCGCACGATCGAGCTGATGAACACCGGAGCGCTCACCATCCCGCTGAGCTTCGACCTCAGGAGTTCTGCAGCGTCCGGGTTGGCGAACGCGCCCACCTGCAGATACTGGCCAGACGCTGGTGCAGAAGCGTTTTTTTTTTGCGCTGATCTGTACAGGTACAGTGTCAGAGGCATGTTGTTGCGGCGGTGGAGTCCACTGCTCGATGGTACCGGCCGAGGCCGTGATCACCGGCGCAGTATTCTGCGCGACTTGCGGCTCGTTGAGCATCAAAGGCGCCGGACGGCCTTTTGCGGCCCACCACTGTTGCGGGTCGATACCCTCGACCTTGACCCGCGCGGTGCCGATTTCGGCATAGCCGAGTTTTTTGGCCGCGGCGTAGGACAGGTCGATGATCCGGTCCGAATAGAACGGTCCACGGTCGTTGACCCGCAGGATCACGCTCCTGTTGTTGTCCAGGTTGGTCACCCGAACGTAACTTGGCAGCGGTAATGTCTTGTGGGCGGCGCTCATGCCGTACAGGTCATAGACTTCGCCGTTGGCGGTGTTCTGACCGTGGAACTTGGTGCCATACCAGGATGCAGTACCCGAAGCCACGTAGGTCTTGGATTCCTGCAACGGGAAGTAGGTCTTGCCCAGCACGGTGTACGGGTTGGCCTTGTACGGACCGGTGTGCAGGGTCGGCGTGGCGTCCGGGATGCGCGACACATCGACGTCCCACCACGGCGCGCCATCCTTGTGGGCCCGGTTGATATCCAGGCCCGGCTGCGCGCGAACAGCAGTGGACGAAGTCTTCTGGCTCGGTGCACGGCTGGTCGAGCAACTGGCGACCAGCACTGCCAACGCAGCGAATGCCACCAGCTTCAGGGGTTTGTTGATAGGCAATGCCTGCATTACTTGACGCCCCGTGCTTTTACCAGCTCTTCAGACAGTTGATGTACAGCCATGGCGTACATCACGCTGCGGTTATAACGCGTGATCGCGTAGAAATTCTTCAGGCCCATCCAGTATTCCGGGCCATTGTCGCCTTCCAGGCGGAATGCAGTAACCGGCATATCATCGCGCAGCGCATCATGACTTGACCAGCCCAGCGCTCGCAACTCCCCGACGGTCTTCGTCGGTTCGATCCCGGTGGTCAAACCCTCATCCACCTGTTCGCCGCGCACATCGGCCCGACTGACCACCGGCTCGCCGGCCACCCAGCCGTGACGCTTGAAGTAGCTGGCGACGCTGCCGATCGCATCATCCGGGTTGTTCCAGATATTGATGTGGCCGTCGCCATCGAAATCCACCGCGTAGGCGCGAAAGCTGCTCGGCATGAACTGCGGCAAGCCCATCGCCCCGGCGTAGGACCCCTTGAGGGTCAGCGGGTCGACCTGCTCTTCACGCGCCAGCAGCAGGAACTCACGCAGTTCCTTGCGGAAAAATTCGGCACGGGGAGGATAGTCGAATCCCAGCGTGGACAAGGCATCGATCACCCGGTAATTACCGGTATTACGTCCGAAAAAGGTCTCAACGCCGATGATCGACACGATCACCTGGGCCGGAACGCCGTATTCCTGCTCGGCGCGGGCCAGCACAGCCTCGTGCTGGCGCCAGAAGTCCACACCCCGGGCGATGCGCGCGTCGGTGAGGAACATCGGCCGGTATTCTTTCCACTGTTTGACCCGTTCGGCGGGTTTGGAAATCGCGTCGAGAATCGCCTGTTTGCGCTGCGCCTCGCGGAACACCGCCATCAGTTGTTCGCCGGCGAAACCGTAGTCGCGGGTCATTTCACCGACGAATTCGGCCACCTGGGGCGAGCCTTCGTAATCGCCGGCCAGCGCTTCCTGCGCGCTGCCAAGGATGCCTACCAGGCCGAGCCACGGTGCGTATCGTGTCGCCCAGTCACGCATTACTTGCATTGAACTCTTCACCTTATTCAAACCTGTGCGATCCATTTGCGATGCGTATGGATCGACATCAAAACCCCAAACGCTGACAGCAGTGTCACCAGCGAAGTTCCGCCGTAGCTAATGAACGGCAACGGCACCCCCACCACCGGCAACAGGCCACTGACCATACCGATGTTGACGAAAACATAAACAAAAAACGTCATGGTCAAGGCGCCGGCGAGCAGTTTGCCGAACAGCGTCTGCGCCTGGGCGGTAATCACCAGGCCGCGACCGATCAGCAACAGATAGATCAGCAGCAGCGCGCAGATGCCCACCAGTCCGAACTCTTCGCCCAGCACCGCGATGATGAAGTCGGTGTGGCTTTCCGGCAGGAAGTCCAGGTGCGACTGGGTACCGAGGAGCCAGCCCTTGCCGAACACGCCGCCGGAACCGATGGCGGCTTTCGACTGAATGATGTTCCAGCCGGTGCCCAGCGGATCGCTTTCCGGATCGAGGAAGGTCAGGATCCGTTGTTTCTGGTAGTCGTGCATGATGAAGAACCACATGGCGATCGCCACGGGTACGGCGGCGGCCAGCACGCTGAGGATCCAGCGCCAGCGCAACCCGCCCATGAACAACACGAACGCGCCACCGGCCAGAATCAGCAGCGAAGTGCCCAGATCCGGCTGACGCACGATCAGGATGAACGGCACGCCAATCAGCATCAGGCTGATCCCGACGTGCTTGAGCTGCGGTGGCAGCGTGCGTTTGGACAGGTACCAGGCGATGGTCGCCGGCATCAGGATCTTCATGAATTCCGACGGCTGGAAGCGGATCACCCCGGGAATGTTGATCCAGCGGGTCGCACCCATGGCGTTGTGGCCCATGATGTCCACCACCATCAGCAGCACCACCCCGACCACATAGCCGAGCGGCACCCAGCGGGCCATGAACCGCGGTTCGAACTGGGCGATGACGATCATCGATACCAGACCGATGCCGAACGATGTGGCCTGTTTGGCCAGCAGGTCCCAGCTCTTGCCGCTCGCCGAATACAGCACGAACAGGCTGCCGGCCGCGAGGATCAGCAGTAGGACCAGCAAGGGTCCGTCGATATGCAGGCGTTGCAACAGCGTTGCCCGGCGACGCATCACATCCTCGCTGGAGAGCATGCGATCGAAATTATTCTTCACGGGCCGTAGCCTCCGCACTGATAGGGCTGGCGTATTCGGCCTTCAAGCGTCCGTCCTGATCCAGCAGCCAGGCGTCCATCACCTGACGCACCACCGGCGCGGCGACGCCGGAACCGGACTCACCGTTCTCGACCATCACCGACACCACGATTTTCGGGTTGTCGGCCGGTGCAAAACCAACGAACAAGGCGTGGTCGCGGTGGCGTTCCTGCACTTTGGAGCGGTCGTATTTCTCGCCTTGCTTGATCGCGACCACCTGGGCCGTACCCGACTTGCCGGCGATCCGGTATTGCGAGCCGATAGCCGCTTTGCGCGCGGTGCCCCGGGCGCCGTGCATCACCTGTTGCATGCCGTGATTGACCTTGTTCCAGTCCGACGGATCGCGCAGGACGATGTCCGGCATCGGGTTTTCATCCTTGGGCCTCTCGCCTTCGACGGTCTTGGCCAGGTGCGGACGGTTCCACACACCCTTGTTGGCCACCAGCGCAGTGGCCTGGGCCAGTTGCAACGGGGTCGATTGCATGTAGCCCTGGCCGATCCCGAGAATCAGGGTCTCGCCCGGGAACCAAGCCTGACGACGGGTCGCACGCTTCCACTCACGGGACGGCATCAGACCGGGAGATTCTTCGAACATGTCGAGCGAGACCTTCTGGCCGATGCCGAACTTGTTCATGTAAGCCGACAACCGATCGATGCCGAGCTTGTGCGCCAGGTCATAGAAGTAGGTGTCGTTGGACCGCATGATCGCCGTATCGAGGTCGACGAAGCCGTCCCCCGTGCGATTCCAGTTGCGGTATTTGTGATCGTAGTTGGGCAGCATGTAGTAACCCGGGTCGAACACGCGGCTCGACGCCGTCACCACGCCCGCGTCCAGACCGGCAATCGCTACCGCCGGCTTGATCGTCGAGCCCGGCGGGTACAGACCGCGCAGTACGCGGTTGAACAGCGGCCGGTCGATGGAATCGCGCAGCTCGGCGTAAGCCTTGAAGCTGATGCCGGTGACGAACAGGTTCGGGTCGAAGCTCGGCTGACTGACCATCGCCAGTACTTCGCCGGTGCTCGGATCCAGCGCCACCACGGCACCGCGTCGCCCGCCCAGCGCGGCTTCGGCGGCTTCCTGCAATTTGATGTCGAGGCTCAGGACGATGTCCTTGCCCGGCACCGGATCGGTGCGCTTGAGCACGCGCAGCACGCGACCCCGAGCGTTGGTCTCGACCTCTTCGTAACCCACCTGACCGTGCAGTTCGGCTTCGTAGAAACGTTCGATGCCGGTCTTGCCGATGTGATGGGTACCGCTGTAATTGACCGGGTCGAGGGTTTTCAGCTCTTTCTCGTTGATCCGCCCCATGTAACCCACCGAGTGCGCAAAATGCGCGCCCTGCGGGTAGTGACGCACCAGTTGCGCAACCACTTCCACGCCCGGCAGGCGGAACTGGTTCACCGCGACGCGGGCGATCTGCTCTTCGGTCAGCTCGAACAGGATCGGCACCGGCTCGAACGGCCGGCGCCCCTGACGCATGCGTTTCTCGAAGATCACCCGGTCTTCCGGCGTCAGCTCCAGCACCTCGACGATCACATCGAGCACTTGCTGCCAGTCGCCGGAGCGCTCGCGGGTCATGCTCAGGCTGAAGCTCGGGCGGTTGTCCGCCACCACCACGCCGTTACGGTCGAAGATCAACCCGCGGGTTGGCGGAATCGGCTGGACATGCACCCGATTGTTTTCCGACAGGGTCGAGTGGTACTCGTACTGGATGACCTGCAGGAAATACAGCCGGGCAATCAGCACGCAGATCAGCAACACCACCGCAATGGCCCCGAACACGACGCGGCTACGCACCAGACGGGCGTCTTTTTCGTGGTCCTTGATGCGGATCGGCTGGGACATGAGGACAGGATTACTTGTGGTAAGGGTGGCCGGACAACACGGTCCAGGCACGATACAACTGCTCGCCGATGAGGATGCGCACCAGCGGGTGCGGCAGCGTCAACGGCGACAACGACCAGCGCTGATCCGCGCGGGCACAGACTTCCGGCGCCAGCCCTTCCGGGCCGCCGACCATGAAATTGACCGTGCGCGAATCCAGCCGCCAACGGTCGAGTTCGACCGCCAGTTGCTCGGTGCTCCAGGGCTTGCCGTGCACTTCGAGGGTGACGATCCGCTCGTTCTGCCCGACCTTGGCCAGCATGGCTTCGCCTTCCTGACGGATGAAGCGGGCCACGTCGGCATTCTTGCCACGGGTATTGAGCGGTATTTCCACCAGTTCCAGCGCCAGCTCGGACGGAAGACGCTTGGCGTATTCATGCCAGCCTTCTTCCACCCATTTGGGCATGCGTGAACCGACGGCGATCAGTCGCAGTCGCACAGCGCGTCCCTTACAGCTGGTCTTTGTTGAGCTTGGTGAAATGCTCGTGGGTGTTTTCCGGGCTGTGGTGCTTGGCGTCCGCCGCACGGCTTTGCTCGGCACCGGCCCACAGGCGCTCCAGGTCGTAGAACTGACGAGCCGAGGCGGTCATCATGTGCACGATCACCAGGTCCAGGTCCAGCAGCACCCAGTCGCTGTCGCCCTTGCCTTCTTCGCCCAGCGGCTTGGCGCCCTGCTTTTTCACTTCTTCGCGAACCTTGTCCAGCATCGCGTTGATCTGGCGGTTGGAAGTACCGGTGGCGATGATCATGTAGTCAGTGATGCTCTGCTTGTCGCGCACATCGATGATCTGGATGTCCTGGGCCTTGACGTCTTCCAGGGCTGCCACGGCAATCTTGACCAGTTCGTCGCCTTTCAGCGGCTCGTTGGTGTTGACCGGCTCTGGCAGCGGAGCGCTCTTGAACGTGCCTTTGCGCTTTACTTTGGTTTGGTCTTTGTCAGTCATATAAAACTCGTTTTGCTCATGTATTCGGCGTCTCGTCCCACGATGATCGTGTTACTTGAGCACGCCTTGTTCAGTTCGACGCACGATACAGACCGTGCGCATCGATGTAGGCCAGGACCGCGTCGGGCACCAGGAAACGTACCGACTTACCGCTGGCCAGCAGTTGACGGATCTGGGTGGCGGAGACCGCGAGCGGTGTCTGCCAGACGAATGCAATCTGTCCGCTCGGCCCTTTCAGGGCCAGCGGGTCGCTCACCGAACGCGCTGCCAGCAGGTTGCGCAAGGCATCCGGCGGTTCGCTGTCGGCGTCCGGGCGCTGTAGCACCAGGATGTGGCAATGCTGGAGCAACTCTTCCCAGCGGTGCCAAGTGGGCAGGCCGCAAAATGCGTCCCAGCCCAAAAGCAGAAAAACCTGGGTCTCGGCGGCCATTTCGGCACGCAGCGACTCCAGGGTATCGATGGTCCAGGACGGTTTGTCCCGCTGCAATTCGCGGGCGTCCACCACCAGCGGCGGCACTCCGGCCACCGCACATTCAACCATTGCCAGCCGATCCTGCGCCGACACCTGCGGGGTATCGCGATGCGGCGGCCGGGCGCTGGGCATCATGCGCAGCTCATCGAGGGCCAGCGCTTCGGCGACTTCCAGCGCGCCACGCAAATGACCGACATGCACCGGATCGAACGTTCCGCCCAGAACGCCAATGCGCTGGGGGCGAGACTTTCTGCCGGATTTCGGCGCTTTCAGGTCGAGGTCGGACAAGTCAGACCGTCGCCTGGCCGCGCAACTGGCCATCACCGACCACGATGTACTTCTCGCAGGTCAGTCCTTCGAGGCCAACCGGGCCACGGGCGTGCAGCTTATCAGTAGAAATGCCGATCTCGGCACCCAATCCGTATTCGAATCCATCGGCGAAGCAGGTCGGGGTGTTGATCATCACCGACGCCGAGTCGACCTGAGCCACGAACTGGCGGGTGTCGGCGAGGTTTTCGCTGACGATCGAATCGGTGTGATGGGAGCCGTAATGGTTGATATGTTCGATGGCCTGGTCCAGACCGTCGACCACACGGATCGACAGAATCGGCGCCAGATACTCGGTGCCCCAGTCTTCTTCGCTGGCCGGCACCGCATCGATGATCGTCCGGGTGCGCTCGCAACCACGCAGCTCGACGCCTTTTTCGCGGAACTGGGCAGCCATCGACGGCAGGAAATCCTTCGCAACACTTTGATCGACCAGCAAGGTCTCCATCGCGCCGCAGATGCCATAACGATAGGTCTTGGCATTGAAGGCGATGCGCTGGGCTTTCGGCAGGTCGGCGTGTTCGCTGACATAGACGTGGCAGATGCCGTCCAGGTGCTTGATCACCGGCACCCGCGCGTCACGGCTGATGCGCTCGATCAGGCCACGGCCACCACGCGGCACGATCACATCGACGTACTCGGGCATGGTGATCAACGCGCCAACGGCGGCGCGGTCGGTGGTTTCCACCACTTGCACCACGGCAGCCGGCAGCTCGGCTTCAGCCAGGCCGCGCTGGATGCAGGCGGCAATTGCACGGTTGGAATGAATCGCTTCGGAACCGCCACGCAGGATGGTCGCGTTACCGGATTTCAGGCACAGGCTCGCGGCATCGATGGTCACGTTCGGACGGGACTCGTAGATGATCCCGATCACGCCCAGCGGCACGCGCATCTTGCCGACCTGAATGCCCGACGGACGGAAGCTCATGTCGCGGATCGCACCGACCGGGTCCGGCAAGGCCGCCACCTGGCGCAGACCGACGATCATCCCGTCGATACGCGCCGGGGTCAGTTCCAGACGTTCCAGCAGTGCAGGCTCCAGACCGTTGGCGCGACCGGCGGCCAGATCCTGTTCATTGGCTGCCGCAAGCTCGGCGCGGGCGGCATCCAGGGCATTGGCGGCAGCCAGCAGGGCGCGGTTTTTCTGCGCGGTGCTGGCACGGCCGATGACCCGGGAAGCTTCGCGGGCGGCGCGACCCAATCGGGTCATGTAGTCAAGAACGGACTCAGTCATGGTCTGCTGGGGTCTTGGCAAAGAGGAAAGCGGCAGATTATAGCTGTCGCGTCCCGGGACTAACAGCGGTGACGGGCGGATGGTCGAAATGGACGGCGATTTGCCGATGTTCAGCCGTAATTAAGGCTCGGATTGTTATCATCACGACCTCTTTCGCCTGGATAAACACCGTTTGCCATGTCCAATCTGACCGTTCGTGCCCACGCCGAGCGCCTGCCGATGGGCCTTCCGGACGCTTTTTTCGACCGTGACGCCCAGACGCTTGCCCGGGATCTGCTCGGTAAAGTCATCCGTCACCGGGTCGGCGACCTGTGGCTCAGCGCCCGGATCATCGAAACCGAAGCGTATTACTGCGAAGAAAAAGGCAGCCATGCCTCCCTCGGCTACACGGAAAAGCGTAAGGCTTTGTTTCTGGATGGCGGCCACATCTATATGTACTACGCCCGTGGCGGCGATTCGTTGAACTTCAGTGCACAGGGACCCGGCAATGCGGTGCTGATCAAATCGGCCTATCCATGGGTCGATGAAATCAGCGGCCCGGCCAGTCTGGCGCAGATGCTGCTGAACAACCCCGACGCTCAGGGTCGCCCGCGACCGTCGCAAAAGCTTTGCGCCGGGCAGACCCTGCTGTGCAAGGCCCTGGGGCTGAAAGTGCCGGTGTGGGATGCCAAGCGTTTCGACCACGAGATACTGCTGGTGGAAGACACCGGCCCCGCGCCAGGCCACATCATCCAGACCACCCGCCTGGGCATCCCCCATGGGCGTGACGAGCATTTGATGTATCGCTTCGTCGATGCGGCCTACGCCCAGTGGTGCACCCGGAACCCGCTGCGCCGGGGTCAGGTCGAAGGACGCGATTATTTTCTGCTGTGAATTTCCCCTCTGCGGTACGCCGGTCAGGGACATCAATGAAATGGAGTGTGTTGTATGGGCCCATGGCTCGATAGCGTGACCGGGTGGCTGGCCGCCAATCCGCAGTGGCTGGCCGCTGCGGTGTTCCTCGTGGCCTTCGTCGAGTGCCTGGCGATTGCCGGGCTGATTGTTCCCGGCACCGTGTTGCTGTTTGCCGTGGCAGTGCTGGCCGGCAGCGGTGCGCTGTCGTTGAGCGAAACCCTGTTGCTGGGTTTCCTCGGCGGGATTCTCGGCGACGTGATTTCGTATTTCCTCGGCCGCCACTTCCATCAGAACATCCGGCGCCTGCCGGGCCTGCGCCATCATCCGGAATGGATGGCCGGCGCAGAAACCTACTTCCAGCGCTACGGTATCGCCAGCCTGCTGGTCGGACGGTTCATCGGCCCGTTGCGACCGATGCTGCCGATGGTGGCCGGGATGTGCGACATGCCCTTCCCGCGCTTCGCGGCCGTGAGTCTGCTGGCGGCGGCGGGCTGGAGCATCGCGTACCTGCTACCGGGCTGGGCCACCGGGGCGGCGATTCGTCTGCCATTGCCGGAAGGCTTCTGGCTGCAGGCCGGGATCGTCGCCGCCAGCATTGCGGTGATGGTCGGCCTGAGTGCCAACAGCAGCCTGCGCCGCCATCGTCGGGCAACAATCTGGATCAGCAGCATGAGCCTGTTGATTCTGATCGGTCTGTTCATCGGTTACCCGTACCTGACTGCGCTCGATCAGGGCGTCATGACCCTTGTACAGGAACACCGCAACGCGGTGCTCGACGAGGTCGCGGTGGTCTTTACCTTGATCGGCGAGTTCCGCAACATGCTGGTGTTCAGCATTTTGCTGACCGGCCTGTTGCTGCTGTGCCGCCAGTGGCGTCAGGCAATCTTCGCCGGCAGTACCCTGCTCGTCACCGCGCTGGCCAACACCGGGACCAAACTGTTTTTCGCCCGGGTACGCCCGGAGGTGCTGACCGACCCGTTGACCAGCTACAGCATGCCCAGCGGCCATGCGTCCGGATCGTTCGCGCTGTTCCTGACCCTGGCCGTGCTGGCCGGACGCGGGCAACCGCCAAGAATGCGACTGACCTGGCTGTTGGTCGGCTGCATTCCGGCACTGGCGATTGCCTTGTCACGGGTGTACCTGGGGGCACACTGGCCAACCGATGTGCTGGCCGGTGCAATGCTTGCCGCCTGTGTCTGCGCCGCGAGCCTGTGGCTGATTCAGCGCCGCTCCCCCCTTGAAGCGATGCCGCAGAAAGTCTGGTGGCTGGTGTTGCCGGCGCTTGTCGCTCTGTTCGGCTTCTTTGTGCTTCGACACTTGCCGCATACCTTGTTGCGCTATTCGTACTAGGCACAAGACATCAGAGCTGAAGGATTGGTCCTCAAGACGAACGACACCGACGAAGGGTTGTAGGCATTGTGCCCGGTGTCGTTCGGATTCCTGTCCAGGAAGTACGTGAGCCCCTCCTTCGTTTCATGCTGAAACAGGCGCATTTTCTTCTCGACACTGAACAGCGCTACAGAAACCGGATTGGACGGCAGGTCGCCAAACGATTTGAGCTTTCCGGCATACGTTTCGAGTTCAAAGGAACTGCCGACACTCTCTGCTGCCAGAAGATGCCGGGTACTTTGATCAAGTCGCAGTCGCCAATTAAAGTAACGCCCGGGCGTTTTGACATTGAGGGTATAACGCCCCTGATAATCCGGAACAAACTCCAACAACAGCGGTTCGGCATCATCATGATCTGCAAGCGTCAGGATTGGCGATCTGACTTCATCATTCAGAGAAATCTCGGCATTCAATCGCTGCCCCGTCGTGATCCGGGGATGTTTTAAACGCTGCTCCATGACTTGATAGTTGAGTACCAGTGGAAGCCCACCCGCGAACAGATGCCCGGTAAAGATAATATTATTTGCATCAGACATATGACAACACTCTTGTTATTAACAACCAGATCACGCACCGAATAAAACCTTACTTTCAGGCCGTCGACTTCCCCTGGCCAGAATCGTTCTTCACACGCTTGCGCTTGCGGCGCTCAAGCACCATTGAGTCTGCGTAGTAACTGGCGGCCTTGAGGACAATGTCGGTATTAAGATCAACGCCCGCATGCTTGAAAATATACTTCCCGGCAATATCATCCCAGAACGCCCATTCATCTTCATAAATCGTCATGCCATTCTCCTTGATAATGTAACTTGCTTCCTGCGAGTCGACTTCAACGCTAAATGAAAAACGCTCAGCAGACCACTTCAAACACAATACAAAAAACAACAATACAATCGGAAAAACAATAACAACTGAACACAACCAACAATCATGCCAAAGTCGCTCAACATTTCATCAATGAGCATTGATCTTGGCCAAACCTTTTAACATCAACTCTGAAACTATTCTTACAGCCCCCATAACAATTTCCGACATTAACATTCCGTCAAACTCGGCAACGGCCAAAACCGATGCACCGTCCGGTAAAGTTCCCGACCTGAACGATCTGGACAAACTGTTCGGGGCCATGCGATTTGGCGAGCTGACCGTGAGCCGCCAGACACTTCAGGCGCTGGGGGCCCGGGTCAACGGCGAGGCTATTACAGCGGCCAACACGTACTTCCCCGAGCCCGATCAGGCCTTTACCGATGGGCTGGAGTTCGATCCCGCCCAGGTTGAGCAACGGATCAAGTCCGCCGATGGCCAGGAGCGCCAACGGGTACCGGAGTTACTCTACGAAATCGCCACGCTGCGCTCCCCCGATGCAACCCCACTGCTGCGTGAAATGCCCGCAAGTGACAATGAGCAACCCATACAGAAAATCAGCAAACTTCTGATCGCCACTCAACAGCTGGATATCCACAGGAGCCCGCTGCCCGAACATCTGCCGAGTTGGGTCGACAAGGCCAAGAGTCGCGGCATGACCAGCGTGGGCGTGGGGCTACAGGCGTACGGACTGTACAGCGCCTACCAGGGTGCAATCGACGCCCTCAAGAAAGGCGAGACGGGAGAAGTGCTGATCAATGTGGGGGGGGCTCTCGCCGAGATCACCTCATTGGGCTTCGAATACGCACTGAACAAGACCGGTGAACAGATGATCCGTCAGGGCTCCATGGCCCTTGAGCAATTCGGCAAGACCACCATGGGCAAATGGCTGTGCCGGGGCGCAGGCCTGGTCGCCAGCGTGCTGACGCTGCCCTTCGACATCTACACCGCCATCAAATCCTTCAACGATGCCGCCAAGGTCCAGGGCAAGGAAGCTCAGGATCTGTATGTCACCGGCGGACTGAGCGTATTCAGCGGCGCACTGTCCATCGCCCTAGGCTGTGCAGCGCTGATGGGCTTTCAGGCAGCAGGCCCGGTGGGGATTGCGGCAGCGGCGATCATGATTGTCGGTGCCCGAATCTACGGCGCCGCGCGCATGGTCGACGATATCGACGACTACATCGAGCTGACCGTGCACGAACGCTGGCGTGCCGGCTGGTTTGCATTCACCGGGCAGGACCAGGACAAGGCGCTGATGGATCGCCACCTGATCGCCAAAACCACGAGCGATTACGCCAAAGCCTTGAAGACCCGCAGCCTCGACTGGCTCGAAAATGAGTTCAAGGAAAGTGTCGACGTGATCGTCAATGGCCGTTTCGAGGTTACGTTGCAGCCGACTCGCCTTTATCGTTTCCAATGGGATGAAAGCAAAGGCGAAACGCCCTATACCAGCGAAAATCGCCCTGTCATCAGCGACACGAATGACACCTACGATGCGAAGAAAGGGTTATCAGAGTCGGATGCCGTCATCACCAAGACGAAAAATGACCCGGAAAAAGGGGTCTTCTGGAACCTGGGCGGCGGCCATGACACGGTGCAAGGCGTTGAGGACAAGCCGAACTTCTTCAGCTATGCCAACGGCCGTAAAACCCTCGACGGCGGCAACAAGGATGACTCCTTTCTGTTTCAGTCGGCATCCGAAGCGCTGTCTGACGACCCGACCACCGTCAGTGAGCTGTCCGGCGGTGACGGAACCGACCTGCTGTGGCTTCAAGGCAAACACCGGCACGAAGACCATGGCGCTCACCCACCGCGCCATATCGGTTTTGACATCGATCTGCAAAACGGCAGGCTGGCGGTGCGTCCTGCAGACCCGGCGGCTGAACCGGTGCTGCATTCAACATTCAAGTCCATCGAAAAGATCGAGACACTGGCCGGCGCGCTCAACCGCGTGACCGGTTCCGACTACGCCGACACCATTGCCGCCAATGGCGATGACCGCGTCGATGCCGGGGCCGGCGATGACCGCATCTCCGTCCGCGGCCTTCATGGCACCGTCAATGGAGGCCGCGGCAGCGATACCTACGAAATTGCCCCGAACTGCCTCAAGGTTTCCCTCCACGAGGATGGCCAGGAACCGAGCAAGGTCTATCTGGGCGTGACGCTTGAAGCCATCCAGCGCTGGTACGTGCGCAATGACGCGCTGGTCATTGAGTCACTGCGCGACGATGACATCCAGTCGCCGATGCGGGAACTGGCGCTGGAGGCGGTGTACCGGACGGTCGATGGCAAGCGTTCTCTGCGTAACGACAAGTGGATGTTCATCACGCAGGACGGCTACCACCTGCAGCCGGCATGGCCGGTTGATACACCGGACCTGACCGACCTGGCCGTGAGTGTCACCGTCCTGACTGCCGGCGTGTCCAAGACCTCTCCGGTGCCGGTCACTGGTCGCCCTTGCAAGACTTCGAACAAACCGCACTCATACTATTTCGTCTCCCGTCAGATCCATCACACGACCCTGGTGGCAACGCCACACGAAAAGCCGACCCGAAGCACTCTTTACGTCGACCGCGACAGCACGGAAATCGACGAAGTGCGGGCCGTCTACGTCGTCAGCCAGACAAAACAGAATGCCTTCACCTTCCTCAGCTACACGAACGTCCACTTCACCCTCACGTTCCACCAGGGTGGCCTGCTCTCCTTGCACGGTGCCGTTAAAGAAAAACCGGGTCGCAAAAGCAACATGGGTGCCAGCATCATGGCCTCGGGCTGGCAAGTGGATCACCCCCTGACGCTGATCATGCGGGACGGTGTCTCCTATCACCTCGACGTCCCCCGCAATTCGTATTTCGACGATGCAAAAAAGCCGGGTTATACCGTCCTGCAAAGCCGCGCCTCATTGAGGGAGCGGGCAGGCCAGTACCTTTTCGTCCGGCCCTCTGTCGAGGAACGCATCTTGAAGTCGACTCCGCAGCGGGTCGACTTTCAGACAGCCGAGCACAACGCGACCTACTGGCTGAAAGGGCGATCCGCGCGCTATGAGCTGTTCCCCGCCAGCGCAACGTCCATCCGCCTGTCTACGACAGAAGCAGACGCCAGCGTTTCGGGTTCTTCCACCTGGGTCATTCACACACAACATTTACAGGAGCGGATCACGCACCGCGACCTCACCATCAAGGACAACCTGCTCAGGATCGGCAGCATCTGGATTCAACTGCCTGACAGCAACGATCCGCAGCTGCCACTGGAAACCATCGAAGTCGTGGTCTCCTCGGGAAACCGCTATCGGATCAATGCACTGTTCGAGGTGATCGGTCTGTGCGCCATCGATGCACGAGCCTACACATCGGTTCAGGCCATCGCCCTGGACGTTCGTGGGCATCAACTGCGTGAAGAGCTTGAGTCCGACGAAGTGTCGGTTCACAACATTCGCCTGAGCGAGACCGCTACCGACAAGATTTCATACAACGTTGTCACTAACGTCTGGAGTTCCGAATCCACTCCGTCCCGCTCGATCCCTGTCGAGCACCTGATCATCGTCAAGGAATGACACCATGCGACCTAAACCACCCTCGCTACCCACATCTCCCAAAGGCAGCACGTCCGTCGACTCGCTCACTCAACCACCACGGTTGAGACCCCATGTTCAAGATTCGCCGTTACCTCATTCGTTGACTGACCTGACAGCCCTGCATAACCGAACCCCGGGATACGCAACGCCGCCAGCAGGCACGTCCGAACGGCCAGGAATCGAGGTATCCGACCTCCCGGTCGCTACCCGTGAAACAGCGACTGGCTTGAACAGCTACCTGTTGAATCCCGGCTTGTTGCGCAACATGCAACCGGCCAACGAGGACGGCCTGCGCTATATCGTCGGACGCACATTCGTCGATGTGAAAGACAGCGGCACGGTGTACGTGGAATTCGATACGAACCTGGGTAGCTATCGGGCAATGGACTTATACAAGAAGTTGTCCCCCGGACCGGTGCTCTACAGAAATGCCGGTGAGTCAACCTGGAGCCCGGACTCACACATCCCTTTGAAACGCCCCGGGCCGCAGATCAATGACATCGATACCCGACTGCCGGCCAAACAACCGCTGACCACTCCGCTATCTGCGCATGAAGCGACCACTCAACTGTTGAATGACTCATTGCTCACGATGTACCCGCTGATGACGCTCGGCCAGCGCGTTGAGCTGCTGCGTTCCTACAACCTGTCGCCACGGCAACACATCCAGTTACACAACGATCTGATCACCGATCCGCGAGTGATGCCGGAGTGGGCCGAGCAGCATCACTTGCGCTCCCGGGACGAGAACGACTCGAGCCGCTTCGATCAACTGCACGATGAAATCGAACCGCTGCTTTTGCCCGTGAGGAACGGAACACTGCGCAGCAACCTGGTCGACTTCGACAAAAGTGTCACCCGCGAATTTCTCGATGCCTTTCTGACCCGACTCGGTTACCTGCGCAACAGCAGCGACTGCCTGTACCGCACCGATATTCCGGGCCTGTTCAGGGCCGATGAGCGCACCCCGTTCGAGTTCTACAACGACGGACGCATGCTGCCTCGCCTGAAACACCCGCGCGGCGCCACGACCGAGAAACCGATCAGTGCCACGGTCAGCCACCAACTGGTCAAGATGTATGGCGGCAGGGGCACCGACGCTCCCGATCCGGAGTACCTGCGTTACAACAGTCAGAGAAACATATATCCCGGCAGGAAACCGGGTGAATCGGACAACGATTCGGGGAACTCCGATAACGACTGGTCCGATGTTTCAGACATAGAGCTGGATTCCGAACGCAATTACGAGACGATCCGCCACGATCAGCAGTTCATCTTCTCTTACGTCATTGATACACGAAGGATGGAAGTGGTCCTCAACGAAGAGAACCACCTGCTCAATCTGGCTGCGCTGGAAAAAAGTGCCTGGTTTCCCGAAGACGAACTCGAAGCGTTGATTTCCACGTCGAAGCGGGGCATTGAATCGGAGCGTCTCTGGCTGCTGGACTCGACCTTCACCCGTGCGGCGAAGGTCGATGATGTCGCCGCTGAAGCCCAAAGCAGCTACATCGGCAGCGACATCGAGGCGCGGACCCACAGCGGCGTGGCCAATCAACGTGAATACGATGCCTTGATCGATGCGGTGGCCAGGGCAGGCAAGCCGATCCTTTCACTGCCGAGCGGCAAGGACTGGTTCGCCAACGACATCGTCTGGCCCGAATAACCTGAACGCGTCTTAAGCGAACAACTCGCCCTGCAATTCATCGAGCAGCGCCTGGATCGCATCCAGTCGCTGCTGTGGGTCGTCGAGTTGCAGCAGGTCGATCTTGTCTTCCTCGGCGAACGGCAGCAGATACGCCAACTGATTGGCCAGTGATTGCTGCCCGGCCGCTTCGATGCCCATGTTCAGCGCCTCGACCATCGGGTGCTCGGCCAGGGCCTTGAGCAGCGCCACCAGATCGGCGTCTTCATCCTGCAAGGGTTGCTCGGGTTCGTCGTCCAGCCACTCGACTTCGGCGACGATCAGTTGATCGCGCTGCACTTCGGTGCGCTGCACGATGAACCGGCGCCCGCCCTGCACCCGGATGCCCAGCAGTCCGTTGTCCTGCTGCTGGAAATCGGTGATGCGCGCTTCGCAGCCGACCATGGCGAAACCTTCGGGGGCGATGCCGACTTCGCTGCCTTCAAGGATGCACACCACGCCGAATCCGCCGCCCTGCTTCATGCAGCGACCGATCATGTCCAGGTAGCGTGCCTCGAAGATCTGCAAATCCAGGTTGCAGCCGGGAAACAGCACCGTGTTCAGCGGAAAAAGCGGCAGACTCATAGACATTTCCTTACACCACCATCGACACCGCCAACGGCAGGAACACCGCCGTGGCCACGCCCATCAGACTCATCGCCAGCGCCGCGAAGGCGCCGCACTCATCGCTTTCCTGCAACGCCACCGACGTACCGACCGCATGCGCCGTCATGCCCAGCGCCATGCCGCGCGCCTCCGGGCTGTGTACCCCGAGGCGGGTCAACAGGGCCGGACCGAAGATCGCGCCGATCACCCCGGTGATCAACACGAACACCGCGGCCAGCGCCGCGACGCCACCGATCTGCTCGGCTACCAGCATGGCGATCGGCGAGGTCACCGACTTGGGCGCCATGGTCATCAGGATCATGTGATCGGCACCGAACCACCAGCCCAGCGCCACGCCCATGCCCGTGGCGACCACCCCGCCTATCACCAGCGTAGTAAAAATCGGCCAGAACAATTGGCGGATGCGCCGCAGATTCAGATACAGCGGCACGGCCAGTGCCACGGTCGCCGGGCCCAGCAGAATGCTGAGGATCTCGGTGCTCTTGCGGTACTCGACATAAGTCAGGCCGCAACCCACCAGCACACCGATCACCAACAGCATGGAGACCAGCACCGGTTGCAGGAAAATCCAGCGGGTTTTCTCGAACGCCGCCAACACCAGTTGATAAGCCCCCAGGGTGATACCGATGCCGAACAGTGGATGGTGAATCACCGAAGCCCAGGCACCTTGCCAATCGAACAGCATCAGGATTCCTCCGAATGCGGGGCGTGACGCTTGACCAGCCGTTGCATCAGCACACCGGCGAAGGCCATGGACAGAATCAGTGAGACCACCAGCGCACCGACGATGGCCCAGAAATCGGCGGCAATGGCCGTGGCGTAAACCATCACGCCCACCGCCGGCGGCACCAGCAGCAACGGCAGATAACGCAACAGACTGCCGGCGGCGAGATTCAGCGGCTCGCCGACTTCACCGCGCACGATCAGGAACACCAGCAACAGCAAAAGGCCGATGATCGGCCCCGGCAGCACCGGCAACAGCAAATGATTGAGGGCGGTGCCGAGCAATTGAAACAGCACCAGCATGGTCAGGCCGCGTAGCAACATCCGTCATCTCCGTCCGACATCCCGCCAAGCACGGGCCGGGCATTATAAGCACGCCAGCGCTATGGATCGGCATTCGCCAAAAGCATGGTCGGTTGACCTGAGCAAATCGTCATGATGATCTACAGTGGTTCGCAGGGCGGTCAAATCCCCCACCTGAAAAACTATAAAACCGATGAACCCAAGGAGAGTCTCAATGCCCTATGTTCCAGTTGCAGAGCTCAAAGATTATGTCGGCAAGGAACTCGGACGTTCCGAATGGCTCACTATCGATCAGGAGCGCATCAACCTGTTCGCCGAAGCCACCGGGGATTATCAGTTCATCCATGTCGACCCGGTCAAAGCCGCGCAAACGCCATTTGGCAGCACCATTGCACACGGTTTCCTGTCGTTGTCGCTGATCCCCAAACTGATGGAAGACATCCTGATCCTGCCGCAAGGCGTGAAGATGGTGGTCAACTACGGCCTGGACAGCGTGCGTTTCATCCAGCCGGTCAAGGTCAATTCCAAAGTCCGGCTCAAGGTCGATCTCGGTGAAGTGACCGAGAAGAAACCTGGCCAGTGGCTGCTCAAGGCCACCGCCACCCTGGAGATCGAAGGCTCGGACAAACCGGCCTACATCGCCGAACCGCTGTCGCTCTGCTTCGTCTGAGTGCCGGGATGCGAAGCGGCTCACGCTGTTTCGCATCCACTCCCCTCTGCCGGCTGTATAAGGTCACATAGCTGCGGCATACTCGGTCGCCTAATTGCCCGGATCCCGCTATGCGCTCACTCGCTGCTCTTGCACCGCTTGCCTTGACCCTGATGCTCACCGCTTGCGGCGATGGCGAATCGCTGTTGCCCCCGGATGCGCGCCTGCCTGATGGCGGACGCTATCGCGGCGAGCTGGTCAACGGTCTGCTGCAAGGCCAGGGCCGGGTCGACTACCCGAACGGCAGTTGGTACGCGGGCGAGTTCGACAAGGGCCAGTGGCACGGTCAGGGCGAATGGCACGGCAGCAACGGCGAGGTTTATCGCGGGAATTTCCAGCAAGGCCTGTTCGACGGCCAGGGCACACTGACCACCCACGGTGGCAGCTACACCGGCGGCTTCAAGCTCGGCCGACGCGAAGGCGAAGGCACCCTCAAAGAAAACGCGATGACCTATCGCGGCGAATTCAAGGCCGACCAGTATTCCGGGCTCGGCCGCCTGGAGCTGGACGACGGCAGCTCCTATCAAGGCCAGTTCGCAAACGGCAAACCCAACGGTGAGGGCCAGCGCGGCGATGCCAGCGGCAATCAGTTCACCGGCCATTTCGTGAACGGCCAGCTCGAAGGCAACGGCACCTTCAACAGCGCCGACGGCGACATCTATGTCGGCGGCTTCAAGAACAATCAGCTACACGGCAAGGGCCGCTACGAAAACGCCGACGGCGACGTCTGGCTCGGCCAGTTCAAGGAAGGCGCGCTGACCGGCAAGGGCGAGTTGATCGGCGCCGACGGCAGCCATTACACCGGCTACTTCAATGACTGGCGCTTCAGCGGTCAGGGCCGACTGAACCTGTCCGACGGCAGTTTCTACATCGGCGGGTTCGACAGCGACAGTTATGCGGGCCGAGGCACGCTGGTGCTGACTGACGGCAGCGTGCTCAGCGGCACCTGGATCAACGGCCAGCGCGTGCGCGACGCCGACGGCAAATTGTTGCCCGATACGCTCGAACTTGGCCTGTTGGCCCAGGGCCGCCTGCTCGAGGAAGCGCTGGCCAATGTGCCAGCCTCGACCCCGGCGGTGGAGTTGTACTCCCTGACCCTCGGCGGCGACGGCAAACAGAGCGTGTTCCTGCGTGAGTCCGATTACGTGGCCAACATGCTCGCCAGCCGCTTCGGCGCCTTTGGCCAGATCCGCCTGGTCAACCATCGCGACCACCTCGGTGACCGGCCGATGGCCACCCGCGAAAATCTGCGCCGCGCGGCGTTGACCCTGGCCGAACGCAGCGGCCCGGAAGATCTGGTATTCATCTACCTGACCAGCCACGGCACCGCCGAACACGAACTGGTGCTCGACCAGCCGCGCATGGAACTGGCCGACCTGCCTGCCGACGAACTCGCCGCCGTGCTCGCACCGCTGAAGAACCGCGACAAGATCATTGTCATCTCCTCGTGCTATTCCGGTGGTTTCATTCCGGCGCTGAAGGACGAACGCACGCTGATCATGACTGCCTCGCGCGCCGACCGGGTCTCGTTCGGTTGCTCCGAGGAGGCCAACTTCACCTACTTCGGCGATGCCCTGTTTGCCCAGGCGCTGAACCAGACCGATGATCTGGAGCAAGCCTTCAAACTGGCCAAGGCCACTGTTGCCGAGCGCGAACTGGCGGACAACTTCGAAGCCTCGGAACCGCAGATCTGGGCGCCGAAAACAGTGCTGGCGCATTGGCAACTGTTGCGCAAGCAGCAAGCGAGAAAAGCGTTGCAAAGTGCTGCGTTGAACGACGGAGCGACAAAGAGCAACTAAGCTGAACAGTATCAAGGGAGAGACACTATGTACTTGACGCCTCAGCATGTCTTGCTTGCCGGAGCCACCGGGCTGACCGGTGAACACCTGCTCGACCGTTTGCTCAACGAACCGACGATCACTCGCGTCCTGGCCCCTTCACGCCGGCCGCTGGCCGAACATCCCCATCTGGAAAACCCGGTCGGCGACCCGCAGACCTTCCTGCCGCAACTGGCCGGTCGCGTCGACATCGCCTATTGCTGCCTCGGCACCACCATCAAACAGGCCGGCTCCGAAGAAGCGTTCCGCGCCGTGGATCTGGACATGGTCGTGGCGTTCGCCAAACGCGCCCGGGAAATGGGCGCACGGCACCTGATCGTGATCAGTGCCCTGGGGGCTGATCGCCGATCCTCGATTTTCTACAACAAGGTCAAAGGCGAGATGGAACACGCCTTGCGCGCGCAGGACTGGCCACAACTGACCATCTGCCGGCCTTCGTTGTTGCTGGGGGATCGCAGCGAGCCACGGCTTGGCGAGCAGCTTGCTGCACCGTTTTCGAAACTGATTCCCGGCAAATACCGCGGCATCGAAGCCTGCCAACTGGCCCGGGCCATGTGGCGGCTGGCGCTTGAGGAACAGGACGGAGTGCGAATCGTCGAGTCGGATGAATTGAGAAAGCTCGGCAAGTAAGCTCACTCGTCACAGCGGTTCAACGCGGATCCGGTCAGTCATTACCAATGACGTTCAAGATCTTGCGTTGAACTGCCTGACATCTGAAATGAACTGCATCGAATCAACCCTCGTGTCGTAACTATCTACCACGTGCCCCTTTCCTTTCATCGATAACGTGCCCTCCGGCACGCCTGCGTCTGCAGCCATTGCGTTACGAAATGGCTCAGCCCCACGTCAGGCAATCAATGAAAGGAATCCTTGATGGCACCGCAAACAAAAACGTCCAAAGGCACCAGCAAACCCCATCCCACCCTCGACAGGTCGGCACCAGAAACTCCATTGACTCCACATCAGGGCATCTCGGGAGCTATTCGATCCGCAGAAACAGTCACTACAGTCCGCCCTTCAGAGACGCCAGCGGCGCACTCTTCCAGTGACACCTTGTCTGCGATACAGATTCAAGACTTGATCAATCCGGTCGGAAACAGTCAGGGAGGCTTAGCCAGCAACGCTCGCTCGACCGAATCGATCCGCCACTATGAGCTGTCGACACAGGTGAGAAATCTACTGCCTGCCGTCAATACAGAAGGATTGCGCGTCCACAGGGGACGCATCTATGCCGAGGTTCAGTACACCACGACCACGACTGTCATGGTGGCCTGGGACGAAGGTCTCGGAACCTACCGAGCCATGCGCCCACAGGAACTGCAACCTTCGGGTCCCGTCCTGCATTTCGACGCCGAGAGCAATACCTGGCGGGTCGGCGAGCCGCAGATTGTCAGTCATACCATCGAATCAACGGTACACCGGCAGGCTGACAACGCCGGCAGTAACCCGACACAAACACCCCAACCCCACCTGCCGGGACCGGCCCTGACGCCGCCGAATACTGCAGCGACATACGTCGACACCCAACACTACGTATGGAACAACGCCGCCGCCAATCATCATGGTTATGTGGTCATGCACCGAAAAATGCGCCGGGACGACTCGGTCGGGCCGTTGCTGCATCATGCGTTCATCGACGACAACGGCTCGTTTGTCAGTGTTGAACCTTCCGCCTCGCGAATCGATCAACCCGCCGAACTACTACCAGCCTGGACAGACCGCGACCTCTGGGATCTCTACGGGATACAGGGCGCAGAAATCACCCGTTTTCGCACCGAAGCGCACAGCACCGGCAAAAAACCTCTGTGGGCGACCGTTCGGGCGCAACGGATGGAGAACGCCTACCTGTTTGACGAGCTGTACCGCTGGTCTGGTATGGACATGGAGCGCGGCATGTTCAACAGCCTCCTGAGCCATCAGAACCGTACTCCCGCCCAATGGGCAGAACACCTCGAATCCGTCACCTTGCACCGCAGCACATCCGGCCCGAAAACGCCGTTGCCAAACCTGCCGACACCCGGCTCACCGTCTCCACGTCCATCAACACCCGACATGTCCAGGACAACAGACGCCACGCTTCCCTACGGTGATCAGCGCTACTACACCTGGGATCTCGACAAATCGAATTACCATGGTTATGTCGAGATGCAGCGTAAGCCTGGCCTGGATGACAATCATGGACCGCTCACCCAACTGGCATTTCGTGAAGGTGCGAGACTGACTGTCGTCAAACCCACCAATTATCCGATCTACAAAGAGAATGTTCTGCGTCCCTTCTGGCGGGACATCGATATCTGGAACCTTTACAGGATCGAAGGGCCGGACATCGTGCGCTTTCGTCAGGACGTTGCGCTCCATCAGAAACCGCCTGGCTGGGTCAAACAACGGGAATACCCTTCCCAGCGTGAACAACTGATCGACTATCTGCGGCTGTGGACCAATCCTGACTCTCCACTCAAATCACGAGAGCAAATCCTCGCCCGATTCCAGCCCTACAATCTTTCCGTTCAGCAACTGGAGCGATTGTGCAAGGAGCTGTCGCCAACAGGTCAGTTCAAGAGTCTCATCAATGATGAGGTGCCCGTGTGGGTCAGGACCCATCAACATCGCTCGCGACTGGTAACCAACGAAAAACTCTTCGATCCGTTTCTGCCGGAAATCGATGCTGAAATCATCCAGCTGAGAAATCAGGGAGAAGGTACCAGCCTGCTGAAGGCCAGTCTGACCGAACCCTTCTTTCAAGAATTGCTGCGCCTCAGCGGCTTCAAACGCAACAAGCACAATTATCTGTACAGAACCGACATTCCCGCCGTGTTCAAAGTGGATGACCGGACACCTTTCGAAATAGCCCGGCCCGCTGCCATGGTCCCGCGCGTGGTATCGGCCGTGGGCGCCACGAGCGAGATACCCGTCAGTGCAATGTTCAGCCTCAAGACCGCCATGGATTTTGCAAATGAAACCAGGGGAGTGACAGGCAAGGAACCGTCACAGACAACCAGCGGCACTTCGACGCCCCACGCTCAGCGCATCCGGTTTTGCTACTTGCTCGACACCCGCAATGTGGAGGTCGTTGCGGGGCAGGATAATCGCGTCTACAACCCGACGCGGCTCGACCGAAGCCCCGCGGAAGGCAAAACATGGTTCCCGAGCATGAGGATGGAGGGCCATGTTTCGATGTCGTCGATCGGCTTCACGTCGAGGCGCGTCTGGCTGGTCAACTCAGGCATGACCCGTGCGGCGACAGTGGAAGATATCTATTTGCAGGCGCTGACACACGTCACCGGATCACATCAGAACCCTGCCGACGCCATCGAAGCCCGCACTCGGGCAGGAGAGTTGAACCGGGACGAATATGACGTGCTGATCGATGAGGTGGCGACAGCCGGCAAACGCGTTATCGAATTGCCGACAGGACAGGACATTTTTTCCGACGACATCGTCTTTCCGCCCGAAACGATCACGCTGTAGGGCGTTTCAAAGGCTCGACCCAGTGGGTCGAGCCTTTGATTTTCATAGTCCGCCAGTCGCCTGAAATCCCACGCCGATCACCGTCAGCAACGACAACGGCAACAACAGCGTATCGAGCAACGCACTGGCCGGCAGATCCACCCCGGGATAGCTTGGCGCCTCGGCTCCGAACCGATCCATCGCGCAACAGCCACCGTTCATGGCGTACAAGTCCAGCCGAGTGCCGGAATACACCACCGGCGCGCCGGGCTTGGCGGCATCGAGCGTGCGCGCCGTGGCACAGCCAGTCAGTTGCAATATCAGCAGGATCGCCAGCAGCTTATTCATCGCTGCTCAGGTGATGCTCGCCCCAGCGCGGCAGCATGTCCTGGGGGATGCCCAGCAGATTGAGAATCCGCGCCACCACGAAATCGATCAGGTCATCGATGGTCTGCGGCTGGTGATAAAAGCCAGGCGAGGCCGGCAGGATAGTCACGCCCATGTTCGACAACTTGAGCATGTGCTCCAGGTGAATGCTCGAATACGGCGCTTCGCGCGGTACCAGAATCAACTGGCGACGCTCTTTCAACGTTACATCTGCCGCTCGCTCGATCAGGTTGTTGCAGGCGCCTGTGGCGATGGCCGACAAGGTGCCTGTCGAGCACGGCACCACCACCATCGCCGCCGGCGCCCCGGAGCCCGAGGCCACTGGCGACATCCAGTCTTCCTTGCCATACACGCGGATCTGCCCGGCGGCGGCGCCGGTGTATTCGGTGAGGAACGCCTGCATCATTTGCGGCTTGGCCGGCAGCGACACGTCCGTCTCGGTAGCCATCACCAGTTGCGCGGCCTTGGAGATCAGGAAATGTACTTCGCGATCCTCGCGCACTAGGCAATCCAGCAGACGCAAGCCGTACTGGGCGCCGGACGCGCCGGTCATCGCCAGCGTGATGCGTTCCGGGCCGTTGCTCATTTCAGCGCCTCGGCGAGTTTGCCGTGCAGACCGCCGAAGCCGCCGTTGCTCATGATCACCACGTGGGTGCCGGGCTGGGCCTGGCTTTTCACGCGTTCGATGATGCCTTCCAGCGAATCGCTGACGATCGACGGCACGGTGCACAACGCGGCAGTGCCAGCCAGGTCCCAGCCGAGGTTGGCCGGGGCGTACCAGATCACCTGATCGGCATCGACCACGCTGTCCGGCAAGCCATCACGGTGTGCGCCGAGCTTCATCGAGTTGGAACGCGGCTCGATGATCGCGATCAGCGGTGCGTCGCCAATGCGTTTGCGCAGGCCGTCGAGGGTGGTCGCAATGGCGGTCGGGTGGTGGGCGAAGTCGTCGTAGATGGTGATGCCGCGCACTTCCGCGACTTTTTCCATCCGACGCTTGACGCTCTTGAACGCGCTCAACCCGGCGATGCCCATCGACGGCACAACACCAACGTGACGCGCTGCCGCCAGAGTAGCCAATGCGTTGGCTACGTTGTGCTGCCCCGTCAATTCCCACTCGACGACGCCTTGGGAGACGCCCTCGAACATCACTTCGAATGCCGAGCCGTCGTCCTTCAGCAACTTGACCTGCCACTGACCGCCAGCACCGGTGGTTTGCACCGGGGTCCAGCAGCCCATCTCGATCACGCGCTGCAAGGCGGGTTCGGTGGTCGGGTGGATCACCAGGCCTTCGCTCGGAATAGTCCGCACCAAGTGGTGGAACTGGCGCTCGATGGCCGGCAGATCCGGGAAAATGTCAGCGTGATCGAACTCAAGGTTGTTGAGGATCGCCGTACGTGGACGGTAGTGGACAAACTTCGAGCGTTTGTCGAAGAACGCGCTGTCGTACTCGTCGGCCTCGATCACGAAGAACGGCGTGCCACCCAGACGCGCCGACACCGAGAAATTCTGCGGAACGCCGCCGATCAGGAAGCCCGGGCTCATGCCGGCATGTTCCAGTACCCAGGCGAGCATGCTGCTGGTGGTGGTCTTGCCGTGAGTACCGGCAACCGCCAGCACCCAGCGACCTTGCAGCACATGGTCGGCCAGCCACTGCGGGCCGGAGACGTACGGCAGGCCTTTGTTCAGCACATATTCCACCGCCGGATTGCCGCGGGACATGGCGTTGCCGATCACCACCAGATCCGGCGCCGGATCAAGCTGGGCCGGGTCGTAGCCCTGAGTCAGCTGAATGCCCTGGGCTTCAAGCTGGGTGCTCATCGGCGGATAAACGTTGGCATCGGAGCCGGTCACGTGATGGCCCAGCTCTTTGGCCAGAACCGCCATCGAGCCCATGAAAGTCCCGCAGATACCCAGAATATGAATGTGCATAGTCGACCTCGTAAAACATGGCCGCAGGGTAGCCCAGGCAGGGGAAAACCGCATCCTCGTTTTCAGGGGTCAAGCGCTGCGGGCGATCCCGTGCTTGCGCAGCTTTCTATAGAGCGTATTGCGACTGACGCCCAGTTGCTGCGCCGTGTGGGTCATGTGCCAGCGCGTGTGTTCCAGCGCATTGAGCAACGCCAGCCGCTCGGCATCCTCCAGCGGCTGCCCGGATGACGCTTCATCGACTTTGACCAGCAGCGGTTGTACCTGCCGGAACATCGCCGGCAGATCATCCAGCCCGATCCGCCCCTCATCGCACAACGCCGCCAGCGTTCGCAGCACGTTGCGCAACTGCCGCACGTTGCCCGGCCAGTTGAAGCCCAGCAACGCCTGGCGCGCCGGTTCTTCGATCAGGATCGTTTCACCGCCCGCCTCTTCGGCCAGCAGGAAATCCAGCAACTGCGACTTGTCACTGCGCTCGCGCAATGGCGGTAGCGCCACTTCCAGCCCGTTGAGCCGGTAATACAAATCTTCCCGAAAACTGCCGTCGCCAACCCGTTCCAGCAAGTTACGGTGTGTGGCACTGATGATCCGCACGTTGACCGCTTCCGGCTCGCCGCCAATCGGCACCACTTGCCGGTCTTCAAGCACCCGCAACAGACGGGTCTGCAAGGCCAGCGGCATGTCGCCGATTTCATCGAGGAACAGCGTGCCGCCATCGGCCTGCTGCAACTTGCCGCGCATGCCGTCCTTGCGCGCGCCGGTGAAGCTGCCGCCGCGATAGCCGAACAGTTCGCTCTCGATCAGGCTTTCGGGAATGGCCGCGCAGTTGAGGGCGACGAACGCTTTGCCGGCGCGTTGACTGGCCTGATGCACGGCCTTGGCGAACGCTTCCTTGCCGGAGCCGGTTTCACCGTTGATCAGCAGCGGCACGTCACGCTCGAACACTCGCAAGGCCTTGCGGAAATCCGCTTGCAGCCCGGCGTCGCCCAGACAAATGCCAGCCAGGCGTGGCGCCTCGGGAGCCTGAGGTTTCGGCAAGACGATGGATGGCTTGCGCGACTCGCCACGCAGCACCGCGAACAGATGCCGTCCGTCACGAGTGCGCAACGGCCAACTGGCGCTGGCATTGGCACTCGCACGCCCCAGCAACTCATCCAGCGAACAATCGAAAAACGCCTCCACCGGTTTGCCGAGCAAACCACCGCGAATGTGTCCCAGCAGGTTCAAGGCGCTCTGATTGACCGCACTGATCCGCCCTTCCCCGTCAAACGCCAGCAGCCCTTCGCTGAACAGCCCGACGGATTCGGCCTGGAGATGAAAACGCAGCAACCATTGGTTATCGAAACAGCGCAGGAAGTAGCAGCTCTCGATCATCTTCGCCGACAAATTGACCAGCGCCATGGTGTGGAACTGGCTCTGGCGCGAGACGTCATGCCGCGCAGAGGAAACATCGAGCACCGCCAGCAGTTCACCGTGCGGGTCGAACACCGGGCTCGCCGAGCAGGTCAGGCCGGTGTGACGGCCGCGAAAGTGTTCGTCCTGGTGGATGGTCAGGGCCTGACGTTCCACCAGGCAGGTGCCGATGCCGTTGGTGCCTTCACAGGCCTCGCTCCAGTCGGAACCGAGCCAGAGCCCTGCGCGTTCGAAGATCTTGCGTTCGGCAGGAGCGGTGACGCAGTTGAGGATTACCCCACGGGCGTCGGTCAGCAGTACCGCGTGGCCGGCGCCGGAGAGTTGCTGATGCAGGCTGCTCATTTCGTTGCCGGCGATCTGCAACACCTGTTGCAACCGTTCGCGGCTTTCGAGGACACGACCGTGTTCGAGTACGGTCGGCGCCATGGTCAGGGCCGGGTCGAGGTGATAGTCCTCAAGACAACGCAGCCACGAGCGGGCGATCGACGGGTCGGCACCGGGGCCGTGCAGGTGCGGCTTGCCCTGGGTGACGGTGAGAACCTGTTGGGCATGGCGACTCAAATGGTTGTCGTGCATTTCTTATTATTCTCCCCGAGGCTCATCGGCCCATGCGTGAAGTGGTGCCCAGCATCCTCCAGCCAACCGGTCTTTGCAATGCTGGCAAGACCACCCGGTCACAGGTTGTGCCAGAAGCGGTACAAACTGTCACCCGAGCTGTACCGATACCGTCACAGACGCTTGCCACTTGTCCGACAGAAATCACGCAAGGCCTTGATTTGCCTGAGCTGCACGGCGGTGGCCCGACCTTTGCTCTACGCTTATAGCAAGCGCTCATGCGCGTTTCTCTAATAAGTACAAAGCCAAGGAGAACATCATCATGCGTTACGCTCACCCCGGTACTGAAGGCGCCAAAGTCTCGTTCAAGAGCAAGTACGGTAACTACATCGGCGGCGAGTTCGTCGCGCCTGTCAAAGGTCAGTACTTCACCAACACCTCGCCAGTGAATGGCCAGCCGATTGCCGAATTCCCGCGTTCCACTGCCGAAGACATCGACAAGGCCCTGGACGCCGCCCACGCTGCCGCCGATGCCTGGGGCTCGACCTCCGCCCAGGCCCGCTCGCTGATCCTGCTGAAAATCGCCGACCGCATCGAACAGAACCTCGAACTGCTGGCGATCACCGAAACCTGGGACAACGGCAAAGCCATCCGCGAAACCCTCAACGCCGACATCCCGCTGGCCGCCGACCACTTCCGCTATTTCGCCGGGTGCCTGCGCGCCCAGGAAGGCAGCGCCGCCGAGATCGATGGCAACACCGTCGCTTATCACATTCATGAACCGCTGGGCGTGGTCGGCCAGATCATCCCGTGGAACTTCCCGATCCTGATGGCCGCATGGAAACTCGCCCCGGCCCTGGCCGCCGGCAACTGCGTGGTGCTCAAACCTGCCGAGCAAACCCCGCTGGGCATCAGCGTGCTGCTGGAGCTGATCGGCGACCTGCTGCCGCCGGGCGTGCTCAACGTGGTGCAAGGGTTCGGCAAAGAAGCTGGCGAAGCCCTGGCCACCAGCAAGCGCATCGCCAAGATCGCCTTCACCGGCTCGACCCCGGTCGGCTCGCACATCATGAAATGCGCGGCCGAAAACATCATTCCGTCCACCGTGGAACTGGGCGGCAAGTCGCCGAACATTTTCTTCGAAGACATCATGAAAGCCGAGCCGAGCTTCATCGAAAAAGCCGCTGAAGGTCTGGTGCTGGCGTTCTTCAACCAGGGCGAAGTCTGCACCTGCCCGTCCCGTGCGCTGGTACAGGAATCGATCTACGACGAATTCATGGCCGTCGTCATGAAGAAAGTCCTGCAAATCAAACGTGGCGATCCGCTGGACACCGACACCATGGTCGGCGCCCAGGCGTCCGAGCAGCAATTCGACAAGATTCTTTCGTACCTGGAAATCGCCAAGGGCGAAGGTGCCGAACTGCTGACCGGCGGCAAGGTGGAAAAACTCGAAGGCAACCTGGCCTCCGGTTATTACATCCAGCCGACCCTGCTCAAGGGCACCAACAAGATGCGTGTGTTCCAGGAAGAAATCTTCGGCCCGGTGGTGAGCATCACCACCTTCAAGGACGAAGCCGAAGCCCTGGCAATCGCCAACGACACCGAGTTCGGCCTGGGCGCCGGCCTCTGGACCCGCGACATCAACCGCGCCTATCGCATGGGCCGCGCCATCAAGGCCGGTCGTGTGTGGACCAACTGCTACCACCTGTACCCGGCGCACGCCGCGTTCGGCGGGTACAAGAAGTCCGGCGTCGGCCGTGAAACCCACAAGATGATGCTCGACCACTACCAACAGACCAAAAACCTGCTGGTGAGCTACGACATCAATCCGCTGGGCTTCTTCTAAAAAACCGAGGGCGGTGCCGAGATTTCGGTACCGCCCTTTTCATCCCGATGACTACTCCCTGGCCTGGCCGCTCTGGCACGGGCCTTGCGTACCCGTCATTCAGGATTTGCGTGAACACTGCCGCTGCGTGAACAGCGCCCACCCACTCAACCGCTGCACCCGAAAGTCCAACAGATCGAACAATAAAAAAGACAGAGAGGACTTATGACTTCCACCACACAACTCAAACCCACACTCGGCACCCTGCATCTCTGGGGCATTGCCGTCGGCCTGGTGATTTCCGGCGAATACTTCGGCTGGAGTTACGGCTGGGGCACGGCGGGAACCCTGGGTTTCCTGGTCACGGCCCTGATGGTCGCGACCATGTACACCTGCTTCATCTTCAGTTTCACCGAACTGACCACCGCGATTCCCCACGCGGGCGGGCCGTTCGCCTACAGCCGCCGAGCCTTTGGTGAGAAAGGCGGATTGATCGCCGGGATCGCCACGCTGATCGAGTTCGTGTTCGCCCCGCCGGCCATCGCCATGGCCATCGGTGCCTATCTCAATGTGCAATATCCGGAACTTGATCCGAAAGTCGCGGCGGTCGGCGCGTATTTCGTGTTCATGACCCTGAACATCCTCGGCGTCAGCATCGCCGCGACCTTCGAACTGGTGGTCACCGTGCTCGCCGTCGCCGAACTGCTGGTGTTCATGGGCGTCGTTGCACCGGGCTTCAGTTTCAGCAACTTCGTGCTGAACGGCTGGTCGGGCGCCAACGAATTCACGATGGGCTCGATTCCCGGCATTTTCGCCGCCATTCCCTTCGCGATCTGGTTTTTCCTCGCCATCGAAGGCGCAGCCATGGCGGCCGAGGAAGCCAAGGACCCGAAACGCACGATTCCCAAGGCTTACGTCAGCGGCATCCTGACCTTGGTGTTTCTGGCCATTGGTGTAATGGTGATGGCGGGCGGCGTCGGCGACTGGCGCCAGCTGTCGAACATCAACGACCCGTTGCCTCAAGCGATGAAAGCGGTGGTCGGCAACAATTCGACGTGGATGCACATGCTGGTCTGGATCGGCCTGTTCGGGCTGGTGGCGAGTTTCCACGGGATCATCCTCGGTTACTCGCGGCAGTTCTTCGCCCTCGCCCGGGCCGGTTATCTGCCGAAAAGCCTGGCCAAACTCTCGCGTTTCCAGACGCCGCACCGGGCGATTCTGGCCGGCGGTGTGATCGGCATCGCGGCAATCTACAGCGACGGACTGGTCAATCTGCAAGGCATGACCCTGACGGCAGCGATGATCACCATGTCGGTGTTCGGCGCCATCGTGATGTACATCATCAGCATGCTCAGCCTGTTCAAACTGCGCAAAACCGAGCCGAACCTGGAACGCACCTTCCGCGCGCCGGGTTATCCGGTGGTGCCGGCCATCGCGCTGTTCCTGGCGGTGGTGTGCCTGGTGGCGATGGCCTGGTTCAACACGCTGATCGGTTGTGTATTCCTCGGGTTCATGGCCGCCGGTTACCTGTACTTCCAGCTGACCGCCAAGCAACGCTCCGAAGCACCGGCAGACGCTATGCTCGAAGGTATCTAAACGCTAACTGAGCTGCACCGGCATCGGGCCTCGGGCTCGGTGCCCGCACTAAAAGCATTCATTCAGGAGGAACGCGCCCCATGGCCGCATTTGCCCATACCGTCGGCGCCCAGACCTATCGCTTCGACAGCCTCAAGGACGTGATGGCCAAGGCCAGCCCGGCTCGGTCGGGGGATTTCCTGGCTGGCGTCGCTGCGCTCAACGATGGCGAGCGAGTCGCCGCGCAAATGGCGCTGGCCGACATCCCGCTGACACATTTCCTGCAGGAAGCACTGATTCCCTACGAAGCCGATGAAGTCACCCGACTGATCATCGACAGCCATGACAAGCAGGCCTTTGCGGTCGTCAGCCATCTCACCGTTGGCGGCTTTCGCGACTGGCTGCTGAGCGAAGCGGCCGACGAGTCCAGCCTGCGTGCCCTGGCCCCTGGCCTCACGCCGGAAATGGTCGCCGCTGTGTCGAAGATCATGCGCGTGCAGGATCTGGTGCTGGTGGCGCAGAAGATCCGCGTCGTCACGAAATTTCGCGGCACCCTCGGCCTGCGTGGACGGTTATCCACAAGGCTGCAACCCAATCACCCGACCGACGAACCGTCCGGCATCGCGGCGAGCATTCTCGACGGTCTGTTGTACGGCAACGGCGATGCGATGATCGGCATCAACCCGGCCACCGACAGCATCGCCTCGATCTGCGCGATGCTGGAAATGCTCGACGCGATCATCCAGCGCTACGACATTCCAACTCAGGCCTGCGTCCTGACCCACGTCACCACGTCTATAGAGGCGATCAACCGTGGGGTGCCGCTGGATCTGGTGTTCCAGTCGATTGCCGGCACCGAAACGGCCAATGCCAGTTTCGGCATCAACCTGAATATCTTGCAGGAAGGCTATGACGCCGGGCTGAGCCTCAATCGCGGCACGCTGGGGCAGAACCTGATGTATTTCGAAACCGGCCAGGGCAGCGCGCTGTCGGCCAATGCCCACCACGGCGTCGATCAACAGACCTGCGAGACCCGGGCCTACGCCGTGGCGCGACATTTCAAACCGTTTCTGGTGAACACCGTCGTAGGATTCATCGGCCCGGAGTACCTCTACAACGGCAAGCAGATCATCCGCGCCGGCCTCGAAGACCACTTCTGCGGCAAGCTGCTCGGCGTGCCGATGGGCTGCGACATCTGCTACACCAACCACGCCGAGGCCGACCAGGACGACATGGACACCCTGCTGACCCTGCTGGGCGTGGCGGGGATCAATTTCATCATGGGCATCCCCGGCTCCGACGACATCATGCTCAACTACCAGACCACTTCGTTCCACGACGCCCTCTACGCGCGTCAGACCCTGGGCCTGAAACCGGCGCCGGAGTTCGAGCAGTGGCTGGCGAACATGGGCATCTTCACCCAGGCGGACGGCAAAGTCCGCTTTGGCAACAACCTGCCGCCGGCCTTCCGCCAGGCGTTGGCGCAACTGGGATGAGTCAGATGGAAAAACCGCCCGTCGATCCACAGAACCCCTGGCTTGAGCTGCGCCGCCTGACCCCGGCGCGGATCGCTCTCGGCCGCACCGGCACCAGCCTGCCGACCCGCGCGCAGCTGGATTTCCAGTTCGCCCACGCTCAGGCCCGTGATGCGGTGCATTTACCCTTCGACCATGCAGGGCTCAGTGCCCAACTGACGGAGCGTCAGCGTGACAGCCTGCTGCTGCACAGCGCGGCTGCGGATCGCAACAGCTACCTGCAACGCCCGGATCTGGGGCGCAAGTTGAGCGATCAATCGGCGCAAGCCCTGCGTGAATACGCCCTGGCGCATCCGGGCGGCGTGGACCTGGTGATCGTCGTGGCCGACGGCCTCTCGGCGCTGGCGGTGCATCGGCACACCCTGCCCTTTCTCACCCGTCTGGAAGAACAGATGACCGCCGACGAATGGTCGACCGCGCCGGTAGTGCTGGTAGAGCAAGGCCGAGTGGCGGTTGGCGATGAAATCGGCCAATTGCTGGGCGCAAAAATGGTCGTGATGCTGATCGGAGAGCGCCCCGGCCTCAGCTCGCCGGACAGCCTCGGTTTATATTTCACCTACAATCCAAAGGTCGGCCTCACGGATGCCTACCGCAATTGCATCTCCAATGTGCGGCTGGAGGGACTCAGCTACGGCATGGCGGCCCATCGCTTGCTGTATCTGATGCGTGAAGCCTGTCGGCGACAACTGTCGGGCGTCAATCTGAAGGACGAAGCGCAGGTTCAGACGCTGGAATCGGAAGCCGGTGCAGATATGAAGAGTAATTTCCTACTCGATCCGCCCCCAGCCTGAACCGTTTCCGCATTGCGTTTCTGCGCCGGTTTCAGGCAGGATCGATGCACGGCCGCACGGGTTTCCCATCGCCGTCAGAGCAGTTGAAGACAGCCACTTGAAGACGAGACCTATCATGCGGATTATTCAAGCGACCCTCGAGCACCTGGACCTGCTGGCCCCGCTGTTCGTCAAATATCGCGAGTTCTACGGTTCCCTGCCCTATCCGGACTCGTCCCGGGCATTCCTTGAAAAACGCCTGCGGCGCAAGGAATCGGTGATTTACCTGGCCCTGGCCGATGACGACGACAAGAAGCTCATGGGGTTCTGTCAGCTCTACCCGAGCTTTTCCTCGCTGTCGCTCAAGCGTGTGTGGATCCTCAACGACATCTACGTCGCCGAAGACGCCCGCCGCCAGCTGGTCGCCGACAACCTGATCCGCACCGCGAAGAGAATGGCCAAGGAAACCCAGGCCGTGCGTATGCGCGTATCCACCAGCAGCAACAACGAAGTGGCGCAGAAAACCTACGAATCCATCGGATTCAAGGAAGACACCGAGTTCAAGAACTACGTGCTGCCGATCAGCGACGAACTCTGATTTTTTCTAACATTGCGCAAGCCGGCCATCGTGGCGAAGGAGCAAACCTCCTCGCCACCAAGGCTGGCGCCTCGTTCCACCCTCGAAACGCCCCGCTACAAAACCAACGCGCTTTTCACCTATCAGCTCGTATAATCCTGAGCTTTCCGGCTTGTAAGAAAAACTACACCCGCTTGTAGGCTTACACCGAATCATCCGCACAGGCCTGCCGAGTCGGGCCGTCACCACAGGTGCCCACATGGATTTCAACCCGATCGACCTCATCCTGCATCTCGACGTCTATCTCGACATGCTGGTGAACAACTATGGGACCTGGATCTACGCCATCCTGTTTCTGGTGATCTTTTGCGAGACCGGCCTGGTGGTCATGCCATTCCTGCCGGGTGATTCGCTGCTGTTCATCGCTGGCGCCGTCGCCGCAGGTGGCGGCATGGACCCGGTGCTACTGGGCGGCCTGCTGATGCTGGCGGCGATCCTCGGTGATAGCACCAACTACGTGATCGGACGAACGGCCGGCGAAAAACTGTTCAGCAATCCGAACTCGAAGATCTTCCGCCGCGACTATCTGCAACAGACCCACGATTTCTACGACAAGCACGGCGGCAAGACCGTGACCCTGGCGCGCTTCCTGCCGATCATCCGCACCTTTGCGCCGTTCGTCGCCGGTGTCGCAAAAATGCCTTATGCGCGCTTCTTCGGTTTCAGCGTGTTCGGCACCGTCCTGTGGGTCGGTGGTCTGGTGACATTGGGCTACTTCTTCGGCAACGTACCGTTCATCAAGAAAAACCTGTCGCTGCTGGTCGTCGGCATCATCCTGCTGTCGCTGGTACCGATGATCATTGGCGTGGTTCGCAGTCGTTTCGGCGGCGCCAAAGCCCAATCGAACTAAGTCGATGTGGTCGCTGAGCGCCTGGCGACGCCGGCGCATCCTGGCAAAGCACCCGATTGCCGATGATATGTGGCAGCGGGTGCGCCACCACCTGACCTTTCTCGACGGCATCAGCGCCGAGGAGGATCAGTGGCTGCGCGAAACCAGCGTCCTGTTCCTTGAAGACAAACACCTGACCGCCCTGCCCGGCGTCGAGCTGCATCAGGAACAACGCCTGCTGCTCGCCGTCCAGGCACAATTGCCACTTTTGCATCTGGGCGATCTGAACTGGTATCAGGGTTTTCACGAAATCGTCCTCTACCCCGACGACTTCCTCAGCCCCCAGCGCCATCGCGATGCCAGTGGTGTGGAGCATGAATGGGACGGCGAACACAGCGGTGAAGCCTGGCAGCAAGGGCCGATCATCCTCGCCTGGCCCGGGGTGATGGCCAGTGGTGGCTGGGAAGGCTACAACCTGGTGATCCACGAACTGGCGCACAAACTCGACATGCTCAATGGCGACGCCAACGGCCTGCCGCCGCTGCATGCCGACATGCGAGTCAGCGACTGGGCCCAGGTGATGCAAGCGGCCTACGACGATCTCAACCGCCAGCTCGACCGCCATCCCGACGCCGAAACCGTCATCGACCCGTATGCCGCCGAGAACCCGGCCGAGTTCTTCGCCGTCACCAGCGAGTACTTTTTCAGCGCCCCGGATCTGCTGCACGAGGCTTATCCACAGGTGTATGCGCAGTTGCAGCTTTTCTACCGACAGGATCCGCTGGCACGACTGAAGCAACTTCAGGCCACGGACCCGGTCTATCAGGCACACGAGTAAGGCCTGGACGACCTTCGGTGCATGGCATCGCGGGTGGAATATGCCTATAATCGCCGCCACTTTTTGGTCAATCCGGCCAAGTGTTTTGGTCTACTAACGGGGGCAACGCCCAATGAGCTACAGCAAGATTCCGGCTGGCAAAGACCTGCCGAACGACATCTACGTCGCGATCGAGATCCCGGCCAACCACGCGCCGATCAAATACGAAATCGACAAAGACAGCGATTGCCTGTTCGTTGACCGTTTCATGGCCACCCCGATGTTCTACCCGGCCAACTACGGTTACATCCCGAACACCCTGGCTGACGACGGTGATCCCCTGGACGTGCTGGTCGTAACCCCTTACCCGGTTGCTCCAGGTTCGGTGATCCGCGCTCGTCCAGTCGGCATCCTGAACATGACCGACGACGGCGGCGGCGATGCCAAAGTCATCGCAGTCCCACACGACAAGCTGTCCCAGCTGTACGTGGACGTGAAGGAATACACCGACCTGCCAGCCCTGCTGATCCAGCAGATCGAGCACTTCTTCGCGAACTACAAAGATCTCGAAAAAGGCAAATGGGTGAAAATCGAAGGCTGGGCCGGTGCAGACGCCGCCCGCGAAGCGATCACCAAGTCGGTTGCTGCCTACAAAGGCTAAGCCTCGCGACCTGCGACACGCTTGAAGAAAACCCCGGTTGATCCGGGGTTTTTTGTGCCTGACTGGCAGGGGCTTAAACAGCTTGTTTATGGCTGCCTACAGAAAAGTTTTAGTGTGTGTAATTTCCCACAAGTACGTCTTACATCCCGTCGCAAAATTTGCCGCGATTTTGAACGCCAGGTTTATTCAAACCGCTCTAGGCCGGCCGTAGACTCGTGTTTATGAGAAAGAACACTAGCGGTCCAAGATTCAAGGCACTCCTGGAAGCTGCGAATATCACCACCACGGGATTCGCAAAGTTCTGGGGCACGGAAGCCCAAAACGTTCATAACTGGTACACCCGGGGCGTACCCGCGTACCGCATGGAAGAAGTCGCGCGCCTGCTGTCCGTCAACAGCCAATGGCTGAAAACCGGTGAAGGCCCGAAAGAAGCGCCGCATCTGTACACCGCCGGCGACACACTGGATGCCCAGGCGATTCAGGGCGTCTATACGGTGCCCGAATCCACCGACATCGAACTGCCGCTCTACAAGGAAGCCCCGACGGCCCCTGGCTCCGACAAAACCCATGTCATCAAGGACCCGGAGCAAACCATCCGCCTGCCCCGCAGCCACCTCGAAACACTGGAAATCCGCCACACCGACGCCATCTGCACGCACATGATCGGCAACAGCATGGCCGAGAAGATCGAAGACGGCTCCACCCTCGCCATCGACCGCGGCCTCACCCAGGTGGTGGACGGCGAAATCTACGCCATCGAACACGACGGCATGCTGCGCATCAAATACCTGCACCGTATGCCCGGCAACGCCCTGCGTCTGCGCAGCCACAACAGCGCCGAATACCCGGACGAGATCTTCCGGGCAGCGCAGATCGAGGAGCAGAGGATTCATGTATTGGGGTGGGTGTTCTGGTGGTCGACGCTGGGCAAACGGCGGCCGGTGGTGCCGTTTCTCTGAAGCGAGAGCCATCCTGCTGGCGATGAGGCCCGGATAGTCGGTACAAATCCCGGATTTTCTCCAGTTTGATCGCTCTAAACCGCACTTCAAGCTGGGAATCAGAAGCAAAACTCAGTATCCTGCGCCCCACATTCGCGCATCGACCCGCCAAGCGGCCCAGATGACGCCTGACGCGGCAGACCACTGTCTGACCAAGTCCCACAGCCGGACGCAAGATCCGGGTGTACGTTTTGAAGGCTGGCGCGGTTTACCAAAAATAAACCAAGCCAGTCCCCGAGAAGCCGGCCACAAGCCGGCTTTTTAATGCCTGCTGAAAAGCCGGTCGGGTGTCGGTTTACAGACAGAGCGCTGTGCAAGGGCGCCTGCACAACTCATCGCACAACAGAGCCCCGTCTGCTGGAAGCAACGGCAACTCTGATTGCTCAAGTCACCCCACAAGGACGTTCATTATTGATGCCCCAATCCATTGGTTCTCACGTGAAATCAACTGGCCTGGCAGCCGCCTTGTGCCTTTGTCTTTCAGGATGCGTTGGAGCAATCGTATCGCTCCCGGAAAAGACAACCGTCAAGACAGACGCTTACAAAGCACAAAGCTATCGGTCAATCACACCGCATATCAGCAGAACGGTCACGTCGACGCCTACACGGGAATGGTGCGGGATAACCGTTTGGGCACTGATCATTCCGGTGCCATTGAAACTACCGGTGTGCACATCGTATTTCGAGCAGTCCTTCGGCAACGACGAATTCGGAAACGAAGCCGTTCTGCTCGACTCGCAACAAACGGTGCCATCCCCTTTCTACGCCTGCGGCCCATTCATGATGTTGGGACCGATCGTCCATGGTTACCAAGGCAATGCGCTTTGCGGTGTTTTTCCGAAATGATGGCGGATCTGTAACTGCCCCCCAACACTTGCCAACCCCAACCCCCACAGTGCTAAATCCCGCGCGACAACACCCTTCACCGGCCGGATTTCGGTATTGAACCCCACGGGGAACCCAAGGAATGGCGCTCCACATCCCGACTCTGCTGGTCGTCTCGGTCTTCGTTTTCTTGTTAATGGGCCTGTTGACCCTGCACGCCTGGTATCGCGAAACCCGTGAGCGGCCGCTGGCGTATCTGGGCTGCATGATGTTGCTGGCCGCGCTGGGCATGCTGTTGGTCAGTTGGCGGGGTAAAGGGGTCGATTTCATTCCGATCGTGATCGGCAATGTGATACTGCTGCTCAGTGCCGGGCTGAACTGGACGGCCATGCGGGTGTTTGTCGGTCGGGCGCCGTCAGTGCCGGGGATCGTGGGCGGTGCAATCATCTGGTTGACCCTGTGTCTGATCCCCGCGTTCTACAACGCGATGCCGGCCCGCGTTGTTGCGTATTCGCTGCTCGCGTTCGGCTATGGGCTGCTGACGGCAATGGAGCTCTGGCGCAGCCGCAAAAGTCTGGACGTTGCCTACACGCCCGCGCTGCTCCTGACGTTGTGGCACACCGCGTTCTACGGCATCAGAAGCCTGATCGATGAGGGTTTGCCGCTGGATCAATCGCGATCCGGCGTCGGCGATGGCGCGCACTTTTTCTCTTTCATGCTGTTCGAGTCGATGCTCTATGTGATCGGCATCGCCTACATGACGCTGGCGATGGTGAAGGAGCGCGCCGAACGGAAATTCAAGGCGGCTGCGCTGACCGATCCGTTGACGGGGATTGGCAATCGCCGGGCCTTTTTGCAGCAGGCCGAACAACTGCTGACCCTGGGCAAGCGCCGGACGGAAACGGCTGCATTGCTGCTCTGCGATCTCGATCACTTCAAGCGTCTTAACGATACCTTTGGCCATCCGGCCGGTGATCAGGCATTGATCGCCTTCAGTCGAGTGATGAGCAATCAGTTGCGTAAGGGTGACGCGTTTGGGCGTATCGGTGGCGAAGAGTTCGCCTGTCTGCTGACAGGCGCCGATGAACAGGTTGCCGTGCAAGTCGCCGAGCGGATTCGTGAGGCGTTTTCCGAACTGACGATTCTGGGAGCCGGCGTCCTCAGCGTCAGCATCGGCGTCGTGACGACACGGGAGTCGGGTTACGAACTGTCACGCCTGCTCTCGGAAGCCGACGAAGCGCTGTACGGCGCCAAGGATCGGGGACGCAACCGCGTGCAGACCTTGCGCAAACTGTACCTGAGCCTCACGGATAGCTGAACGACTTCACCAGCGTCAACTCTCCCACCGCCCGCATCGGCACGATGAAAGTCTCCATCTTCTCGCTCGGCGTCCCTTCCTCGGTAATCACCGTCACCTGCGCCGTGGTCAGCGGCTGCACCGCCTCCTCCCCGCCCTCGTCATCACCGCGATAACCACCGCCGAAGTAGTTCACATACACCAGATACTGCCCCTTGATCGGCGCCGGCATGGCGAAGATTTCCGGGCCGTAGCCAGTGGTCACGTCAACGTCCAATGCAGCGCCGTTGGGAGCGACGCGGTTGCCGTACCAGATGTGCGCGCCGTCCGGTGTGACCAGGTGCAAGTCGAGGTCGGTGCCGTCGCTGTCCCAGGACAGCAGCACGCGCAGTTTGGCCGGGGTGGCGCCGCCGCTGACGTTGAGGAATTGCGTGCGGTGGCGTTGCTGGCCGTCGGGGCTGCGGACTTCGACGCTGTTGCTGCCGTTGGGGAACGAGAACGGGCGGTCAAAGCGGCCGCTGTCGTCGATTTTCAGCGGCATGCTGACGCCGTTGACGATCAGCCGGCCGGGCTCTTTGTTTTTCGGTGTGGCTTTGATTTCGCCGCTGATGCGTGCGGTGTTGGCCTGACCGACCGGGGTGTTCACCGAGGAGGCCGGGTAGTTGACGGTCTGGCGGAAGCTTTCGCCTTCGCCCTCGGGTGCGCCGCTGCGCCAGCCGCCGATCGGGGTGTCGAGTTTGACGCTGTCGGCGGCCATCGCCATCGGCAATGCATTGAGCGCGCAGAGCAACAGCAAGACCTGTGGATAACGGAGTGTCATGGTCTATTCCAGCAAAAGGTGACGGGCGAGCCCTTCGATATAGGTTTCATCCTGGCCGTTGGGGTGTGCTTCAAAGGCCAGGTGCAGGTATTCGTGAGTCAGGTCGAGGCGATCCTGCAAAGTCAGCACGCCACGCACGTAGATGCGCTGACGTTCGCGGTCGACGAAGGGTCGCCCGAACGCGAGCTTGCAGACGGCGAAAGTGCTGACTTCGTTGTAGCCGGTTTCGCTTTCCAGCCTCGGACGCCAGCCGCGCCGCTGTTTTTGCAGCCAGTCTTGCGCAGCGGACAACGCTTCGCAGGACGCCACCGGGTTGTCCCAACGGCTGAGGCTCGCGCGGGGATAGGCGTGCAGCAGAATCGCGTCGTAGCGCTGGCCGGCATTGGCTTGTTCGACGGCTTGCTGCCAGGCAAGTTTGTCGGGGCCAGGTTGATCGGAGTGATAGGTGACGGTGCTGCCGGCCAACACCAGATCTGCCGTCCACGCCGCAATGCTGCGCGACTCGGCGGAGGCTGGACGCGGTGCGACCCGTTGGCGGGTGCTGCTGTCATCGATGCTCAGGCATTCGCCGTTGCGCGTGGCGTTTTGCAGCAGATACGTGCGGATTGCCACGGCCAATGCTTTGGCGGCTTCGGCGGGTTCGGGTTTGGCTTCACGCTCCAGCACACGGGCGACGTACTCTTCACGATCGAGCCGAGCAACAAGCTTGTCGTTGAGCAGAAACAGTTCGCCGTCGCTGTGGATATCCAGCGCATTGCCATTGGCGAATTCGACGCGGTAATCACCCTGCAATGGGCCTGAGCCAGCAACGCGCTCACCCGACAGAACCCGCGAAACCGGATAACGCGAGAACAGTCCGACCTCAACGCAACGCCCCGCTTCTGCCGGCCAGGAAGAAGGCAACACCGTCGCCAACGCCGGGCCGTAATGCCGCAGAACCATCTGACTGGTGCCACGGCCACCGGCCCAGATCGGCGTGCCATCCGCCGTCCAGCCGGCGAATCCGCCCTGGCGTGACTTAGAGTCCTGATCGCCGAGCCAGCTCCAGGTTTTCACCCGCAAGCGGCCGCCCAGTTCACCGACGACATTGCCGTCCGCCGCGTTCAGCACCACGTCGAGCAGCACACGGCGCATCTGATCCTGAGCCGGCAACAAAGACAAAACCTTCAGCAAGTCAGCCACGGAAACCCGAGTAGTCGGTTGCACCGATGGCAGGTCCAGCAACCACGACGGCGCCTGTCGCGCCTGCCAATAGGTTTTCCAATCGCCAGCGGTTATGCCCAACCGCGCCGGCTCGAAATACAGCCCGCAGGATTTCACCAGCGCCTGATCACGTTCGATCTTGCCGCCCGCGGTGCAGCAATAGACTTCTTCCTTCGACTGCCCGCGGCATTCATACGCCGGTTCTTGCGCGCCGGTATCCACCAGCCACGCGTAAACGAACATCTTCCACAGACTGCCCAGCGGCGTATCCAGAGACGAAGGCAGCGGCTCGCGAGCGGTCAGTTGCGTGGTGTTCAGCGACAGCAACTCGCCCTTGTAGGCCATGCGCAACGGTTCATCCTGCGCCGTCGCCAGCGCAGGAATCACACACATCAGCAGCCACAGCAGCGGCCGTGGCATGTCAGTTGACCGTGACCTGACCGAGGGCGGCTTTCGCTTCCTGGGCCTGATGCTGCGGCGCGTAGACCTGAGTGAAGCGCACCGGCGGCAGATTGAACTGGCCTTTCTGCGAGAACCGCACCAGATGCCGCAGACGCAATTCACCGCTCAGCGCATCCACCGGCACCGCGTAGGCCAGTTGGCCCGGTTCGAAACGTGCTTTCTCCAGCGCGGTCGGCTCGGTGCCGTCCTTGCCCTGCAACTTGATGCCCCAGGTCGTGCGCTCGACATCCGCGCCCGGCGGCAGCGGCACTTCGAGCATGCCGTAGCGCAGCGGTTTCGGTGCCTTGCTGGTGAGGATCACTTCGTCCAGATACAGGCTGTCGCTGGACAGTGGTTTAGTACCGACCGGCTCCAGTTTGAAGGTAAAGGCTTCGTCACCCGGCACCAGACGCGACAGACGACGAGTGATGGTCACCGCCATCGGATCAACCGCCGGTTGCTGGGTCTGGAAGCTCAGCGCGGCACGCAACGGACGCTCCTGAGTACCCGACACCGTCAACACGCTCGGCACCGGCGCAGCACCTTGCCACGTCCAGAACATCTCGCCGGTCGCGCCGTAGTTTTTCTTCCAGCCTTCACCCGGTGCCAGCGCGATGGTCGGCGACGCCTGAGCGATGCTGCGTTGCAGCCAGGTCAGCGCCAGCGCGCGTTCGAGGGTCGATTGCTGCGGCAACAGGCGTTGCAGCAGCGCGTTCGCACGAGCCTGATCGAACGGTTGCAGCGACAGGTTCAATGCTTCGACAAACGGTTGAGAGCTGACGGCCAACCGCTGCTGCGCAGCGCCCAGTTGACGATTGAACGCATCCGGCAAAGCGACTTTCGACTGGGTCGCCAGCGATGCGGTCAGGACCCGCGCCGCCGCCAGACCGAGCGCCGAATCCGGATCGCTCATCACCAGACTGTCTTCGCCGTCGTCCATCAGGTTCGCGGCATTGCCTTCACCGGCCTTGGCCAGATCCTCCATCAAACCGCTGAGCAGCGTGTTGACCGGCAGGTGCATCTGTTTGGCGAACGACAGGATCAGCGCCCGTTGCAGCAACGGCGTATTCGGCGCCTGCTTGGCGTAGACCTCCAGTACCCGCTGCCAGTGTTCCGGCGGCAAGGTCAGCTCCAGCACCTGACTGGCGTTCCAGTCGGCGTAATAGGCGTAAGCGGTTAGAAACGCATCCGGCTCACCGTCGAAGCCCCACCAGGTGAAGCTCGCCGACGGCCCGGCCATTTGCACCAGACGCAGACGGCTGTTCTGCATGATCAGACGCAAGCGATCGCGGACCTGCGGGCTCGACGCCAGCGACGGATAAGCGATGCTCAGCGGCAGCAAGCGACTGGCGGTCTGTTCGACGCCGCCGTACGGATAGCTCAGCAGATCGTCGAGGGCCGAACGGAACAGCGCTTGCGGACTGTCATCCAGACGCAGGCGAATGTCGGTGGCGTCCGCCGGTAGAGTCAACGGCGTGTCGCCGCTGGCCACGTCGAGGCTCTGAGTCTGCGTCACTTGCCAGCCTTCACCGGTCGCGGTGAGGCGTACAGCGAGGGCGTCGGCGGTCTTGCCGTCCTGCACCAGCTCGGCTGTCCACTCGCCGGTAGCCAATGCAAACGCCGGCAGCGGCAGGTAGTTGATACCGTTGTTGAGGGTCACCGGCAGGCGCTGTTCGGCGCCGGCGTAGTGCGTCACCAGTTCAGCCTTGACCGGTTTCTCGGCCTGGCTGAAGGCGAACACGCCGAGTTGCGGCTGATCGCCCTTGCGGAATTTGCTCGGCCCGCTCCACTTCAGGTACAGCGGTTTTTCCGAGCGGACGAACTGCTTCTTCTGCCCGACCTGACCGTCGTCGGCGATCGCCCGCGCGGTGATGCGCCAGCGGGTCAGCGAGTCCGGCATCTTGAAGGTGAAACGGGTCTTGCCGTCGGCATCGGTCAGCAACTCTGGCTGCCACGCGGCGGTGTCGACGTCTTCGCGACGCGGCCGCTCCAGCACTTTCACCCCGCGTTCGCTGCGGTTGGCCTTGCCCGGTGCGCCGGGGCTGCCCGGCAATGCCACGTCGTAACTGATGAACGACAGGCTGGCGCTGGTACGCACGTTGTTGCGGCGCGGGTGATAGAAGAACTGGTCGATAGTCGGCGCGACTTCCGGTTGCAACGCGTAGACCATTTCATCCACGACGCTGACCGTCAGGTGCGCCGGCACTGCCTTGCCGGCGAACTGCGTGGTCAGGTCGACCGTCACGGTATCGCCCGGCTGATAAGTCTCTTTGTCAGTTTTGATCGCCACGTCGATCTGCGGCGCGACGACCTTGATCCCGGCGTTCTGGAAGCTGTACTGACCGCCCTTGGTGTAGAGCACGGAGAACGTCAGGTTCGGCGCGAAGTTGTCCTTCACCGGGATGCGTGCGCGGTATTGGGTGTCGCTGAGTTTTTCCAGTTTCAGCCAGTCGCCGCCCTTGGCCAGCAGCGCGGTGGCTTCGACCTTGTCGCGCTCCAGCGACAGCAGCGCATCGCTCACCGGCTCCGGGAACGTGATCAGCGCCAGTGCTTCGTCGCCGGCCTTGTACTCGGGTTTGTCGAGGACGATTTCCACGGTGCCCGGCACCGCCTTGACGCCGTCGCCGGTGACCGAATGACCGGTGCCACCGAGCACCCGGCCGAACTGATCCTTCAGCGACAGGTTGTAGGTCCCCGGACGATCAAACGTCACGCTGAAGCCTTTGTCTTTCGCCGCCAGTTTGCCTTCGCCGGTGGTCTGGTCTTCCAGACGCACCCAACTGTAGCTGCTCGGCACAACGGCCTGAGCCTGCACGCTGCCACCCTCGTTGGCGTAGCTGAATGCAACCTTGTCGCCCACCGCGCTGAAACGCTGCGGCGCAGTCAGGCGGAAGCTGGCGGCGCCACGGTCGATGAGGATTTCCTTGGTGGTCTTGACCCGGTACGCCGCGCCATCGCTGGCGAACACGGTGAGCATGTAGCGGCTCGGTTTGTCAGCGGCTGGCAGGTCGAGGGTCGCGTTGCCTTTGCTGTCGGTGGTCAGTTCGGTGCTGGTCAGCTCCACCGGGAATTGCCCGAGGTATTGCAGCTCGTTGTCGACCATCGACAGTTGCTGGGCGCGCAGGCTCAGGGTCAATTTGGCGTTGGCCACTGGTTTACCGTCCGGGTACAGCAGCACCAGGCTGCCCTTCACCGGTTCGCCGGTGCGGTAATCCTGCTTGGCCAGATTCAGCGAGATTTCGAAGTGCGGCTTGATGTACTCCGCCACACGGAACGCGCTGCTGTAGGCCTGATCCTTGTAGTTGAAACGCAGCTCATAACCACCGGCCACCGCGTTGTCCGGCAACTGGAAACGGCCCTGGGTGCCGGCCTTCGAATCGAGTTTCAGGTCGAGCCGCTGCAACTCGGTACCGGTCGCATCGAGCACGCTGACGTTGACGTCCGCCGCGCCCGGCAACACCGAGTCCCGCGCGTTCTTGAATTCGCGGCCGACGATTTTCAGCGACACCCAATCGCCCGGGCGATACAGCGGCCGGTCGGTGAAGGCGTAGAGTTTGGTGTCGTAGATTTCGCTGTCGTAATAGAAGTTTTCCGAGACGAACACGCCGCCCTCTTCGTCCTCGCCAATGACGAACGAACGCTCCGGGCTGACGTGTTTCAGGCGCAGCAAACCATCGGTGTCGGTGGCGCCGCTGCTCATCACGCCGAGGCCGTCGGTCCACAGCACATTGACCTTCGGCACCGAGTTGCCTTCGTGTTTGCGCGCGGCCCACACCAGCAACTCATCACCGGCAATCTTGCTCACCGCCACGGTGTTGGAAACGAACACCATGGTGGTCGCGCGGTACTTGCCGATCAGCGCTTCAACCAGGTACAGGCCCGGTTTCAGGTTGCCCAGCGGGATGTAGACGTTGCCCGGCGCGACGCTGACGAACTCGCTGGAAGAACCGGCCAGATTCACGCCTTCCGGCGGCTGGATCGGCTTGGCCTGCCACAGCGGATAACGGAACTGGCTGACCACCGGCAGACCCGGAATCAAGGCGAACTGCGGTTGCGCGTCGTACGGCGTCGGCGCGGCGATGGCGTTGCCCATCTTCAGCTCCGGCACTTCCTCGGTGACTTGCTGACGCGATTCGTAGGAGAACGCACGCTGCATCACCCGACGGGATTTGCGGTACCAGTTGTCCCACAGGTACGCGAGGGTATTCGACAGGCCTTCGCCCTTGAACTGGCCGTCGCTGACCACGCGGTGCAGGTTCTTCTGGCGCTTGAGGAAGTCCAGCGGCTTGTCGATCTTGTACACGCGAATGTCGGCGCCGCCGTACGGTTCCATGCGGAAACGACGGTAGTCACGGCCCGGCGCTTCGAGGCGCACAACCGCCTGTTCGTCGCTGGCGAAACTGCTGTCGGCCAGCAGGAAGAAGCTTTCACCGGAGACCGGCGTGTAGCCGCTTGGCTCGACGGAGTCTTCGGCATTCACTGCCGAAAACGGCAGGACTAACAGCAACAGAAAAGGCAGTAAACGCAGCATGCGGGCACCGGTCATTGGGAGAGGAAGTTCAGTCGATAGACGCCGATGAAGTTGGGGTTGGCTGCGTCGGGTATCCATCGGGTGTCCTTCCATGTCGTGAGTTGCTGCAGGCTTGCCGAACGCATGCCGTTGTCAGTGGGGGTGGTCGTGCCGGTGTGATAGGCGATGTAACGGCCCATCCAGATCATCAGGTGCTGGTCGTCGCCCTGATCGAAAAACATCAGATCGCCGGGCCGTGCCTGAGACACGTCGCGGCCGATCAGATGGCTGTTGAACTGAATCAGTTTGATCGCGTTGACGTAGGGCCCGACCTTGCCGCCGCCCTGTTGCCATTGCTGGGCAAACTTGCGTTGCTCGTCGCTCAACGCCAGCTCCGGCGGCAGGTAGCGGTTGGACACGCCATTGCTGCGCAGCCATTTGTCGTCATGGACTTTCAGCGCTTCGTTGGCGGCGAAACGCACCAGCCCGGCGCAGTCCTGCTGATACCAGCGCGGGCTCGGGCCTTTGCTCAACTGTTCCTGAGCGATGCGCACGAACCAGGCACGAAAGACCTGGGACTGCGCAGGATCGAGCGCCGGCGCTTCAACCGCTCGGGCACCCGCGCTCAGTAACAGCGCGAGCAAGCCGAGGCTGCGGATCAATCCAGTCACAGCGCTTTCCACTCCAGCGGCAGCCATTGCCAGTGACCGTCGGGCTCACTGCCTTCCGGCAACGTCAGGGCGTATTTGCCGTAACCGCCGAGGGTGCGCAGTTTCGGGATCAGGTAGGTTTGCGCGGCGTTGTAGAACACCGGCTCCATGTCCTGCGGCAGGCTGTCGAGGGTTTCCTGCTGCATCAGTTGCGCCATCGAGTCCGGACCAAAGTAGATCGGCATCAGCACGTCTTTGGGCAGCACATCGGCCATCGGCGGGAAGCGTTTGTCGAGGGTGCCGAGGGCCTTGTCGACCAGTTTGTCGTCGAGGGAAAACAGCAGCGTCGAACCGTGGCGTGCCAGGCTGACTTTCATGAAAGCCTTGCCGGTGATCGCGTCCGGGTTCTCGGCATCCTTGGCCGCGTAAGGGCCGAAGTTGGAGCTGACCTGACGCTGCCAGAGGTGGCTCTGACCTTCCTGTTTTTCCACCACCGGGAACGCGTGCTCATCGACGTTGCCTTCATAGGCACCGACCATCGAATCGAACAACGTGCCGATATCGCCGTCGAGCTTGCCGCTGTCCTCGTCCTTCAGACTGGCCACCAGCAACGGCGTGTACAGCCGCGAATCGGCATACCAGCACAGGCCCGCCGCGCCGGCCACGTGTTCGGTAAGTGTCTGCGCCACCGCTTCTTCGGCGCCGAGTTTCACCAGCAACGGTTTCTGCGGCTCGGCAGCTACCGGCAAGGTCACGCAGGCACTGGCACCCAGCGGCATGGCTTGCCAGACCGGTTTGAAATCGAAGTCCGGCTGGTTCTCCAGTTCATCCATGGCGAGGAAGCTGTGCCAGCCCTTGTCGTCCATGTCGAAACGCAGGCCGGCGAAGTTCGGGATGAAGCGCTGGTAACCCATGGCGAGGACGCTGGAATTGACCGACAGACGCTGTTTGGTTTCAGGTGTTTTAGCTGGCAGCCCGAACGCTTCGGGGAACAGTTTTTCGCCATTGAGCAGCGCCGCCAGCGCTTGTGGCGAAACATGGCCAGACTCTTCAGAGGCGCCACTTTCAGGGTCGTAGAATTTGGTCGGGTTGGAAAGCACCACCAGTTTGTCGCCACGGGAAGCGAACAACAGTGATTTGCTGGCGTTGTAGGTCAGTTGATACAGCGGCACCTCGTCACTGCCGACTTTCAGGGTGCTCAACACGCTCAGTTGCGAATCATCCAGCGCGACTTTCGCCAGCGGCTCCAGCAGCTTGGCCAGTCCGCCGCGATCCATCACCAACAGGAAATCCTTCAGACGACCATCGGCGCCACGCCACAACGCCACGTCTGCCGGTTGATCGAAGAGTTGCTCAATGAGGCTGTCCTGCAGCTTCAGGTCATGCTCGTAAATGATCCGCCGCAGACTGCCGATCAGCCCGAGGCGATCAGCATGAGTCTCGTAATAGAAGACGAAATCCTCGGTGAGCGTGGCCTTGAGGAACGGTACTGTCAGCAGGTCCTTGGGCAACTGGCTCAGGGAGCGGGTTTCCAGCAGCGCGTCCGGGCGGCTCAGGCCGAGCTTGTCGCTGGCCAGCGCAGCCGCAGGCAGCTTGGGCTTGTGCATCAGCCAGCCGAGCCCGCCCGCCACGCCGGCCACCAGGCACAGCCCGACCACCAGCAACGGCCAGCGCCGGGAGGGTTTGCCGGCAGGCGTTACGGCGGCCGGTGTAGCAGTGTTATCGCTCATCTTTCCAGAACCCGAGTTCATCCGTGGCGGGATGCTTAATAGTTGAAAGTCTTGACCAGCAGCAGATCACCGATGGCCCGCAGGGGCACGATGAACGTTTCGCGTTTTTCGTCGACGGTGTTTTCGTTGAGCACCAGCGTGATCTGCGAGGTGATGACCTCGTTCTGGTTGCTGGTCTCCTCGAAGTTATAGCCGCCGTCGCCAAAGTTGCCCCAATAGTTGACGTAAACCAGATAGGTGCCATGCAGCGGCGCAGTCATGGTGAACATTTCCGGGCCGGGGCCGTCGACACCGTCCGGGTCCAGACCGCCGCCGTTGGTCAACGCCGTGTGGGCGAAAAACGCATGCTGGCCGTCAGGCGTAATGATGTGCAGATCGAGTTCGGCCTTGGGATCATCCCAGCCGAGCACCACGCGAATCCGCGCCGGTGTGCGCAGGTTGTTCGCTTCGTAGAACTGCACGCGCTTGAGCGACTGGCCTTCGGCGCTGCGCACTTCGACGCTGTTGGAGCCTGCGCCAAATGCATAAGGCCGGGCGAAACGCCCATCGTCGTCGGTGTACAGATTCAGCGGATTGCCGTTGACCGCCAGGGTGTGCGGCCCGCGCTGGTTGCCGATGGCCTTGAGCTGGCCCTGGATCATCGTGCGATTGCGCTGGATGCCGCGATCGATCGGCGGCGTGGGATAGGCGACTTGCGGGTTTTCACTGCGGTCGAGCAAACCGTTATAGCGCCAGCCGCCCACCGGTTCCGACAGATCAGCGCTCGGCGCCGCCCATAAAGCGGGGGCGCAGGCCAACCCGACCAGCAGCAAAAGAAATGAACGCATGTGATGCCTCCTGCCATGCCTGAACGAAACCTTGCACCCGATCCTCGGTACTTCACAGCGGTGAAAACTGCGTTTCGTCTGAAAGACCCGTGACTGTCGGGTCGTAGAAGGCGCGAAGGTTAGCGATTCGGCAGTTTTTTAACAATCGGATACATCTTGAAATGCGGTGGGAATCACGCACCTGGGTGGACGATGAGCCGAATAGGCGTCATATTCGGCTCACAAAATGAGCCGAATAGCATTTCTATTCGGCTCACGCACTCAGGAACAGCATTTCATGGCAACTCACTGGATCTGGCAGCAACCCGATTGGCCCGACTTCAATTGGCAGGCAGAGCGTCTCACTGCGCTGTTGCGCGAATGCGTTCAGGCGCAGGGACAATTGATGGGCATGGCGGGATCAGTGGGCAATTCACTGAGCGCTCAGATTGAGCTGGACGCGTTGCTGCAGAACATCGTGACCTCCTCGGCGATCGAGGGGGAGCAGTTGAATGTTGAGTCCGTGCGTTCTTCATTGGCACGACGTCTGGGGCTGGAATCACCGGATGCAGACAACGTCAGCAAGCGCAGCGAGGGGCTGGCGCAACTGATGCTCGATGCCACTCAACGTTTTGCCGAACCGCTGACGCTGGAACGATTGCTGGAATGGCATTCATGGCTGTTTCCAGAACAGGAGAGTGGTTTCCTTTCGCGAGCAATCAATGTCGGCGCATTACGCGGCGATGAGCCGATGCAGGTGGTTTCCGGACGAATCGACCGTCCGACCGTGCACTTCGAGGCGCCACCGCGACAAGGCCTTGAGCGACAACTCGACAGTTTTCTCAAGTGGTTCGACGCCAGTCAGCATCAGGCAGGCCTCGATCCTTTACTGCGAGCCGGTATCGCACATTTCTGGTTCGTCACCTTGCACCCGTTCGATGACGGCAACGGACGCCTGACTCGCACCCTCACCGATCTGGCACTGGCGCAGGGCGAAGCGCAGGCGATTCGTTTTTACGCGATGTCCGCCAGCATTCTCGATGACCGCTCGGGCTACTACCGAATTCTGGAATCCAGTCAGAAAGCCACGCTGGACATCACCGACTGGCTCGCATGGTTCCTGCAAACCCTGTTGCGCAGCCTGCAGCAGGCCATCGCACGGATTGAAAGTGTGTTGGGCAAGTCGCGCTTCTGGCAGGCACACCGCGAGTCCGGGCTGTCGGTGGAGCAGATTAAAGTGCTCAACCGCTTGCTCGACGGTGGTGAACGCGGTTTCGAACACGGTATCAGTGCGGCGCAATACCAGAGTGTGGCCAAGGTCTCCAAAGCCACGGCGACCCGACATCTGGCGGAGCTGCTGGAAAAAGACTGCCTGCAACGTCTTCCGGGCGGCGGGCGGAGCACTCGTTATCAGATCCGTTATCCGGTCGAATCGACTGACTGACACCATTCTCCGTCGGCCCGCTCATTTGCCCATAAACCCCCTATCTGCTAGTGTCGCGCCGGTTTAACGTCAACCGGAATTAGCCGCCATGGCCCGCAAAAAAGCTGCACTGGATTTCGAACAGTCCCTCGCCGACCTGCAAACGCTGGTCGAGCGTCTGGAGAACGGTGAATTGTCGCTGGAAGACTCGCTGACCGCTTTCGAGCAGGGCATCGGCCTGACCCGTGACTGCCAGGCAGCGCTGGCCCAGGCCGAGCAGAAGGTCCAGGTGTTGCTGGAGCGCGATGGAGAGCTGGCCGAGGAACCCTTCGACGCGGATCAGCCAGAATGATCGCGGCGTATTCGGCGACCAGCCAGGCGCGGGTCAATGCGGCACTGGAAACCTTGTTCAACGCACCGCTGCCAGAGCTGGCGCGGCTTTACGAAGCGATGCGCTACAGCGTGATGAACGGCGGCAAACGCGTGCGTCCATTGCTGGCCTACGCTGCGTGCGAAGCCCTCGGCGGCAAGGCCGAGCAGGCCAACGGCGCGGCGAGTGCAGTGGAGTTGATCCACGCCTATTCGCTGGTACACGACGATTTGCCGGCGATGGACGACGACGATCTGCGTCGCGGCCAGCCAACCACCCACAAAAAATTCGATGAAGCCTGCGCGATCCTTGCCGGCGACGGTTTGCAGAGCCTGGCGTTCAGCGCCCTGCTCGACCCGCGCCTGAGCGACCTGAGCGCGGATATCCGTCTGCAACAGGTCACGGCGCTGGCGAACGCGGCAGGCCCGGCCGGCATGGTCGGCGGTCAGGCCATCGACCTCGGTTCGGTCGGTCTGAAGCTCGATCAGAAAGCCCTTGAACAAATGCACCGGCACAAGACCGGCGCGCTGATCGAAGTCAGCGTCAAACTCGGCGCCCTGGCCAGCGGCCGCGCCGAGAAGGATGAACTCAAGGCCCTGCAAAGTTATGCACAGGCCATCGGCCTGGCGTTCCAGGTGCAGGACGACATCCTCGACGTCGAAAGCGATACCGAAACCCTCGGCAAACGCCAGGGCGCCGACATTGCCCGCGACAAGCCGACCTACCCGGCCCTGTTGGGTCTGGACGCAGCCAAGGCCTATGCCCTGGAACTGCGCGATCAGGCATTGCACGCGCTGCGACCGTTTGACGCGGCTGCCGAGCCATTGCGCGATCTGGCCCGGTATATCGTCGACCGGCGCAACTAAAGGCTAATCAGCCAAAAAAGACCAACGCGTGGGCAGGGGACGATGCATCAGGTAAACTGCCGCATCTTTTATACCTATAACGATTCGCCTGATGCCCACGACGTTCCATGAGATTCCCCGCAAGCGCCCGACCACGCCCCTGCTCGACCGCGCGAACACGCCGGACGGCCTGCGCCGGTTAGGCGAAGCCGAGCTGGAAACCCTGGCTGATGAGTTGCGCCTGGAATTGCTCTACACGGTCGGCCAGACCGGTGGGCATTTCGGTGCCGGCCTGGGCGTCATCGAGCTGACCATCGCGTTGCATTACGTCTTCGACACCCCGGACGACCGGCTGGTGTGGGACGTCGGTCATCAGGCCTATCCGCACAAGATCCTCACCGGTCGCCGCGAGCGCATGGAAACCCTGCGCCAGAAGGACGGCATCGCTGCCTTCCCGCGTCGCTCCGAGAGCGAGTACGACACCTTTGGCGTCGGCCACTCCAGCACCTCGATCAGTGCCGCGCTGGGCATGGCCATCGCCGCTCGCCTGCAGAACAGTGATCGCAAGGCGATTGCCGTGATCGGTGACGGCGCATTGACCGCCGGCATGGCCTTCGAGGCGCTGAACCACGCGCCGGAAGTGAACGCCAACATGCTGGTGATCCTCAACGACAACGACATGTCGATCTCGCGCAACGTCGGCGGTCTGTCGAATTATCTGGCGAAGATCCTTTCCAGCCGCACTTACGCGAGCATGCGTGAAGGCAGCAAGAAAGTCCTGTCGCGCCTGCCCGGCGCCTGGGAAATCGCCCGTCGCACCGAAGAATACGCAAAAGGCATGCTGGTTCCCGGCACCCTCTTCGAAGAACTGGGCTGGAACTACATCGGCCCGATCGATGGCCACGACCTGCCGACCCTGATCGCCACCCTGCGCAACATGCGCGATCTGAAGGGCCCGCAGTTCCTGCACATCGTCACCAAGAAAGGCAAAGGCTTCGCCCCGGCGGAAGTCGACCCGATCGGTTACCACGCCATCACCAAACTCGAACCGCTGGGCGCCCCGGCTGCCGCGCCGAAGAAGGCCGGCGGGCCGAAGTATTCCGGTGTGTTCGGTGAATGGCTGTGCGACATGGCCGCTGCCGACCCGCGTCTGGTGGGCATCACCCCGGCGATGAAGGAAGGTTCGGATCTGGTGGCGTTCAGCGAACGCTTCCCGCTGCGCTACTTCGACGTGGCGATTGCCGAGCAACACGCCGTGACCCTCGCGGCCGGCATGGCCTGCGAAGGCGCCAAACCGGTGGTGGCGATCTACTCGACGTTCCTGCAACGCGGCTACGACCAGTTGGTGCATGACGTTGCGGTGCAGAACCTCGACGTGCTGTTCGCCATCGACCGCGCCGGTCTGGTGGGCGAAGACGGCCCGACCCACGCCGGCAGCTTCGATCTGTCGTTCCTGCGCTGCATCCCGGGCATGGTCATCATGACCCCGAGCGATGAAAACGAACTGCGCAAGATGCTCACCACCGGTCACCTGTACAACGGCCCGGCGGCGGTGCGTTACCCGCGCGGCACCGGCCCGAACGCGACCATCGAGAAAGACCTCGAACCGATCGAGATCGGCAAGGGTGTGGTTCGTCGTCAGGGCAGCAAGGTCGCCCTGCTGGTGTTCGGCGTGCAACTGGCCGAAGCGCTGAACGTCGCCGAAACGCTGGATGCCACCGTGGTCGACATGCGTTTCGTCAAACCGATGGACGAAGCGTTGGTGCGTGAAATCGCCGCCAGCCACGACCTGCTGGTGACCATCGAAGAGAACGCGATCATGGGCGGTGCCGGTGGCGCGGTCAGCGAATTCCTCGCCCGTGAAAACATTCTCAAGTCGGTGCTGCACCTGGGCTTGCCGGACGTTTACGTCGAGCACGCCAAACCGGCGCAGATGCTGGCCGAGTGCGGGCTGGACGAGGCAGGGATCGAAGCGGCGGTGCGCGAGCGCCTGGAGCTGCTTAACAAGTAAAACGCAATGCCCATGTGGGAGCGAGCCTGCTCGCGATAGCGCACTGTCAGTCACTTCAATGTCGACTGACACACCGCAATCGCGAGCAGGCTCGCTCCCACATTGATTTGCGCACACCGGAAATACCGACGGAATACCGATGAACCTCTCGCGTCTCGCCCTGCCCCTTCTCCTGCTGCCAACCGCCAACGCCCTCGCCGATACCTTCGAACGCGATCAGGCCCTGAAGCTGCCGGACATGCTGATCAGCGCCAACCGCCAGGTGGAAGCACGCAACGACAGCAGCGCCGCCAACACCGTGTTCACCCGCGAAGACATCGAACGTCTGCAACCGAGCAGCGTCACCGACCTGCTGCAACGGGTACCGGGCGTGCAAGTGGCGCAAACCGGCGGGCGCGGCAGTCTGCCGGGGATCTACATTCGTGGTACCCAGTCGGCGCAAAGCCTGGTGCTGGTCGATGGCCAGCGCATCGGCAACTCCACCTCCGGGGACAGCAACCTGCAACACCTGAACATCGAACAGATCGAACGCGTCGAAGTGCTGCGCGGTTCGCGTTCGGTGATCTATGGCAGCGATGCAATTGGCGGGGTGATTCAGATCTTCACCCGGCGCGGCGGCGAACAAGGCTTGCAGCCGCGGATGCATGTCGGATTCGGCAGCCATCAGACCTGGGAGCGCAGTGTCGGCCTGTCCGGCGGCGACGAGAAAACCCGCTTCAACCTCGGTGCCAGCCTCGATGAAACCGCCGGTCTCGACCGCACCCACGAGTCGTATCCCAGCGACAGCGACCACGACGCCTACCGCAACAAATCCATCAGTCTGAGCCTCAGCCATGCGCTGACCGATGGTGTCGAAGTCGGCGCCAACCTGCTGGATAACCGTGGCAAAAGCGAGTTCGACAACCCGTTCGGACGCTTCGACCCAGTCACCTTCGACTCCGTCCAGCAGCAGCCCTACAGCGATTTCACCGTCAGCAGTTTCAGCAGCTACATCGACGCACGGATCAACGAGCGCTGGAAATCGCGTCTGGAACTCGGCCACAGCGAAAACCGCGAGAAGACGTTCGACAAGCTCAGCGACGAACGCTCGGTGTTCAACACCTACCGCGACTCGGTGACCTGGCAGAACGACCTGACCCTGGATGCGCGCAACAGCCTGATCCTCGGTGGCGACTGGTATGAAGACCGAGTCAACAGCAGCACCGCGTTCGACGAGGACAGCCGCTGGAACCGTGCGGCCTTCATTCAGCATCGCTTCCAGGCCGACAGTTTCTCCACCGAACTCGGCCTGCGCCGTGACGACAATCAGCAGTTCGGCGGCCAGAACAGCTGGAGCGGCACGCTGACATTGCCGGTCAACCCGGACAACGATCTGCTTCTCAGCTACAGCGAAGGCTTCCGTGCACCGACCTTCAACGACCTGTATTACCCGGACTTCAGCAACCCGGATCTGAAACCGGAAACCTCGAAAAGCTACGAGCTGCAATGGCGCAGCCAGTTGAGCGACAGCAGCCGCCTCGAAGCCTCGCTGTATCGGACAGACCTGGAAGACGCGATCATCTTCGGCAGCAACTCACGCCCGGAAAACGTCGCGTCGGCGCGGATCAACGGCTTTGAGGCAGCGCTGAAACAGGAACTGCTGGGCTGGCAGAGCAACCTCGGCGTCGCAATCATCGATCCCCGCGACCGCGACACCGGTCACACCCTGGCGCGCCGTGCACGCCGGACGCTGAGCTGGGATCTGGATCGACAATTCGATCGTCTCGGCCTCGGCGCCAGTTGGCAGGCCGTCAGCAGCAGCTATGACGACCTGAACAATCAACAACCATTGGGTGGTTATGCGCTACTCGGACTGCGCAGCAGTTGGGCGCTGAACCGTGAGATCAAGCTGGATTTCAAGGTGGATAACCTGCTGGACAAGGGTTACAGCCGAGCGCTGTACAGCCATGACGGCAGTCAGTATGGCTATCGCGAGGAAGGTCGGGCGTTCATGTTCGGAGTGACCTGGACACCGCAGCTGTAGCGGTCAACGGTCTGGCGCAATCAGCTGGCAGAGCTTGGCGGTCGCCTCGATCATCTGCCCGCTCGGACGCTCCAGACCTTTGTCCGTGACCAGCAGCAACTGCCTGTGCTTGACTGCTGCCACCTGCGGCCAGGCGTTCCATGCGTTCAGTTGTGACTGGTCGCCGGCCAGAATCACTTCGGGGTCACGCTGTAAAACGGCTTCGATGCTCACCTGCGGCGCCGGCAATGTCAGGTCGGCAAACGCATTGCGTGCACCGCACACTTCAAGCGCATCGCTGATGATCTGCCCGCCACCGACGGTGTACAGCGGCTTGTCCCAGACCTGGTAGAACACCCGCAACGGCGTTTCCCGCCGATAGCGTTGGCGCAGCTCGTCGAGCTTGCGCCGCAACCCAGTCGCCCGCTCAACCCCGCGCTCAGGGCGACCAAGCTGCGCAGCGATGGCTTCGATCTGCGTGATCAACTGTTCGAAACTGTGGGGTTCGGCAACGAAAGTCGGGATGTTCAGACGCTTGAGCTGATCGCGCTGGGCCGGGCCGACACTGCCGGGCCACAGCAGCAACAAGTCAGGCTTGAGGCTGAGCAGCCGTTCCATGTCGAGCTGACCATAACGACCCACCGAAGGCACATCCTTGATCGCAGACGGCCGGTCACCGGCATCCAGCACGCCGACCAACAGATCGGCCGAATCCAGCTCGACGACGATTTCAGACAAGGATGGCGCGAGGCTGACCACTCGCAGAGCGGCCAGGGTTTCACTGCTGACGGCCAGCAGCAGAACCGCCAGCCAGAGACGGCGCATCAACCGAGTTGACGCGGGATACGGTAGAGGTAGAACAGCACCGCCGTGGACAGCGCCAGCAACATCAGCGGTACGGCCTCCAGGCCGACGAACACCGCCAGTGCACCGATCCACGCCGGCAACCCCGCCACCAGAAACGCTGTGCGACGACGCGCAGCGAGGGCTATCCACGCAGCGGGTTCTTCAGGAGTATCGAGGGCTTTTTGTGTGGCGATCAGCGCATGTTTGTAACGGCCGAAAAACTTCAGGCTGACAAACATCGAGGCCACACCAGCGATAAACAAGGGCATCGCCAGCACTGGCAGGATGGCTTCGCTCTCGCCGAACACGCCGTTGAGTACAAACAGCGGCACCAGTGCCAGCGCCAGGTATTTCCACCAGGCGACTGACAGACGGCGCCGCACCTGACCGCGAGTCACGCCCGGTCTACCTCGCCCTGATGTTCGTTGCCCATCATGTGGTCGAGTTTGCTGGCTTTGGTCGCCAGGTAGAGTTTGTTGTGCGGGTTGTGGCCTGTGTGCAGCGGCACGCGCTCGGCGACGACGATATTCATGTCGGTCAGGGCTTTGACCTTGCGCGGGTTGTTGGTCATCAGGCGCAGGGATTTCACGCCCAGATGCTCAAGCATCGGCAGACACATGGCGTAGTCACGCTGGTCGGCGGCAAAACCCAGACGCTCGTTGGCTTCAACGGTGTCGGCACCGCCGTCCTGCAATTCGTAGGCACGGATCTTGTTCAGCAGGCCAATGCCACGGCCTTCCTGACGCAGGTACAGCAACACGCCACGACCTTCACGGGCGATCGCCTTGAGGGCGGCCTCCAGTTGCGAGCCGCAGTCGCAACGCTGACTGAACAAGGCATCGCCGGTCAGGCATTCGGAGTGCAACCGGCCGAGTACCGGGGCACCGTCGGCAATCTCACCCAGGCTCAGCACGACGTGTTCGCGGCCGGTGGCTTCATCGAGAAAACCGTGCATGGTGAATTGCGCAAAAGGCGTTGGCAGCTTGGAAGCGGCGACAAAAACGACAGGCACCGGTGTGCTCCTGATCTAAAAAGTCTGAAGATTCGCTGGGCGGCATTGTAACAGCAGGTTCCTGCAGGCGCTTAGGCTGAATTATCGGCCATAACGATCAAAAAGTTTGATAACAGGCCCGACATCATCGCGTTTACTCGAACGGATACGGCTGCTTCCAGTGTTCGAAGATCGGTTTCAGCTCGCCGCTTTTCACCAGTTGTTCCATGCGCTGGTCGTAGATCGACATCAGTGCGCGGGCCTGCGGGGTGTCGGCGAAACCGAGGTACAGCGGCAACTCCGCCAGATGCGAGTAATGGTATTGCGAAGGGTCGGCGGCGTTTCTCACCACCGCTTCGATTTCCGTCAGCGCATCGATGTAGTAATCCGCCCGCCCCTGCTTGAGCATCGACAGGATTCCGGTGCGGCGTTCGATCTGGTTGAAGCGTTTGACGTTCGGCAGGTAGGTTTCATACCGATAACCCCGCACCCAGGCCAGTCGGTACTTGCCAAGGTTCGCCTGGGTCGGCGACGGGTTGCTGGCAAGGCCGAGTGCGTAGATGTGGTCGGAATCGAAGTTCCATTTCGGGTACAGCACCTGCTCGGCTTCACCGCGATAGGAGCCGACCAGTGCGTCGACTTCCTTCAGTTGCACCAGGCCCACCGAACGGGTGTACGGCACGGAGCGGATATCCAGAGTCACGCCGGCCGGCTCGAACACTTTGCGCAACACGTCCCAGCCCAGGCCGTGGCCATCGGCAGCGGTGTAGTCTTCCCATTCTTCGCTGGCCAGGTGAATCACCGACGGCGTTGCGTCCTGCGCCTGTGCCACCGCACCGGCCAGCACACCCAGCAGGGTAAAAAACAGTACCAACAAGCCGCGTCGAGCCATCCCTGTGTCCCTCATCCACGCCTTGAAATCAGGCGAAAATCCACACCAGTCCCTGCATCGCCAACCAGGCGAACACACCCGCCAGCACGTCGTCGAGCATGATGCCGACGCCGCCATGCACATGCCGGTCGATCCAGCGGATCGGCCATGGCTTGAGGATGTCGAAGAAGCGGAACATCAAAAACCCGGCGAGCAACCAGTACCAGCCTTCCGGCACCAGCCACAGGGTGATCCACATCCCGACCATTTCGTCCCAGACGATGCCTTCGTGGTCGTGTACCCGCAGATCGTCGGCGACCTTGCCGCACAGCCAGAAGCCGAACAGCATGGTGATCCCGAGCATCAGCCAGTAACCCCAGTCGGGCAACATCTGCCACAACGGAATAAAGGGTAGCGCAACTAACGAGCCCCACGTGCCCGGTGCTTTCGGCAAGGTGCCGGAACCGAAGCCGAACGCGAGGAAATGCCAGGGGTTGCGCCAGACCGACGGCGGAACGAACTCGCCGGGAACCTGTTTCGGGTGATCTGTCACGGTGACTCCTGAAAATGTTGATAACCCCGGATTTGCGGGGTGATGTCATGCCCTTCGCGATCCAGCAGCACCACGCCCTGCCCCTCGGCCACGCGCCCGATCACATGGATCGGCCAGCCATCGGCCAGCAGCGCCGGCAATTCGACGGACGGCAAGGTAAAGGCCAGCACGTAATCATCGCCACCGCTCAACGCCGCACGCTCGGCGCCGCGCTGACCGAGAAACGCCACCAGCGCCTCCGACAGCGGCACGCGCTCGCGCTCGACTTCGAGGCGAACCTTCGAGGCCAGTGCGATGTGGCCGCAATCGGCGAGCAGGCCATCGGAGATATCCAGTGCCGACGTAGCCTTGCCACGCAAGGCCTGACCGAGGGCGAGTTGCGGTTGCGGCGACCAGTAATGATCGAGCAGCGGCTGGGCGATGTCCGGCTCGGCTTCGCGCTGGCCGAGCACCAGCGGCAAGGCCCCTGCGGCATTGCCCAGTTCGCCGCCGACGCACAGCAGATCGCCCGGCTGCGCGCCGCTGCGGGTCAGGGCCTTTCCGGCCGGGACGCGACCGAACACGGTGACGGTCAGGCTCAACGGCCCGCGAGTGGTATCGCCGCCAACCAGCGCCACGCTGCAGCTTTGCGCCATACGGTTCAAACCACGGGCATAGGCTTGCAGCCAATCGGCAGTCACCGTCGGCAAGGTCAGGGCAAGGGTAAAGGCAACGGGCGTGGCGCCCATGGCAGCCAGATCGCTGACCGCCACGGCCAGCGAGCGCTGACCGAGCAGAAACGGATCGCAGGGATCGGCGAAATGCACGCCGGCCACCAGCGTATCGGTGGAAATCGCCAGCTGCTCCCCGGAAGGAACCGCCAGCAAGGCGCAGTCGTCGCCGATCCCCAGTGCAACGCCTTCGCCCCCCTGCGCACAAGGCGCGGCGGCGAAGAAATTGCGGATCAGCTCAAACTCGCCCATTGCGATATCAAGCGCTGATCAGCGCTTGAACGCCTTGACTTCAGCTTCACGCAGGCGCGGAGCCAGCTTGTCGAGAACGCCGTTGACGAACTTGTGGCCGTCGGTGGAACCGAACACCTTGGCCAGTTCGATACCTTCGTTGATCACAACGCGGTACGGCACGTCGACGCGCTTGAGCAGTTCCCAGGTGGACAGGCGCAGAACCGCCAGTTCAACCGGGTCCAGCTCTTCGATCGCCAGATCCAGGCAAGGCGTGAGCGCGTTGTCGATTTCGGTGCGGCTGGCCGGAACCCCGTGCAGGATTTCGCGGAAATACGCGCCATCGACATCGGTAAAATCGTTATCGACCCGGAATTGCGCTTCGATCTCGTTCAGCGAAGCCTTGGCCATGTGCCATTGATACAGAGCCTGAGTCGCGAGCTGACGGGCTTCGCGGCGCTTGACGCTCTTTGATGGCTTGCCGGCATCCGCAGGTTTCGGGTCGCGCGGGTTGAAACGATCGCTTTCGTCGCTAATCACTTGGCCTCCAACTGCGCCAGCAGGCTGACCATTTCCAGAGCGGACAGGGCAGCTTCAGCACCTTTGTTGCCGGCCTTGGTGCCGGAACGTTCGATGGCTTGCTCGATGGAATCAACGGTCAGGACGCCGAAAGCGACCGGTACGCCGAATTCCATGGACACCTGGGCCAGGCCCTTGGTGCACTCGCCAGCCACGTATTCGAAGTGCGGAGTGCCGCCACGAATGACCGCGCCCAGGGCGATGATTGCTGCGAACTCGCCTTTCTGGGCGACTTTTTGCGCAACCAGCGGGATTTCGAAGGCGCCAGGTGCGCGGATGATGGTGATGTCGCTTTCGCTCACGCCGTGGCGAACCAGGGCATCAACTGCACCGCTGACCAGGCTTTCAACCACGAAACTGTTGAAACGGCCTACTACCAAAGCGTAGCGGCCTTTAGGGGCGATGAAGGTACCTTCGATGGTCTTCAGGGTCATTCGTCAGATCTCTTAAAGAGCCGGGACGCGTCTGTTCCGCGTCCCTCAGTGATTTATTTGCCGCGAATTCGGGTCCGGAAACAACCGGTCATTATTCGGAGGGCACGTATTCTACAACTTCCAGATCGAAACCGGATATCGCATTAAATTTCATCGGTGCGGACATCAGGCGCATTTTGCGCACACCGAGGTCACGCAGGATCTGCGAACCGGCACCGACGATGCTGTAGGTGGTCGGTTTTTTCACCGCCGCCTGATCGCCGGTTTCGCGGATATGCGCCAGCAACACGTCGCCATCGAGCGGGTGACCGAGCAGCAGCACCACACCGCTGCCGGCCTCGGCAACCGCAGCCATGGCGGCGCGCAGGCTCCAGCGGCCCGGTTGCTTGACCATCAGCAGGTCGCGCAGCGGGTCCATGTTGTGCACACGAACCAGGGTCGGTTCTTCGGCGCAAACGGTGCCCAGGGTCAGTGCCATGTGCACGTCGCCTTCCACGGAATCACGATAGGTCACCAGGTTGAATTGGCCCAGTTCGCTGTCCAGTGGCTGCTCGGCAATCCGCTGAACGGTACGTTCGTGGATCATCCGGTAGTGAATCAGGTCGGCGATGGTGCCGATCTTGATGTTGTGTTCGGCCGCGAAAGCTTCCAGTTCGGCGCGACGGGACATGGTGCCGTCGTCGTTCATCACTTCGCAGATCACGCCGCTCGGCTCGAAACCGGCCATGCGTGCCAGGTCGCAAGCCGCTTCGGTGTGACCGGCGCGCGCCAGGGTGCCACCGGCCTGAGCCATCAGCGGGAAGATGTGGCCCGGGCTGACGATGTCTTCGGCTTTCGCGTCTTTCGCCGCAGCCGCTTGCACGGTGCGTGCGCGGTCAGCGGCGGAGATGCCGGTAGTCACGCCCTCGGCAGCTTCGATCGACACGGTGAACTTGGTGCCGAAACCGGAACCGTTGCGCGGTGCCATCAGCGGCAGCTTCAGGGTTTCGCAGCGCTCGCGGCTCATCGGCATGCAGATCAGGCCACGGGCGTGCTTGGCCATGAAATTGATGTGCTCGGCCTTGCAGCATTCGGCGGCCATGATCAGGTCGCCTTCGTTCTCGCGGTCTTCGTCATCCATGAGGATGACCATCTTGCCTTGGCGGATGTCTTCAACCAGTTCTTCGATGCTATTGAGCGCCACAAGGCACCCCCTTCAGTCAGGATTTGAGGTAGCCGTTGGCGGCCAGAAAGCTTTCAGTGATGCCGCCGGACGTTGGCTCTGCAGCCTTGTCGCCCAACAGCAGACGCTCCAGATAACGCGCCAGCAAGTCGACTTCCAGGTTCACCCGGCGACCTGGCTTGTAGGACGCCATGATGGTTTCGCTCAAGGTGTGCGGGATGATCGTCAGCAGGAATTCGGCGCCATCGACCGCGTTCACGGTCAGGCTGGTGCCGTCGACGGTGATCGAGCCTTTGTGGGCGATGTACTTGGCCAGCTCTTTCGGCGCGCGGATGCGAAATTCCACGGCGCGGGCATTGTCGCTGCGCGAGACCACTTCGCCGACACCGTCGACGTGACCGCTGACCAGATGCCCGCCGAGACGGGTGGTCGGGGTCAGGGCTTTTTCCAGGTTGACCGGGCTACCGCTCTTCAGGTCATTCATGGCGGTGCAGTCGAGGGTTTCGCGACTGACGTCGGCGGCAAAGCCGTCGCCCGGCAGCTCCACAGCGGTCAGGCACACGCCGTTGACCGCGATGCTGTCGCCGAGTTTGACGTCGCTCAGGTCGAGCTTGCCGGTTTCGACATGCACCCGCACATCACCGCCCTTTGGGGTCAGTGCGCGGATACTGCCGATGGATTCGATGATGCCGGTAAACATGGGGTTCTCCTTGAGAACGAAGCCAGCGCTAACGCGATGGCCGGGAATTATACGCTCGCCGATGAGACAGGGATTGCAGTGACTCGCCAGTCATCGCCAACCGCGCGAATTTCAGTGATTTTCAGTTCCGGCGCATCCTTCATATAGGCTAGCGGCCAGTCCAGCAACGGACGCGCCGTGGAGCCGAGAAACTTGCCGGCGATGAAGATCACGAACTCGTCGACCAGACCGAGCTGGGCAAACGCACCGGCCAGTCGCGGACCGGCCTCGACCAGCACTTCGTTGACGCCACGGCTGGCCAGTTCAATCAGCAATTGGCGCAGATCGACCTGACCGTCATCACCCGGCACGATCAGGCATTCCGGGCCGTGGGCGTACTGTTCTTCGATGGCCACGCAGGTGGCGACCAGCGCCGGGCCGGCCTTGAAGAACGGCGCATCCAGCGGTACTCGCAGGCGCCCGTCGATCAGCACGCGCAGCGGCGGACGGCTCAGGGCCAGCGCAGTTTGCTCGGCATCCAGACCCAGCTCATCGCCGCGCACGGTCAGTCGTGCACCATCGGCCAGCACCGTGTCGGCACCTGTCAGCACCACGCTGGCCTGGGCGCGCAAACGCTGCACCGCCGAACGCGCGGCAGGCCCGGTGATCCATTGGCTCTCTCCGCTTTCCATCGCTGTGCGGCCGTCGAGGCTCATGGCCAACTTGACCCGCACGAACGGCAAGCCGTGCTCCATGCGTTTCAGAAAACCTTGATTGAGCTTGCGTGCTTCGGCTTCCAGCACGCCGCTTTCGGTGGCGATGCCGGCATCGGCCAGACGCTGCAAACCGCGCCCGGCGACTTGCGGATTGGGATCGCGCATTGCCGCGACCACCCGCCCCAAACCGGCATTCACCAGCGCATCGGCGCACGGCGGTGTACGACCGTGATGGCTGCAAGGTTCGAGAGTGACGTAAGCGGTCGCGCCCCGGGCCAGCTCACCGGCGGCGCGCAGGGCGTGGACTTCGGCGTGGGGTTCGCCGGCACGCTCATGCCAGCCTTCGCCGACAATCTGCCCGTCGCGCACGATCACGCAGCCGACCCGTGGATTGGGATGGGTCGTGTAATGCCCTTTGCGCGCCAATTCCAGGGCCCGGGCCATGAAGTGGGCGTCGAGGATGGCCTGTTCGGCGGCGCTGGTCATTCTTTCACCGGTTCACGGGCGAGGCGGTCGATCTCTTCGCGGAACTCGTTGAGGTCCTGGAAGCGGCGATACACGGAAGCGAAACGGATGTAGGCGACTTCATCGAGCTTTTGCAGCTCGGCCATCACCAGTTCGCCGACCACGAGGGATTTGACCTCGCGTTCGCCGGTGGCGCGCAGCTTGTGTTTGATGTGCACCAGCGAGGACTCGAGACGCTCGACGCTCACCGGACGTTTCTCCAGGGCGCGCTGCATGCCGGCGCGGAGTTTTTCTTCGTCGAACGGTTGGCGGCTGCCGTCGGTTTTGATCAGGCGCGGCAACACCAGTTCGGCCGTCTCGAACGTCGTGAAACGTTCGCCGCAGGCCAGGCATTCACGCCGGCGGCGCACCTGTTCGCCCTCGGCGACCAGACGCGAGTCGATGACCTTGGTGTCGTTGGCACCGCAGAAGGGACAGTGCATGGTGGCTGGCAACAAAAAAAGGGAGGGCCATGGTAGCGCATCCCGGTGGCAAGACAAGCCATAGGCTTTGCGGTATACAGACTGCCATGATCGTTTGATCCATGGATTTCATTTTGCTGGAGCCGCCAATGTCGTTACGACCGCTCGTTTTGCTCAGTGTTTTCAGCCTGCTGGTGGCCTGTGGCAGCGACGCGCCCAAGCCGCAGCCGCCTACACCGGGCCCGGCGCCGCAACAGGCGCAGAAAAAGGCCAGGGAAGCTGCCGACCTCGGCCCGTTGCCCGCGTATCAACGTGAACTGAGCGGCACCCTGCAAGGCGTGCCGGCTGGCGCCGAAGTCGAACTGGCGCTGCTGGTGATCGACGAGAAAGGTCGCCCACAGCAGTTACTCGCCAGCTCCAGTCTGATCGGCAACAACCAGGTTCTACCGTTCCGCCTGCGTTTCAACCCTGATGCCTTCCCGGCCGGCGCGCGGGTCGAACTGCGGGGCCGCGCCACTCAATCCGGCCAGTTGATCCTGCACCTGCCGTCGCAGACCATCAGCCAGCCGACCACCCAGGCGTTGGGCCAACTGCAATTTGTCAAAGCTCCATGAATGCACCGTTAGACCTGCAACAGGCGCTGGGCGAGTTGCTCGGCGACGCGCGACTGAAAGCCTGTGCGTTGCCGGACACCGATTTGCAGCTGTGGCTGATCGACGGCGACAACATGGCGCGCGAATTCAGCCAGGAAGAAACCCAACGAATCCTGCATGAACCGCCGTACTGGAGTTTCTGCTGGGCCAGTGGTCTGGCGGTGGCGCGTTATCTGGCGGAGTTTCCCGAGTGGGTGCGTGGTAAACGCGTGCTGGATTTCGGCGCCGGTTCCGGGATCGCCGGGATTGCCGCCGTGAAGGCCGGCGCGCTGGAAGTGGTGGCCTGCGACCTCGACCCGCTGGCGATTGCCGCCTGCCGGGCCAACGCCGAACTCAATGATGTGCAGATGAGCTATTCCACGGACTTCTTCGCCGAGGCGGATCGCTTTGATCTGATCCTGGTGGCCGACGTTCTGTACGACCGCGAGAACCTGCCGCTGCTTGACGCGTTTCTCAGTCGCGGCCGCGAAGCATTGGTGGCGGATTCGCGGGTCAGGGATTTCCGTCATCCGCTGTACCGGCGGATCAAAATGCTCGAAGCCATGACCCTGCCGGATCTGGCCGAGCCCGAAGAGTTTCGCCATGTCAGCCTCTACCACGCGGCCCGCGCCTGACCGTATAGTTGCCCCATTCACGCTTTTACGAGATACCCCATGAGTCAGCAAACGCCGTACATCTTCGACGCCACGACGGCCGACTTCGACCAGTCGGTGATCGAGGCCTCCTTTCAAAAACCGGTGCTGGTGGATTTCTGGGCCGAATGGTGCGCGCCGTGCAAAGCGCTGATGCCAATGCTGCAAGGGATCGCCGAGAGCTATCAGGGCGAGTTGCTGCTGGCCAAGGTCGACTGCGACGTCGAGCAGGACATCGTCGCCCGCTTCGGTATCCGCAGCCTGCCGACCGTGGTGCTGTTCAAGGACGGTCAACCGGTGGATGGTTTCGCCGGGGCCCAGCCGGAGTCCGCTGTGCGTGCCCTGCTCGAACCGCATGTGAAGATGCCGCCACCGGCCGCCGCCGATCCATTCGAACAGGCTCAGGCGCTGTTCGACGAAGGCCGTTACGCCGATGCCGAAGCCGCGCTGGTGGTGATGCTCAATGAAGACAACACCAACGCCAAGGCGCTGATCCTGTATGCCCGCTGCCTGACCGAGCGCGGTGAACTGGGCGAAGCGCAAACCGTGCTCGACGCGGTCAAAAGCGACGAGCACAAAGCCGCACTGGCCGGTGCCAAGGCGCAGATCAAGTTCCTTGGTCTGGCCCGCGACCTGCCGGACGCCGCCGACCTGAAAAGCCGTCTGGCGCAGAACCCGCAGGACGATGAAGCGGTGTATCAACTGGCGATCCAGCAACTGGCCCGTCAGCAATACGAAGCGGCGCTGGACGCTCTGCTCAAGCTGTTCATCCGCAACCGCAGCTACGGCGAAGGCCTGCCGCACAAGACCTTGCTGCAAGTGTTCGAACTGCTGGGCAACGATCACCCGTTGGTGACCGCTTACCGGCGCAAGGTGTTTGCGGCGCTGTACTAAGCGCTTACTCGATCCAGCTGTAGAGCGGCGTATCCCCGCCGCTCAGCACTTTCACGTCGGATGAATGACGCAGGCGCACCAGCAAGCGCTTGCCCGCCGCCGCACTGCCGGTCAGCCCTTCGAGCTGATCCAGCAGCTCCGGCCCGCTGAGTTGCCCGGCCTTGCGCAACAGATCCCTGGCGACCTGCCACAACGCGTCATCCTGATTGACCGGTTTCGCCACCGGCGCCGCGGCTGCTTGCGGCTGGGCCGTCTGCACCTGCACGCCCAACTGCGAACCGAGCCGCGCCCAGTCGCTTTCATCCAGTTCCAGGGTCAAATCCACCGGCAACTCGCCGACGGTTCCGCGTATCCGCAACATAACTTCGCTCCCGCACATTTCTGACCTGCATGCTCCCATGGGACTTGTGTAACGCCAAGCGGGCGGGCAAACTCTGCGCACTTTCGTTATAAGATTACATAACAAACTCTTCACTTTACTTCCCGGAGTTCGCCATGCGTCGTCTGCTGCTCGCTTTGCCGTTTGCCCTGTTGCCGCTGGCCATCGCCCAGGCTGCCGATGAGCATGACCACGATCATGAACACGGCAGCCTCGGTGCCCACGAACATGGCGTCGGTCGCCTGAACGCTGCGCTCGACGGCCAGACCCTGGAACTGGAGCTGGAAAGCCCGGCGATGAACCTGGTCGGCTTCGAACACGTCGCCACCAGCGATGCCGACAAGGCCAAGGTCGCTGCCGCTCGCGCGCAACTCGAGAAGCCGCTGGCGCTGTTCAGCCTGCCGGCCGCCGCCGGTTGCAAGGTCACCCGTCAGGAACTGTCGAGCCCGCTGTTCGGTGACAAGCCGGATGCCGACGATCATGACGACGATGACCACGATGAAGACGCCAAGGGCGGCGAAGCGCATCACCACGATCACAGCGAAATCCATGCTCACTACCAGTTCACCTGCGCAGCACCGGGCGCCTTGACTACTCTGGATCTGGCGAACATTTTCAATACCTTCCCGGCGACCCAGAAAATTCAGGTACAACTGATCAGCCCGAACGGCCAGCAAGGCACGGAAGTGACGGCCAAATCCGCCGCCCTGAAATTCTGATCACGAACCGGCACCATGACCCAAGCACTCATCGAACTGTCCGACCTGGGCTTCAACTGGCCCGGTCACCCGCCGCTGCTGGACATCCCGGCGTTTCGTCTGGAACCGGGTGAAACCCTGTTCCTCAAGGGCCCCAGCGGCAGCGGCAAGACCACCCTGCTCGGCCTCCTCGGCGGGGTGCAGAAGCCCGGTCGCGGCAGCATTCGCCTGCTCGGCCAGGAACTGACCGAACTGGGTGCCGGCGCTCGCGATCGCTTTCGTGTCGATCACACCGGCTACATCTTCCAGCAGTTCAACCTGCTGCCGTTTCTCTCGGTACGCGAGAACGTCGAACTGCCGTGCCACTTTTCGAAGCTGCGTGCAGAACGCGCGAAGCAGCGTCATGGCAGCGTCGATCAGGCAGCCGCCACCCTGCTCGCCCACCTGGGTTTGAAGGACGAAGGCATTCTCGGACGACGTGCCGATTCGCTGTCGATCGGTCAACAGCAACGGGTTGCCGCTGCGCGCGCGTTGATCGGTCAGCCGGAACTGGTGATCGCCGACGAGCCGACCTCGGCGCTGGACTACGACGCCCGGGAAAACTTCATTCGCCTGTTGTTCGCCGAGTGCCGTGAGGCCGGGTCGAGCCTGTTGTTCGTCAGCCACGACCAGAGCCTGGCGCCGCTGTTCGACCGTCACCTGTCCCTGGCCGAACTCAATCACGCCGCCACGTCTGCCGAGGTCTGAGATGTATCTGTTCCGTCTGGCCATGGCCAGCCTCGCCAACCGCCGCTTCACCGCCCTGCTCACCGCTTTCGCCATCGCCCTCTCCGTCTGCCTGTTGCTGGCAGTGGAACGGGTGCGCACCGAAGCCAAGGCCAGTTTCGCCAGCACCATCAGCGGCACCGACCTGATCGTCGGCGCTCGCTCCGGTTCGGTGAACCTGCTGCTGTACTCGGTATTCCGCATCGGCAACGCCACCAACAACATTCGTTGGGACAGCTTCGAACATTTCGCCAGCAACCCGAAAGTGAAGTGGGCGATCCCGATGTCCCTCGGCGATTCCCATCGCGGCTATCGGGTGATGGGCACCACCGAAGCCTATTTCGAGCATTACCAGTACGGTCGCCAGCAGCATCTGGAACTGGCCGACGGCCGCGCCTTTGCTACCGATCCGTTTGAAGTGGTACTCGGTGCCGAAGTGGCCGAGGCGCTGCACTACAAACTCGGCGACCAACTGGTACTGGCCCACGGCGTGGCGGCGATCAGTCTGGTCAAGCACGATGACAAACCGTTCACCGTGGTCGGCATTCTCAAGCGCACCGGCACGCCGGTGGACCGCACGTTGCACATCAGCCTCGGTGGCATGGAGGCAATCCACATCGACTGGCACAACGGTGTGCCGGCCCGTGGCAACGGGCGGATCAGTGCCGATCAGGCGCGCAACATGGACCTGACGCCACAAGCGATCACCGCGTTCATGCTCGGCCTCAACAGCAAGATTTCGACCTTCGCGCTGCAACGGGAGATCAACGAATTCCGTGGCGAGCCGATGCTGGCGATCCTGCCGGGCGTGGCCCTGCAGGAACTCTGGAGCCTGATGAGCACCGCTGAAAAAGCGCTGTTCGTGGTCTCGCTGTTCGTGGTGCTGACCGGGCTGATCGGCATGCTCACGGCGATTCTCACCAGCCTCAACGAACGTCGCCGCGAAATGGCGATCCTGCGTTCGGTGGGAGCGCGGCCGTGGCACATCGCGAGCCTGCTGGTGCTGGAAGCGTTTGCGCTGGCGCTGACCGGGGTGATCGCCGGGCTGGCGTTGCTGTACATCGGCATCGCCGCGGCACAGGGTTATGTGCAGGCCAATTACGGCTTGTATCTGCCGCTGGCATGGCCAAGCGAGTATGAATGGACGCTGCTCGGTGGCATTCTGGCTGCCGCGCTGCTGATGGGCAGCGTGCCGGCCTGGCGCGCGTATCGCCAATCATTGGCCGATGGCCTGTCGATCCGTTTATGAGGATGTTCACCATGCCCCGCGCTGTCCTTGCGCTGCTGTTGCTGGTCGCCCTGCCCGTGTGGGCAACGGCGCCGAAAGACCTGACCTGGTCGGAGATGATCCCGCCGGACGCGGCGCCCGAAGTGCCGAACATGACGCCGCTGCATGACCTGTCGAAGATGAGCGATGCGCTGTCCGCAGAATCCGCGCCAGCGGCCAAGCAGGACCTGCCCAACGCCCCGGTGGTGCAAAGCCTCGACGGCCAGAACATCCGCCTGCCGGGCTACATCGTACCGCTGGAAGTCAGCGAGGAAGGCCGCACCACGGACTTCCTGCTGGTGCCGTATTTCGGCGCCTGCATCCACGTGCCGCCACCGCCGTCGAACCAGATCGTGCATGTGAAAAGCGCCGTCGGCGTGAAGCTCGACGAGCTGTATCAGCCGTACTGGGTCGAGGGGCCGTTGCAGGTCAAGGCGTCCACCAGCGAACTGGCCGATGCCGGGTATCAGATGGATGCGGACAAGATTTACGTCTACGAGCTGCCGGAGTAAATCCGGCACTCAGTTATAGCCCGCCAAATCGGCTTCGCGAGCAAAGGTTCCACAAAAAAACCGCCCATCACTGTTTCATTGAGCTGAGTCAAAAGACCGTATCAGACGGATTCGTACCATAGGACATCAAACATTTTTAACGTCCTTTGGGAGCTTCCATGAACAAGTCCTTGCTCAGCGCTTCGCTGTTTGCCCTCGCGCTCGCAGCCCCGCTCGCCCACGCCCACGAAGCCGGCGACATCATCGTTCGTGCCGGTGCGATCACCGTCAACCCGAAGGCCGACAGCTCCAGCGTCAAGGTCGATCAGGGTCCGCTGAGCGGCACCAACCTGGGCGGCAAGGCGACCATGAGCAGCGACACCCAACTGGGTCTGAACTTCGCCTACATGCTGACCAACAACATCGGTATCGAGCTGTTGGCCGCGTCCCCGTTCGAGCATGACGTGAAGCTCAAGGGCACTGCACTGCCAGCCGCCAACGGCAAGCTCGGCACCCTGAAGCACCTGCCGCCGACCCTGAGCGTCGTCTACTATCCGCTGGACGCGAAGTCGGCCTTCCAGCCGTACATCGGCGGCGGCATCAACTACACCTGGATCTACGACGAACACGTCGGCAGCGAAGCCCAGTCCAACGGCTTCAGCAACTTCAAGGCGAAAAACTCCTGGGGCCTGGCCTGGCAGGTCGGTGCGGACTACATGCTGACCGACAACATCATGCTCAACGCCCAGGTGCGCTACATCGACATCGACACCCGCGCCACCGTCGAGAACAACGCCGTGGCTCCAGGTACTCGCGCAAAAGTGAACGTCGACGTCGATCCATTTGTGTACATGGTCGGTCTGGGCTACAAGTTCTAAGCGAGCAATCAAAGAACGTTCACGTGGTGGTGAATGAGGCTTGGTGGCGGGCAGACTCAGAACTGACGGCGATGTTACGCAATCGACCGGGGAGCAAGCTCCCTCGCTACAGGAAATGTGTTTGAAATCCGATTTCCGGCCGTGAAAAAGGCGCCTGTCAAAAGGCGCCTTTTTCATGTCCGCGAGAAGCTCAGCGGCCGAGCAAACGTGCCAGGCCGACGCTCATCGGCGTTGGCGTCGGGCACTTGAATCGCTCGAGCAACCGAGCGTTGTTCGCCCGCGAATGACGGATGTCACCGGAGCGCGCCGGGCCATAGCTGACCGGCGGCAACTCGCCGACCACCGCTTCCAGCGCAGCCAGCATCTGCTTGAGATTGGTCGCCTGATTCCAGCCGACGTTTACCGCGCCGACTTGCGCTTCAGGCTTTTCCAGGGCCTGCACCAGCACGTCGACCAGATCTTCGACGTACATGAAATCCCGGGTCTGCTCGCCATCGCCGAACACGGTGATCGGCAAGCCTTTCTGCGCGCGTTCGCTGAAGATGCTGATCACGCCGGAGTACGGCGAGGACGGATCCTGACGCGGGCCGAAAATATTGAAGAAGCGGAAGATCACCGGCTCCAGACCGTGCTGGCGGCGGTAGAAATCGAAGTAGTGCTCACCGGCCAGTTTGTCCGATGCATACGGCGTCAATGGCGCTTTCGGCGTGTCTTCGTTGATCGACTCGCCCTCGCCATTGTTGCCGTAGACCGCGGCGCTGGAGGCGAACAGCACGCGCTTCACGCCGGCCTCGCGCATGGCTTCGCAGACGTTGAGCGTGCCGATGAAATTGCTCTGGTGAGTCTTCACCGGATCATCCACCGACGCCTGCACCGACGCCACGGCGGCCAGGTGCGCGACCGCGCTGCAACCTTGCATCGCTTGTGCAACCAGCGCGGCGTCGGCGACGTCGCCGACGATCAGTTCAACCTTGGGATTGTCCAGCGGCAAGTTGCTGCGTTTGCCGGTCGACAGGTCATCGAGGATCCGTACCGAATGGCCGTTGGCGAGCAACGCGTCAGTCAGGTGCGAACCGATGAAACCGGCGCCGCCGGTGATTAAAACAGGGCCGTCAGCCATGGCGATAAAACCTATCCAGTAAGCCCGGGAGTGCGGCGCGCCAGGCGCGCGGCTTGATCCCGAAAGTGTGCAGAATTTTCTTGCAGGCCAGCACCGCGTGTTGCGGCTCTTCAGCGGCATCCTCACGCGCGGCATGGGCCTGGGCGGTCGGTTCTTCGATCGCCAGCGGATGCAGGCTGCGAGCCTCGGTGAGAATCGCCTGCCCCAGGGCCAGCGGTGTGGTCGCCTCGTGGCCGGCGTAGTGGTAAGTGCCCCACAGCGGCGCGGCGCAATCGAGTTGTTTGAGCACCGAAATGATCACCCGGGCCGCATCGTCGACCGGGGTCGGATTGCCGCGACGGTCGTCAGCCAGCAGCAATTCTTCCGGCTGTTCGGCACGGGCCAGGAATCGCCCGAGGGTGCCTTCCGGGCTGTCATCGAGCAGCCAGCCAAAACGCAGCAACACGTGCTGCGGGCAAGTGGCGCGTACGCTCTGCTCGATCCGCCACAGCGCCTGACCGCGCAGGCCCAACGGCACGGGCTCGTCCTTTTCGCTGTAGGCGGTGGCACGGGAACCGTCGAATACCCGGTAGCTGGACGGTTGCACCAGCACGATGTTGTGGTGCTGGCACAGTTCGGCCAGACGCTCGATGGCGCGTTCCTGGCCCGACAGACGGCTTTCGCTGACGGTCTCGGCCTGGAACCAGTCGAAATAGTAGGCAAGGTTGATCAATGCATCGGGACGGGTGTCGTCGAGCAGTTGTGTCAGGCTCGCGGCATCCCAGCCGTCTTCGGGCGGGCGGGGGGCGAGGAAACCGATGTCTTCCTCCGCACCGAGGCGAATCAGCGCCTGCCCAAGGGCATTTCCGCCGCCCAGTAACATAAGGCGCATTCGCATAGAGTCAGCAGGCCCAGTCTGATTGGAACGATGGCTTTAGCGACGATGCGCGTGGCACCGTCGTCGATAATTGCCGGAATCGTTGCATTTTGCGGGTTTAGTGCGCAACCGTCACCCGTAAAGTGTAGATCCCCAGCGGTACTTGCAACTTCGCCCGCTCACCCGCATAACTGAAGCCATGAATCTGCCCCTCCCCAAGGACGCGGCCCTGGCAGGCTTCCACCCCGCTGTCAGCGCCTGGTTCAGCCACACATTCGCGACGGTCACCGCCGCCCAGGCCCGCGCATGGCCGTTGATCCGCCAGCGACGCTCGACGCTGATCGCCGCGCCCACCGGCTCCGGCAAGACCCTCACCGCATTTCTCGCGGTGCTTGACGATCTGGTCCACCGTGGCCTGGAAACCCCGGACGGTCTGCCGGACGAGACGCTGGTGGTCTACGTTTCGCCGCTCAAGGCGTTGTCCAACGACATCCGCATCAACCTGCAAAATCCGCTGGCCGGGATAACCGACCAGTTACGTCAAATGGACCTGCCGGCACTGGAAATCACCACTGCCGTACGCACCGGTGACACCCCGCAAAAAGACCGCGCCGCCATGCGCAAAAGTGCGCCGCACATTCTGGTGACCACCCCGGAATCTCTCTACGTACTGCTCGGTTCCGAGTCCGGGCGCAAAATGCTCGGCACCACGCGCACGGTGATCGTCGATGAAATCCACGCCATTGCCGCCAGCAAACGTGGCAGTCACCTGGCCCTGAGCCTCGAACGCTTGCAGGCGCTGTGCGCCGAACCGCTGACCCGCATCGGGCTGTCGGCCACGCAAAAACCGATCGATGCGGTCGCACGGTTTCTGGTCGGCCATGAGCGCCCGTGCGAAATCATCGACATCGGCCACGCGCGCCCACGGGATCTGGGCATCGAAGTGCCGCCGGTGCCGTTGTCGGCGGTCATGGCCAATGATGTCTGGGAGCTGGTCTACGACCGCCTCGCCACGCTCGCCAGCGAACACCGCACCACGCTGATTTTCGTCAACACCCGGCGCCTCGCCGAACGCCTGAGTCGGCACCTGAGCGAACGCCTCGGCAAACACGCGGTGGCCGCGCACCACGGCAGTCTGGCCAAGGAGTTTCGTCTCGACGCCGAACAGCGCCTCAAGCGTGGCGAACTGCAAGTGCTGATCGCCACTGCGTCGCTGGAACTGGGGATCGACATCGGTGAAGTCGACCTTGTGTGCCAGATCGCTTCGCCGCGGTCGATTGCCGGTTTTCTGCAACGGGTCGGCCGTTCCGGACACCAGGTTGGCGGCACGCCCAAGGGGCGCCTGTTCGCCACCACCCGCGATGACCTGATCGAATGCGCCGCGCTGCTCGACTGCGTGCGCCGGGGCGAACTCGACACCCTGCACATCCCCGAAGCGCCGCTGGATGTGCTGGCGCAACAGATCATCGCCGAGGTCAGTTGCCAGGAGTGGGCCGAGGACGCGTTGCTCGCACTGCTTCGTCACGCGGAACCCTACGCCGACCTCGACGAAAAGCATTATCAGGCGCTGCTGACCATGCTCGCCGAAGGCTACAACGGTCGTCAGGGCATCCGCAGCGCCTACCTGCACCGCGACGCTGTAAGCCGAACCTTGCGCGGACGACGCGGTGCGCGGCTGACGGCCGTGACCAGCGGCGGCACCATCCCCGACAACGCCGACTACAGCGTGCTGCTGGAACCCCAGGGCCTGAACATCGGCAGCGTCAACGAAGACTTCGCCGTGGAAAGCATTGCCGGCGATGTGTTCCAGCTCGGCAACACCTCCTACCGAATCCTGCGGGTGGAAACCGGCAAGGTGCGGGTCGAGGATGCCCAGGGCCAACCGCCGACTATTCCGTTCTGGCTCGGCGAAGCACCCGGTCGCAGCGCCGAATTGTCGATGGCCGTGGCCCGCCTGCAGGCACAGCTCGATCAACTGCTGAGCGCCAGCCCCGGCAACCTGCAACCGGCCCTCGACTGGCTGACCGCAACCCTGGGACTGGACCTGGCCAGCGCCGAACAGCTTGTGGATTATCTGGCCCGAGCCCGCCTCTCCCTCGGCGCCCTGCCGTCCCAGGACACGCTGCTGATGGAACGGTTTTTCGACGAGTCCGGCGGCACCCAACTGATCATCCACTCGCCATTCGGCAGCCGTATCAATCGCGCCTGGGGCCTGGCCCTGCGCAAGCGCTTCTGCCGCACCTTCAACTTCGAATTGCAGGCTGCCGCCAGCGAAGACGCCATCGTGCTGTCGCTGTCCACCAGCCACAGTTTCGAACTCGACGAGGTCTGGCGTTATCTGCACAGCAACAGCGCCGAGCACATCCTGATTCAAGCAGTGCTCGACGCACCGTTGTTCGGCGTGCGCTGGCGCTGGAACGCCGGGGTGGCGCTGGCCCTGCCGCGTTTTGTCAGCGGGCGAAAAGTCCCGCCGCAGTTGCAGCGAATGAAAAGCGAAGACCTGATCGCCAGCGTGTTTCCCGATCAGATCGCCTGCCTGGAAAATCTCGCCGGCGAACGAGAAATCCCCGAGCATCCGCTGGTGGAACAGACCCTCGACGATTGCCTGCACGAAGCGATGGACAGCGAGGGCTGGCTCGGTCTCCTGCGACGGCTGGAACGCGGTGAAGTGCGCCTGATCGCTCGCGATCTGCCGGCGCCCTCGCCGCTGGCGGCGGAAATCCTCAGCGCACGCCCCTACACCTTTCTCGACGACGCGCCGCTGGAAGAGCGTCGCACCCAGGCTGTGCTCAACCGCCGCTGGAGCGATCCGCAATCCACCGATGACCTCGGTGCGCTGGACGCCGACGCGATCACCGCCGTACGTGAAGAAGCCTGGCCAACGCCGAACAGCCCCGACGAAATGCACGAAGCGCTGATGAGCCTGGCCTGCATCAGCGACCACGAAGTCGAGGCCAACCTGCATTGGCGCGATTGGCTGAATGCGTTGGCCGACACGGGTCGAGCCTGCCAACTGCAAATCGATCCCGAGCATTCGCTCTGGTTGGCGCGAGAACGCCTGACCTGTCTGCAAGCGCTTTATCCACAGGCATCTTCAGTGCTGCAAGCCCTGCCCGGTTTTGATGAAGTCTGGACCGCCGACGATGCCTTGGTGGAAGTCATCCGCGCGCGACTGAGTGCATTCGGCCCGCTGCCACTGGAGACCATCGCGCAACCGCTGTCATTGCCGCCCGAACACGTCCATCAAGCCCTCGCCCGACTGGAACGCGAAGGCTATGTGCTGCGTGGTCAATTCACGCCGGGGCTGAAGACTGAAGAATGGTGCGAACGGCATCTGCTCGCGCGTATTCACCGCTACACCGTCAAGCGCCTGCGCCGGGAAATCGAACCGGTGGCGTTGCAGGATTTTATGCGTTTCCTGTTCGACTGGCAGCATGTCTCCTCGTCCACCCGGGGTCAGGGCAGCGCCGTGTTGCCGGCGGTTGTCGGTCAGTTCGAAGGCTACCCGGCAGCAGCGTCGGCGTGGGACAGCGACATTCTTCCGGCGCGGCTCAAGGACTATTCACCGAGTTGGCTGGATGATCTGTGCCGCAGCGGAAAACTGGTGTGGACTCGCCTCAGCGCCCGGCAAAAAACCAGCGGCACGGCGCTGCGCAGTACGCCCGTGGTGCTGTTGCCGCGCAGTCAGGTCGGGTTGTGGAGCGCACTGGCCGAGCAGACGCCGATCAGTGAACTGTCGCCTAAAACGCAGAAAGTCTTCGAGGCCCTCAGTCAGCACGGGGCGCTGTTTTTCGATGAGCTGATTCATGAAGCGCACCTGCTGCGCACCGAACTGGAAATCGCCTTGCAGGAACTGGTCGGCGCTGGCCTGGTGAACGCCGACAGTTTTGCCGGCCTGCGGGCACTGATCACCCCGGCGAGCAAGCGTCAGCAACGCAGCAGTCGACGCGGGCGCGGGGCGTTCGTGGGTGGCATGGACGATGCCGGGCGCTGGGCGCTTTTACGTCGTGGGTCGGTTGTGGAAAGCAGCCAGACAGCGTCGCCCGAGACGCTTGAACACATCGCCATGACCTTGTTGCGCCGTTACGGCGTGGTGTTCTGGCGCCTGCTGGAACGCGAAGCCGATTGGCTGCCGAGCTGGCGCGAACTCCTGCGCACCTTTCACCGGCTGGAGGCCCGGGGCGAGATTCGCGGCGGGCGTTTTGTCAGTGGCCTGGCCGGTGAACAATTCGCCCTGCCCGAGGCGATTCCGCTGCTGCGCGAAGTGCGCCGTCGCCCCCATGACGGCAGCCTGATCGCGGTGTGCGGGGTCGATCCGCTGAACCTCGCCGGCACTTTGTTGCCGGGCGCGAAAGTGCCGGCGCTGGCGAGCAACCGGCTGGTGTATCGCGACGGGTTGCCGGTGGCGGCCGAGATTGCCGGCAAGCAGCAGTTCTGGCCGGAGCTGGATCAGGTCTCCATGGAACAGGTGCGCAACAAACTGATTCGGCATTGAGCTCAAGAACGCCTTGAGGGCAGCGTTTGATCTTTGCTCCCAGGTCAAATATCAAATGCCCATCCCTGTATTTTTCCTCCCTCGCCAAACCCCGACACTGCGCTCCATTCAATCCTCAACCGGAGTGCTGTCATGCCCATTGCCTTGCTCGCGCTGACGCTCAGCGCATTTGCCATCGGGACGACCGAGTTCGTCATCGTTGGCCTGCTTCCTACCATCGGCGCCGATCTTGGCGTCAGTCTGCCGTCCGCCGGTCTGCTGGTCAGTCTCTACGCCCTCGGCGTGGCCATCGGTGCGCCGGTGCTGACCGCGCTCACCGGCAAAGTCCCGCGCAAACTGTTGCTGCTGTCGCTGATGGTGCTGTTTACCCTCGGCAACCTGCTGGCCTGGCTGGCACCGAGTTATGAATCGCTGGTGCTGGCACGGATCGTCACCGGCCTTGCTCATGGCGTCTTCTTCTCCATCGGCTCGACCATTGCCACCAGCCTGGTGCCCAAGGAAAAGGCCGCCAGCGCGATTGCAATCATGTTCACCGGCCTGACCGTGGCACTGGTCACCGGCGTGCCGCTGGGCACGTTCATCGGTCAGCATTTCGGCTGGCGTGAAACCTTCCTCGCCGTGTCGGCGCTGGGCGTCATCGCGTTCATCGGCAGCTTGCTGTATGTGCCGAAAAACATCGCCCACAGCAAGCCGGCTTCGTTGCTGCAACAGTTGCAGGTGCTCAAACAGCCGCGCCTGCTGCTGGTCTACGCCATGACCGCCATCGGTTACGGCGGCTCGTTCATTGCCTTCACCTACCTGGCGCCGATTCTTCAGGACATCTCGGGCTTCAGCGCCGGCACGGTCAGCCTGGTGCTGCTGGTGTACGGCGTATCGGTCGCCGTCGGCAATATCTGGGGTGGCAAACTGGCGGACAAGCGCGGGCCGATCAGCGCCCTGAAAATCATCTTCGCCCTGCTCGCTGCCGTGCTGTTCGTGCTCACTTTCACCGCCGGCAACCCGTGGCTGGCACTGGCCACCGTGCTGGTCTGGGGCGCGGTCGCCTTCGGCAACGTGCCGGGTTTGCAGGTGTACGTGGTGCGTCAGGCTGAACATCACACGCCGCAGGCAGTCGATGTGGCTTCAGGGCTGAACATTGCGGCGTTCAACCTCGGGATCGCCGGCGGTGCCTGGGGTGGCGGGCTGATTGTCGAGCACATCGGCCTGATCCACACCGCGTGGATCGGCGGGCTGGTGGTGCTGGTGGCATTGGCCCTGACAGCCTTGAGCGGTCGCCTCGACCGGCTGGGCCCGGTGTATGCCGAACCCGCTGAAGGCTCTGCTCGCGTCATTACCGGCCACTGATCCGGCGAATACCGACCGTCCGTAGTCCCGCCGAAACTTTCTCGAACCGCCCGCAGTCACCAATAGACAGAGGCGGTACGAGGACTTTCGACGGGAGGACGGCATGGCGGCGATTCGCATCGATGACTCAAAGGGGCGCCCTGCCCCTTGGCGCGACCAGCGCCACCCCCCTGCGGGCATGCCGTCATGAGCATTCCCGAGCCGGTCGGCGTCACCGATGAACAGGCCACCGTCATCACCACGGTGCGTCGTTTCACCGTGCTGACGGTCAACACCCACAAGGGCTTCACCGCGCTGAACCGCCGCTTCATTCTCCCGGAACTGCGCGAAGCGGTCCGCAGCGTGTCCGCCGACGTGGTGTTCCTGCAGGAAGTCCACGGCACCCACGAACACCATCCCAAGCGCTACAACAACTGGCCGACGATGCCGCAATACGAGTTCCTCGCCGACAGCCTGTGGCCGCAGTTCGCCTACGGGCGCAACGCGGTGTACCCGGAGGGTGATCACGGCAACGCCCTGCTGTCGAAATTCCAGATCGTGCGCCACGACAACCTCGACGTTTCCATCAGCGGTCATGAAAACCGTGGTCTGTTGCATTGCGTGCTGCGCCTGCCGGGAGACGCTCGCGAATTGTACGCGATCTGCGTGCACCTGGGCCTGCGTGAAAGTCATCGCAACGCACAGCTGAAACTGCTGCGAAAACGCCTCGCCGACCTGCCCGACGATGCACCGGTGATCGTCGCCGGCGACTTCAACGACTGGCGCCAGCGCGCCGATGCGCTGCTGGAACCTTGCGGTCTGCGTGAAGTGTTTGCCGAGCATCAGGGCAAACCGGCGCGCAGTTTTCCGGCGCGCTGGCCGGCACTGCGGCTGGACCGGATCTACGTGCGCAACCTCAAGACCAGCCAGCCGAAGGTGCTCGCCAACCGGCCCTGGTCACATCTTTCCGATCACGTGCCGCTGTCAGTGGAGATCGAACTATGAGCAGCGCGCCGCTGGAAAAGTCCGCCGTGGAACCGATCACCATCACCCCACCGATCCGCGAGCCCGGCCAAGTCGATGTCGACTATGGCTGGCAGGGCAACAACCGCGTCGAACTGCTGGAAAACGGCGAGGATTATTTCCCGCGAGTCTTCGATGCCATGCGCACGGCGAAGAGTGAAATCCTGCTGGAGACCTTCATCGTTTTCGAAGACAAGGTCGGCAACGAGTTGCAGCAGATTCTGATCGACGCCGCCCGGCGTGGCGTGCGCACCACCGTCAGTCTCGACGGCTTCGGTTGCGGCGAATTGAGCACCCGTTACCTCACCGCGTTGAGCGAGGTCGGTGTGCACCTGCAAATCTTCGACCCGGCGCCCAAACGCCTGGGTTTTCGCACCAACTGGTTTCGTCGCCTGCACCGCAAGATCGTGGTGGTCGACGGGCTGATTGCGTTCATCGGCGGGATCAATTTTTCCGGCGATCACCTGGCGGATTTCGGCCCCGAGGCGAAGCAGGATTACGCGGTGCAAGTTCAGGGCCCGGCGGTGGCCGACATCCATCATTTCGCCCTGCTGCAAAGCGGTCGTCCCGGCCGGGCGCGGTTCTGGTGGCAGCGTCGACGCCAGCGGCGGGCGGAGATGGCGTTCACCGAACATGACGGTCAGGTGCGATTGGTATTCCGCGACAACGACCAGCATCACACCGATATCGAAGACGTTTATTTACAGGTGTTGCGCCGCGCCCGGCGGCGGGTGGTGATCGCCAATGCCTATTTCTTTCCCGGTTACCGCTTGCTGCGCGAGATGCGCAACGCGGCCCGGCGCGGCGTCGATGTGCGGCTGATCCTGCAGGGCCAGCCGGACATGCTGGTGGCCAAACTCGCAGCGCGCATGACCTACGACTACCTGCTCAAGGCCGGGGTGCAGATCCACGAATATTGCGAGCGGCCGCTGCACGGCAAAGTCGCGCTGGTGGATGAGGATTGGAGCACTGTCGGGTCGAGCAATCTTGATCCGCTGAGCCTGTCACTGAACCTGGAAGCCAATGTTTTGATCCGCGACCGGGCCTTCAATGGTCATCTGTTTGAACGTCTCGAAGATCTGAGCAACAACCACTGCAAAACGATGGACGCCAGCAAGTCGCCGCGCGGCCGACTCTGGCACATGACCGTGGGGTTTCTGGTGTTTCATTTCCTGCGCCATTTCCCGGCCATGGCCGGCTGGCTACCTGCACACAAACCACGGTTGAAACCCTTTATCCGCACGACCGGGAGCGATCCGTCATGAGCCGTTCCGATGCTCCCGCCGCCACACATTCGAAGCCAGCGGCCACGTCACGCTGGAGTCGCTGGAAGCGTCCGCTGACATTGCTGTTTTTCCTCGCGCTGATCGTCCTGCTGACGATGTTCGCCAGCCGCATCGAATGGGCCGAGGTGCTGCAAACCCTCGCCGACTTCAAGGTGCGCACGCTGATCATCGCCTCCAGCCTGACGCTGTTGAGCTTTCTGGTATACGCCAGTTTCGACCTGATCGGCCGCACTTACATTCGCCAGGAGCTGACCTGGAAACAGATCCTGCCGGTGGGCATCATCAGTTACGCATTCAACCTCAATCTGAGCGCGTGGGTCGGCGGGATCGCCATGCGTTATCGGCTGTACTCGCGACTCGGCGTGAGCAAAAGCAACATCGCCAAGATCCTCGGGCTGAGCCTGGCCACCAACTGGTTCGGCTACATGACCATCGCCGGCGCGGTGTTCAGCAGCGGTCTGGTCAGCATGCCGCCGGGCTGGAAAGTCAGCAGCGATGCGTTGCAGGGCATCGGCGTTTTGCTGCTGTTGCTGAGTGCCGGTTACCTGGTCGCCTGCCAGTTTTCCCGGCGCCGCGAGTGGTCGATTCGCGGGGTGGAAATCAATCTGCCGTCGCTGCGCATGGCCGTCCTGCAGCTGTTGCTCGGCGCGCTCAACTTGTCATTGATGGCGGCGGTGATTTTCACCTTGCTGCCGGGCAAGCTCGACTATCCACTGGTGCTCGGGGTGCTGTTGATCAGCGCGATTGCCGGGGTCATCACTCACATTCCGGCCGGGCTCGGCGTACTCGAAGCGGTGTTCGTCGCGCTGCTGCAACACGAGGCGTCGCGCGGCAGTCTGGTCGCGGGGTTGCTGGCCTATCGGGCGATCTATTTTCTGCTGCCGCTGCTGATCACGGTGGTGATGTATCTGGTGGTGGAAGCCAAGGCCAAGGCACTGCGGATCGAGAAGAAACCCAAGCCCTGATCAGCGCGACTGAATGATGCTCAACCGTTCGCCCACCACCATCTCGGTGATCCAGTCGACCAGGATCGAGGTGTACGCCTGCTGCGAGGTCGGGTCGCTCAGGGCATGGTCGGCACCGTCGATGATCCGATGGGTCAGCGAGTGGGTCTGCTGACACGCCGCGCGATAACTCATGATCGTCGCGTGGGGCACGTAGTCATCGGTTTCCGATTGCACCAGCAGCACGTCCCCGGTGAATTGCGAGCAGGCATGCAGCGCCCGATTGCTGTCGGCGCGCACCAGCGTACCGCGATAATCGCGCAGGTCAGCCTTGTCCAGATCGCGCTTGGGCGTGTGCCATTGCTCGTCGCGATAAAGCGCCGGCACCCGCAGCGCCAGCCAGCGCACCGGGCGCAATGAGGTGAGGATCGAAGCGAGATAACCGCCGTAGCTGGTGCCGACCACCGCGATGGCCGAGGTGTCCAGCGCCGGGTGCGCGAGCAGCCGGTCGTAGGCCGCCAGCAAGTCGCGCAGGTTGTCTTCACGGGTCACCCGGCTCAGCGGAATACCGGTGCCGCCGGTATGCCCGCGCAGATCAAACGTCAGGCAAACGCAGCCCAGGCCGGCGATGCCTTTGGCCCGTTCCAGATCTCGCTCCTGACTACCGCCCCAGCCGTGCACGAACAACACACCGGGGACTTTCGATTTGGGGCTGAGGAAGGTCCCGCTCATCTGCTCGTCATCAATGTCGATTTGAATGCTTTCGCTTCTAGCCGTCATAGGATTTGACCGTCACGTATTTGAGGAGAAAGTCGCTGTTCTCGGCAGGGCCGCGATAGACCTCGATAGCATCCGCCGGCAGGGCCTGGTCGATGTAGGTTTCCACCGACGACACGCGGATCGCGCACATCGACGGATCGTTGACGAAACTCTGCAACGCCGCCACCTCGGCACTGCTCGCGCCGCCCATGCGCCAGGATTGTTCGAGCACGCCGCTGCGCTGCTGACCATCGCTGCCCAGGCCCTGGGCGATGTCGTAATTGCGCCGCGAAGCGTAGAACCGTGGATAGGCTTCATCCGCCGCGCGGTCGAACACCTGCGCCTGCTCGATGGCCAGCCGCACATCGTCCGGCAGGTCCAGTGTCAGCAGTTCCTCGTAACCGCCCTGCACCACCAGCAGGTTCGAGCCGCCGTACACGTCTTCGCCGTGGGCGTCTTCGGTCAAGTATTGATCACCACAGTAACTGAGCACCCGGTCGCCGATGAACGACTGGCCGACGCTGTGGGTAACTACCTGGCTCAGGTCCTGCTCCAGCACCACGCCTTCGTTGAACTGTTTTGCAATGTCCGGGCGAGTGAGGATCTCGTCGAAAGCGTCGAGGCTCTTGATCACTTCCTGTCCGCGGCCGGCGCACGCATGAATCGGTTTGAGACGGATCGGGCCGCTGTACAGCAGATGTTCGGCGGCGGGTCGTGCATCTTTCAGATCAAACACGCTGAGCCCGTCGAGCACGACATTGCGCGTGCGTTCGGAAAACAGCGGCGACCAGCCTTGCGGCGCGCGGGCCAGATGACTGCGCAAACCGTGGCTGATGGCTTTGGTGCAGATGAAATCGTGCTCGACGAAACCGCCCCACAGATCGTTCGGGCCTTTGATACCCAGTTCATGGGCCTTGGCAGCGCCGACGATGGTTTGGGTCGGCAGCAGATACAGGTCGCGACCGCGGTGCTTTTGCGCGTCGTAGTTGTCGCCGAATGTCAGCCCGAGAATCTGCGCCAGCCAGCGGGCCAGCGCCTTGTTGGTCTGCACTTCGTGTTGAGGTGCGTCGGGGCGTACGGAATGGGCGACCACTATTTTGTTGCGAGGTGTCGGGGTCATGCGTCCCCCTTCCTGCGGCTCGGTGAATGTAGGTCAGAGGGTGCAGAGATCAGGCCAAACGGCTGCTGCGCGAAACCCCACGCAAATCAGTGAATTAGCCTTTTCGTACTGGCACCCCGCCCGTTTCAATCTGCACGACCGGCGCCATGGCTCCGGCATTTTGCACGACCGTCAGACGCTATCTCGCCAGCGCCGTCGGCGGTGTCACGCCAAACCGCGCCCGATAATCGCTCGGCGCCAGCCCGGTGATTTTCTTGAAGATGGCGCGAAATGCACCCGGATCCTGATATCCCACCGTCCACGCGATATGGTCGATGGTGCCGTTGGTGAACTCGAGCATTTCCCGTGCCTTGCCGACCCGCAGGTGCTGACAGTACTCGGTGGGTTTCAGGCCGGTCGCGGCACGGAAACGACGCAGGAATGTGCGCTCCTCCAGCCCCGAGCGCTCAGCCATCGAGGCCAGCGAAACGTCAGTCGCACCGGTGCTTTGCAGCCAGTGCTGGACCTTGAGAATCGATGCATCGCCATGGCTGAGGATCGGCGCGAAATTGCTGCCGCAGGCACTGGCGCTGTCGCTGTGTTCCATCACCAGGAACCGCGCTGTGGCGCTGGCGATGCTCGGCCCCAGCAAACGATCGACCAGCCGCAACCCCAGCTCTGACCAGGCCATCAGCCCGGCGGTGGTGATCAGGTCGCCGTCATCGACAATCGGTGTGTCGGCCTTGAGCTTGATGTCTGGATAACGCTCGGCAAACGCCTTGGCCGAGGTCCAGTGAGTGGTGGCGCTGCGACCGTTGAGCAGGCCGCTTTCGGCCAGCAGCCACGAGCCCACGCAGACGCCGCCCAGCGTCGCGCCACGGGCATGCTGATCGCGCAGCCATTGCAGCAATCCCGGCGATGTCTGCTCTGCACTGAACCCGGCGATCGAAGGTGGGATCAGCACCGCCAGCAAGCCTGTTTCGGCTGCAGGATGACTGTCGTAAACCCTGACCGGAGCCTGTTCGTTTTCGACCTGCCAGTGACTCACCCGCAGCCTTGGCAATTGCGCGGCCTGATGCTCGACCGCGATCCGGTCGGCCACGCCGAACAGGTCGGTCAAACCATGCACCGCCGCCAGTTGCGCACCGGGATAAATCAGCACGCCCAATTCGGCAACGGCCCTTTCAACACCCATTGTCAGTTTTCCCCTGTCTATTGTCGGTGCGGCCAATCCTCGAAGACGTAGCTGGCGCCGATACTGATTCCACACCCAACAAACACTTCGAGGACACACCCATGGCCAGGCAAGCACTCATCGTAGTCGATATCCAGAACGACTACTTCCCCCAAGGCAAGTGGCCGCTGGCTGGCGTCGACGCTGCCGCCGACAACGCTGCCCGACTGATCGCAGCGTTCCGTGAAGCGGGTGAGCCGGTGATCCATATCCGTCACGAATTCACCTCGGCGGATGCGCCGTTCTTCACCCCGGGCTCCGAGGGCGCCAAGCTGCACCCCAAGGTGCTCAACCGCGCCGACGAACCGGTGGTGCTCAAGCACTTCGTCAACTCGTTCCGCGAAACCGAACTGCAATCGATCCTTGATGAGCAAGACATCAAGGAACTGGTGGTGGTCGGCAGCATGAGCCATATGTGCATCGATGGCGTCACCCGTGCGGCGGCGGATCTGGGTTACACCGTCACGGTGATTCACGATGCCTGCGCCACCCGCGATCTGGAATTCAATGGCCTGACCGTGCCGGCGGCCTATGTACACGCAGCATTCATGTCATCGTTGGGTTTTGCCTACGCCAGCGTGGTCTCCGCAGACGAATTCCTCGCCACCAGCCGTTAATTCTCGTGCGCGAACCTTCGCAATAGACACAGGCCCGCCATGTTGCGGGCCTTTTTTCGCGCACTGAAAAAATCTCACGCGTGAGCCATTGATGGCACTTTGAATTGGTTGTAGTGTGGCTCACGCGTGAGTTATTCATAACAGAGTCATCGCCATGAAAAGCAACTCCCCAGCAACAAAATCGGAGAGCCCGAAGGGAGTACGCTCGACAACGTCCGCGAAAAAACCATCGAGTTTCTATATGAAGCAGATGCGTGCGGGCCTGGCGGCCGCCGGTTATGTGAAACACGAAACTTGGGTGCTTCCGGAGAACCGAAGCTTGCTCAAGCAAATGGAGCAACAGCTACGCCAACCGATTCTGGCTGGCTCTTTCATGTCGGAGAATTACATGAGCGCAGGCAACAACTGGAACATCGATAGCCTCTACAACGCTTTCAAGGCACTGGACGAAGTGGCTTCGCAAGAAATCACCCTGTCCCTGATCCAGAGCTCCGAACCCAGCCTCAAGCTGGAAATGAACGAATTCGGCGGCCTGCCGATTCACATCGCCATCGCGGGTCAGCAGATCATCGTCGACACCGTGCTGGTGGACATCGATTCGATCACCGACGTGCGTACCTTCAACGATGCGGTCCTGCGCAGCCGGGAAATGTTCCCGCTGTCGTCGATCGGCATCGAGACCATGCCCAACGGCCAGACTGTCTACAACATGTTCGGCGCGCTGAGTGCAGATTCGAGCCTGACCAACGTGGTCACCGAGGTGAAAACCCTGGTCGATAACGTGCAGCGCGCCAGCGAAGCCTTCGAACATTTCTTCAAGTAATCAACAGGGAAAGTCCAATGACTCAGTCCATCTGGAACAAGTTGTTCACCGCGCTGCGCGGCGGCGCCAATGAAGTCGGCGAAGCGATCGTCGATCAACAGGCCCTGCGCATCCTCGATCAGGAAATCCGTGACGCCGACAGCGCCCTGTCCAACGCCCGTCGCGAACTGGTCACCATCATGGCCAAGCACAAGCTGTCCGCCGATCGCGTGAGCGAGTACGACGCCAAGATCAAGGATCTGGAAGCCAAGGCAGTCTCCGCCCTGAACGCCGGCCGTGAAGACCTGGCGATGGAAGTGGCCGAAGCGATTTCGACCCTGACCAACGACCTGACCACCGAGAAGGCCCAGAGCGACGAGTTCGGTACCTACGCCGACAACATGCGCAAGGACATCAACAAGGCCGAAGCGCGGATCAAGAGCCTGCGTCAGCAAGTGGACATGGCCAAGGCCCGTGAAAGCGTGCAGAAAGCGCAGGTCAGCGCCTCCATCGCCAGCGGCGGCGCCAACGGCAAGCTGGAAACCGCAGTCGGCACCCTGAACCGTCTGCAGGAGAAGCAAAAGCAACGCGCCGCCGAGCTGAACGCTCAGGACGAACTGGCCGATGCCACGACCGGCAACGACCTGGAGCGCAAACTGCGCGACGCCGGCATCACGCCGAACGAGGGCAGCGCCAACGCGATCCTCGAGCGACTGAAGCAGAAGTCGGCCCAGTAAGGGCAGCCAGAGAAAAGAAGGGCACCGGGTGCCCTTCTTTTTCGCCTGCTCGTTTGTCACGAGGCCGGTACACTAGCGGCGTTTTGCCAACGAACACCTCCACCCGCTTCAAGGAATGTACCCATGGGATGGTTAAAGAACTTGCTGGGGACCCCGGCTCCAACACCTGAAGCTGTCGGCGGCCCGCTTGGCCTGGCGCAGGGCAAGGGGATCCGGTTCGATACGACGCTCGGCCTGCTGCTCGATGGCAGCACCTCGGTACGGGTTCCCGATGCCCAGGCCATCTGGAGCGCCGGCTGGATCGACCTCGGCCAGTCGAACAAGCTGCATCGCTATTACCTGAACAACGAAGATTTCTGGCTGCAGGTGCATGTCACCGGCGACGATCAGATCGAATCGGTGACGCTGTTCAATTACGTCAGCTATGTCACGGTCAACAGTGACGCCGAGCTGCAGCGCCTGGCGGGCCCGAACAGCCTGATCGGCCTACCGGCCTACACCCATGACGGCGTGTCCTTCACCCGTGAATGGGGCACCGAACGCGGCCAGACCGAACTGGTCCCGCTCACCGAACAAGTGATCAATCCCGACGAGTCCTACACCATCGAACACCATTCGATGCTGTACGCCCGGGAAACCGGCCTGACCGACCGTCGAGAGCTGCTGCTGTTCTCCGTCGAACAGGACGAAGAAGGCACCGTCAGCCTGAGCACATCGCTGGGCATCTCGCTGTACACCACCGATCTGAGCACCATTTAAAAGGAAGTTCCCCATGCTGGAAGTGCTGTCCGTTTCCCTGAACAAGGCCGCGCTGGTCGGTTTCGCCGCCTACCTGATCGGCGCCGTGCTGCTGTTCATGCTGTTTCAGTTCGTCTACACCCGCATCACGCCGCACAAGGAATTCGAACTGATTCGCGGCGGCAACAACGCTGCCGCCATCGCCCTGTCGGGTGCGATCATCGGTTTCGCGATTCCGGCGAGCAACATCATCGCCCACTCGATCAACGTCCTCGATTTCGTGCTCTGGGCGGTGATCGCCGCCGCGGTGCAATTGCTGGCATTCCTGGCGACCGGCCTGGTGCTCAAAGGCACGTCCCAGCGCATCGCCAACGGTGAAGTCGCCGCCGGCATCTACGTCGCGGCGGTGGCGATCAGCGTCGGCATGCTCAACGCCGCGTGCATGACACCGTCCTACTGATCGGCAGGAAGCCTGAGATGAAACGAAGCAAGTACGTTCAACTGTCCCTGGCGGCCTCCGTGGCGCTGGCGATTTCCGGCGAAGTGGCCGCCCAGGAACAACGCAACTTCCAGAGCGTGGAACAGTGCGTTGACGCCGAAGTAGCCGCCGATGCCTGCTCGAACGCCTACGTCGCGGCCCTGACCGAACACCGGCGCATCGCCCCGGCGTATGACGATAAAGCGCAGTGCGACGCAGACTTCGCCGCCGGCTGGTGTCAGAAAAATTCCGACGGCCGCTTTGTGCCGAAGCTGGGTGGCTTCAAGGTGCCGCAGAACGTTGAGCCGGCGCAGAACCTCGATGCGATCGCCAATGCGCAGATGCCAGCGGGTGACCCGGCACCTGCCCAGACCACACAGAGCACTTCCCATGGTTCCAGTGGCGGTGGCGGTGGCGGTGGTAACGGCTGGCTCAGCGGATGGCTGATCGGCAATGCCATGAGCAACAATCGCGCAAGCGACACGCGGACGGTCTATCGCGATCGTGACACTCGCCAGACGTACGACACTTCGACGCTGAACCGCCGGATCGAATCGGCTCCGACGACTCGAAACGATTCGGACTACACCAGCTCCCGAAGCAAATCGGTCAACGTGGCGTCCTCGACTTCCCGTGGCGGTTTCGGCAGCCAGTCCAGTGCGCGCAGCGGTTGGGGCGGCTGGGGCAGTTCGAGCAGCTGATCATGAAGAAGATCCATTGCGCTGAGCGCCCCGACTGGAAACAGACCGCCGAAAGTCTCGGCTTCCTGTTTCACACCATCGACGACGAACCCTATTGGGACGAACGCGCGTACTACCAGTTCACGCTCGCGCAGATCGAAAACGATCTCGAGGATCCGACCACCGAACTGCACGAGATGTGCATGGACCTGGTCGACCGGGTGGTGCACAGCGAAGAGTTGCTCGATCGCCTGAGCATCCCCGCGTCGTACTACGACATGATCCGAACGTCCTGGCTGGAAGGTCATCCGCATCTGTACGGACGCATGGACTTCTCCTACAGCGGCAACGGCCCGGCAAAGTTGCTGGAGCTCAACTACGACACGCCCACCAGCCTGTACGAAGCAGCGGCGTTCCAGTGGGGCTGGCTGGAGCAATGCATCGAGCGCGGAATGCTGCCGCGCCATGCCGACCAGTTCAACAGCATCGACACCCGCCTGCACGAAGCCTTTGCCCAGCTGAAGCTCAAGCGCCCGTTCTACTTTGCCTCGATGAAAGGCTCGGTCGAGGACAAGGGCACCACGGACTACCTGCGACTGATCGCGGAAAAGGTCGGCATCGAATCACTGCACATCGATATCGAAGACATCGGCCTGACTCCCGAGGGACGTTTTGTCGATCTTGAAGATCGCTGGATCCCGCACCTGTTCAAGCTGCACGCCTGGGAGTTCATTTTCCATGAGCCGTTCGGCGCAGCCATCGCCGAATGCGACACGCAGTTTTTCGAACCGGCCTGGAAATCCATTCTCTCCAACAAGGGCGCCCTGCCCTTGCTCTGGGAGCTGCACAAAGGCCATCCGAACCTGCTGGCGGCGCATCTCGACCCGAATCCGGGTAGCGCAGTGCCAAAAGGTTGGGTACGCAAACCGTACTTTTCCCGGGAAGGCGCCAACATCGAGCTGCAAACCGCCGACGGTCTGGTCGTCAAAGAGGACGGCCCCTACACGGACGCGCCCTTCATCCTGCAGGAATTTGCGCCGCTGCCCAAGTTCGATGACAGCTACACGCTGATCGGCTCCTGGGTGATTGGTGATCAGGCCGCAGGAATAGGCGTGCGGGAGGACAACAGTCTGATCACCAAGGATTCGAGCCGGTTCTTGCCGCATTTGATTCTTGACTGAAAAACCTGCGCCCATGAAAAAGGCCCGTCGTGTTCAGCGACGGGCCTTTTTATTTAAAGCGGATACAGCAGCGAATCAGAACGGGATATCGTCATCGAAGCTGTCGAAATCCGGAGCCGGTTGCGGTGCGGCCTGCTGTGGAGCCGGGGCCGGACGCTGCTGAGGTGCCGACTGCTGCGGACGCGGAGCCTGCTGGCGTGGCGCCTGCTGCTGATAGTTGTTGCCACCGCCTTGTTGGTCGCCCTGTTGTGGACGGCCGCCCAGCAGTTGCATGGTGCCTTGCATGTCGACCACGATTTCGGTGGTGTAACGCTTGATACCGTCTTTTTCCCACTCACGGGTCTGCAGCTTGCCTTCGATGTACACCTGCGAACCCTTGCGCAGGTATTCGCCGGCGATTTCGGCAACCTTGCCGAACATCGATACACGGTGCCACTCGGTCTTCTCGACCTTCTGACCGGTCTGCTTGTCGGTCCACTGCTCGCTGGTCGCCAGACTCAGGTTGGTCACGGCGTTACCGTTGGGCAGGTAGCGTACTTCGGGATCCTGGCCGCAAGTACCGACCAGAATGACTTTGTTAACCCCACGGGCCATAACGTTCTCCTAGGCTTCGCACGCAGTCTGCGCCGGGTTGTTCACCAGGCGCTCAAGAGTGGTGCGATCCATTAATTCGGTGTCCAGTTTGATGTAGATCGCCGCTTCATCAGCGACTATGACTGCATCAGTTACCCCTACGAGGGCCTTGAGGCGCTCGACCAGACCCGCTTCGCGGATCGCTTCGGGCGACAACGGCAGGCGCAGGCTCGTCACGTAGGGAGGTTCGCGCATGGTAACAGCAAAGGCCAGCCAAAGTGCAGCCAGCCCGGCACATCCGAGGAACACAACCGACAGACCGCCATGCTGGAACATCCAGCCGCCGAGAATCCCGCCGAGTGCAGATCCGAGGAACTGGCTGGTGGAGTACACGCCCATGGCCGTGCCTTTGCCACCTGCCGGTGAAACCTTGCTGATCAGCGACGGCAGCGAAGCTTCCAGCAGATTGAACGCGGTGAAGAACACCACCGTCCCGATCACCAGAGCCCGCAGGCTGTCACCGAACTGCCAGAAGAATAGCTCAGTGAGCATCAGCGTCATCACGGCGCCGAGCAAAACTCGTTTCATTTTGCGTTTTTTCTCGCCGTAGATGATGAACGGAATCATGGCGAAGAACGAGATCAGCAAGGCTGTGAGGTAGACCCACCAGTGCTGTTCCTTGGGCAGACCGGCCTTTTCGACCAGGGCCAGGGGCAGCGCGACGAAGCTCGACATCAACATCGCATGTAACACAAAAATGCCCAGGTCCAGCCGCAGCAGGTCCGGGTGTTTGAGCGTCGGCATCAACGCCTGACGCGCCACGCCGGACTCACGATGACTCAGCGGCCCGGTGGACTTCGGCACCATGAACATCACGATCACGATACCGATCAGTGCCATCCCGCCGGTGGCGAGGAACAGGCCGGACAGACCGAATGCGCGGGTCAGCAGCGGACCGACCACCATGGCCACGGCGAACGACAGGCCGATGGTCATGCCGATCATGGCCATCGCCTTGGTGCGGTGTTGTTCGCGAGTGAGGTCGGACAGCAACGCCATGACCGCCGCGGAAATAGCGCCGGCGCCCTGCAGGACCCGGCCGGCAATCACGCCCCAGATCGAGTCGGCCTGGGCCGCCAGCACACTGCCGAGGGCGAAGACGATCAGCCCCAGGTAAATCACCGGGCGACGGCCTATGCGGTCGGAAATGATCCCGAACGGGATCTGGAAAATCGCCTGGGTCAAGCCGTAAGCGCCAATCGCCAGCCCGATGAGGGCCGGGGTCGCTCCCGCCAGATCCATGCCATAGGTCGCCAGTACCGGCAGCACCATGAACATGCCAAGCATACGGAAGGCGAACACCAGGGCCAGACCGCTCGCCGCGCGGGTCTCGCTGCCACTCATGCGTTCGCTGTGGGGATCGTGCATGGAAAAACCTCGTGTGAACCGGCGGCGATTCTACCAGTCCCATCGAAAGACGGGGTATATCGCGACGCTTTGCCACGTACAGATGAAACTCTCTTCATGTAAGGCAGAAATCCCTTCATTTGATAGTGTGCATCCATCCAGTATTTGGCCGTATACTCCTGTGTTTTCGACGCCCGCCGAGCGAGGCCACTTTGGACAAGATCCTGATACGTGGGGCCCGTACCCACAACCTGAAGAACATCGACCTGACCCTGCCACGGGACAAACTGATCGTCATCACCGGCCTGTCCGGATCCGGCAAGTCGTCCCTGGCCTTCGACACGCTGTACGCCGAAGGTCAGCGCCGCTATGTCGAATCCCTGTCGGCCTATGCCCGGCAGTTCCTGTCGATGATGGAAAAACCCGACGTCGACACCATCGAAGGTCTGTCGCCGGCGATCTCCATCGAACAGAAGTCGACCTCGCACAACCCGCGCTCCACGGTCGGCACCATCACCGAAATCTACGACTACCTGCGTCTGCTCTATGCACGCGTCGGTACGCCGCGCTGCCCGGATCACGACATCCCGCTGGAAGCCCAGACCGTCAGCCAGATGGTCGACCTGGTGCTGGCCCAGCCGGAAGGCAGCAAACTGATGCTGCTGGCCCCGGTGATCCGTGAGCGCAAGGGCGAGCACCTTTCGGTATTCGAAGAACTGCGCGCCCAGGGTTTCGTCCGGGCCCGGGTCAACGGTCGGCTCTGCGAGCTGGACGAGCTGCCGAAACTGGATAAGCAGAAGAAGCACACGATCGAAGTCGTGGTCGACCGCTTCAAGGTGCGCGCCGACCTGCAGCAGCGTCTGGCCGAATCCTTCGAGACCGCGTTGAAGCTGGCCGACGGCATCGCCCTGGTAGCACCGATGGACGACGAGCCGGGCGAAGAGATGATCTTCTCCGCGCGCTTCGCCTGCCCGATCTGCGGCCATGCGATCAGCGAACTGGAACCCAAGCTGTTTTCCTTCAACAACCCGGCCGGCGCCTGCCCGACCTGTGACGGTCTGGGCGTGAAGCAGTTCTTCGACATCAAGCGTCTGGTCAACGGTGAACTCACGCTGGCCGAGGGCGCGATTCGCGGCTGGGACCGGCGCAACGTCTATTACTTCCAGATGCTCGGCTCGCTGGCTGCGCATTACGGCTTCAGCCTGGAGCAACCGTTCAACGAACTGCCGGCCGATCAGCAGAAGCACATCCTGCACGGCAGCGGCTCGCAGAACGTCGACTTCAAATACCTCAATGACCGGGGCGACATCGTCAAACGCTCGCACCCGTTCGAAGGCATCGTGCCGAACCTGGAGCGTCGTTACCGCGAAACCGAATCGGCCAGCGTGCGTGAAGAACTGGCGAAGTTCCTCAGCACCCAGTCCTGCCCGGACTGCCGTGGTACACGTTTGCGTCGCGAAGCTCGGCATGTGTGGGTGGGCGAGAAAACCTTGCCGGCGGTGACCAACCTGCCGATCGGCGATGCCTGCGACTACTTCGGCGAGCTGAAGATGACTGGCCGGCGCGGTGAAATCGCCGACAAGATCCTCAAGGAGATCCGCGAGCGTCTGCAGTTTCTGGTCAACGTGGGGCTGGATTACCTGTCGCTGGATCGCAGTGCCGACACATTGTCCGGCGGCGAAGCCCAGCGGATCCGTCTGGCCAGCCAGATCGGCGCCGGCCTGGTCGGCGTCCTGTACATTCTCGACGAACCGTCCATCGGACTGCACCAGCGCGACAACGATCGCCTGCTCGGCACCCTCAAGCACCTGCGCGACATCGGCAACACCGTGATCGTGGTCGAGCACGACGAAGACGCGATCCGACTGGCAGACTACGTGGTTGATATCGGCCCGGGCGCCGGCGTTCATGGCGGGCAGATCGTCGCCGAAGGCACGCCGGCCGAAGTCATGGCACACCCGGACTCGCTGACCGGTAAATACCTGTCGGGCCGGGTCAAGATCGAAGTGCCGGCCAAGCGCACGCCGCGCAACAAGAAACAGGTGCTGTCGCTCAAGGGCGCGCGCGGCAACAATCTGCGCAATGTCGACCTCGAAATTCCGATCGGCCTGCTGACGTGTGTGACCGGTGTTTCCGGCTCCGGTAAATCGACGCTGATCAACAACACACTGTTTCCGTTGAGCGCTACGGCACTCAATGGCGCGACCACTCTGGAAGCCGCCGCCCACGACAGCATCAAGGGCCTGGAGCATCTTGACAAGGTCGTGGATATCGACCAAAGCCCTATCGGTCGTACACCGCGCTCCAACCCGGCGACCTATACCGGGCTGTTCACGCCGATTCGCGAACTGTTCGCCGGCGTGCCCGAGTCCCGCTCCCGTGGTTATGGCCCGGGGCGCTTCTCGTTCAACGTCAAGGGCGGTCGCTGCGAGGCTTGCCAGGGCGACGGCCTGATCAAGGTGGAAATGCACTTTCTGCCGGACATCTACGTACCGTGCGACGTGTGCAAGAGCAAACGCTACAACCGCGAAACCCTGGAGATCAAATACAAGGGCAAGAGCATCCACGAAACCCTCGAGATGACCATCGAGGAAGCGCGGGAGTTCTTCGACGCGGTGCCGGCGCTCGCGCGCAAGCTGCAAACACTGATGGATGTGGGTCTGTCGTACATCAAGCTCGGTCAGTCGGCGACCACGCTGTCCGGCGGTGAGGCCCAGCGGGTCAAGCTGTCTCGCGAGCTGTCGAAGCGCGATACCGGCAAGACCTTGTACATACTCGATGAGCCGACCACAGGCCTGCACTTCGCGGACATCCAGCAACTGCTCGACGTGCTGCATCGCCTGCGCGACCACGGCAACACCGTGGTGGTGATCGAGCACAACCTCGATGTAATCAAGACCGCCGACTGGCTGGTGGATCTCGGCCCCGAGGGTGGTTCGAAAGGTGGACAGATCATCGCCACCGGCACACCGGAGGAAGTGGCCGAGATGAAGCAATCTCACACTGGCCATTACCTCAAGCCGCTGCTGATCCGCGATCGAGCCTGATTGCCAGGCATGAAAAAGCCCCTGTCACTTCAGCAGTGACAGGGGCTTTTTTGTATCTGACGCAATCAGGATGTGTGTGATTGCAGGTAGTTCTGAATGCCGATCAACTTGATCAGGCCCAACTGCTTTTCTAGCCAGTAGGTGTGATCTTCTTCAGTGTCGTGCAGCTGAAGCTTGAGGATATCGCGGCTTACGTAGTCGCCATTCTTCTCGCACAGTTCGATGCCTTTGCACAGAGCCGCACGAACCTTGTACTCAAGGCGCAGATCCGCTTCGAGCATGGTCTCCACCGTGGTGCCGACATCCAGGTCATCCGGACGCATGCGCGGTGTGCCTTCCAGCATCAGAATGCGGCGCATCAAAGCGTCAGCATGACCGGCTTCTTCTTCCATCTCGTGGTTGATTCGTTCGTAGAGCTTGGTGAATCCCCAGTCCTCATACATCCGCGAGTGAACGAAATATTGGTCACGCGCGGCCAGTTCGCCGGTCAGCAACGTGTTGAGGTAATCGATAACGTCTGGGTGGCCTTGCATCGCCCTACATCTCCCTTCTTGAAAGTCTGTAGTTTGAACCAACCTGACTGCGAGGTCACTCACTTCGCGCAATAAAAGCGAAGATATTCTGAGAAAAGCAGGTTAAATAACGCAAAAACCGCCCTAATGAGGGCGGTTCTGCTTCTCGTTTAGACTTCGTTAAGCTGTACGTTGAGCAGCTTTGCGATTGCTTCTCCATACGCCGGGTCGGCCTTGTAGAAATGCTGCAACTGGCGGTCGACGACATCACTCGAAACACCCGCCATCGCACCGGCAATGTTGCTGACCAACAGCGCTTTCTGTTCGTCACTCATCAAACGGAACAGCGCTCCGGCATGGCTGTAGTAGTCGGTATCTTCGCGGTGATCGTAGCGATCAGCCGCGCCACTCAAGGCCAGCGCAGGCTCAGCGTAATGCGGCGCCTGCTTTGGCGACTCTACGTAGCTGTTCGGCTCGTAGTTAGGCGTCGCACCACCGTTACTGCCGAAAGCCATCGAACCGTCACGCTGATAGGTATTCACCGGGCTGCGCGGGGCGTTCACCGGCAGTTGCTGGTGATTGGTGCCTACGCGATAGCGATGCGCATCGGCGTAGGCAAACACGCGACCTTGCAGCATGCGATCCGGCGAAAGACCAACACCCGGGACCATGTTGCTCGGGCCGAATGCAGCTTGCTCGACTTCGGCGAAATAGTTCAGCGGGTTGCGATTCAACTCCAACTCACCGACTTCGATCAGCGGGAACTCCTTCTGCGACCAGGTCTTGGTCACGTCAAACGGGTTCTCGTAATGTGCTGCGGCCTGGGCTTCGGTCATGATCTGGATGCACACGCTCCATTTCGGGAAGTCGCCGCGCTCAATGGCCTCGAACAGATCACGTTGCGCGTAATCAGGATCGGTACCCGCCAGGCGTGCCGCATCTGCCGGCGCAAGGTTCTTGATCCCTTGCTTGGTTTTGTAGTGCCATTTCACCCAGTGACGTTCGCCTTGCGCACTGATCAAGCTGTACGTGTGACTGCCGAAGCCGTGCATGTGGCGGTAGCCGTCTGGAATACCGCGATCGGAAAACAGAATGGTGACCTGGTGCAACGCCTCCGGCGAGTGCGACCAAAAATCCCACATCATCTGCGCACTTTTCAGATTGCTCTGCGGCAGGCGTTTCTGGGTGTGGATAAAGTCAGGGAATTTCAGCGGATCGCGAATGAAGAACACTGGCGTGTTATTGCCGACGATGTCCCAGTTGCCTTCTTCGGTGTAGAACTTCAGTGCGAAACCGCGAGGGTCGCGCTCAGTGTCAGCGGAACCACGCTCACCGCCAACCGTAGAGAATCGCAGGAAAGTCGGCGTCTGCTTACCCACCGCAGAGAACAGCTTGGCGCTGGTGTACTGCGTGATATCGCGAGTGACGGTGAAAGTACCGTAGGCGCCCGAGCCCTTGGCGTGCACGCGGCGCTCAGGAATGTTTTCACGGTTGAAATGGGCAAGCTTCTCGATCAAGTGAAAGTCATCGAGCAGCAACGGACCACGCGGCCCGGCAGAGCGGGAGTTCTGGTTATCGGCGACTGGCGCGCCGCTGGCAGTCGTAAGCGTCTTGTTCTGGCTCATGCGATCTTCTTCCTCTGTCAGTCTTGAACTGCCGGCTAATCGGCTTGTTGGGGAGTATCGATCATCAACATGACAGCCACAAATTCATTAACTCATGGTCATCAATAGAAAAAAGCTAACGATAAATCCCCACACATAGTGCAGACACAAACAGGGTAGAAGCTTGTACGAACCGCGCATTTCTTGCGGGCACAAAAAACCGGGCACTAGGCCCGGTTTTTTGTTTCAGACTGACGTCTTACTCAGCGGATACAGCTTCACCGCCGACAGCACGATCAACCAGTTCGACGTACGCCATAGGCGCGTTGTCGCCAGCGCGGAAACCGCACTTGAGGATGCGCAGGTAGCCACCCTCACGGGTAGCGTAACGCTTGCCCAGGTCGTTGAAGAGCTTACCAACGATAGCTTTCGAACGAGTACGGTCGAAAGCCAGACGACGGTTAGCAACGCTGTCTGTCTTGGCCAGAGTGATCAGCGGCTCGGCAACGCGGCGCAGTTCTTTGGCTTTTGGCAGAGTAGTTTTGATCAGCTCGTGCTCGAACAGCGACACTGCCATGTTTTGGAACATGGCCTTGCGGTGCGAGCTGGTGCGGCTCAGGTGGCGACCACTTTTACGATGACGCATGGTTCATTCCTTACCAAACACTACGTTCGGTGATTACGACGATCAGGCAGTCGCCTTGTCGTCCTTCTTAAGACTTGCAGGCGGCCAGTTGTCGAGGCGCATGCCGAGGGACAGACCGCGGGAGGCCAGAACGTCCTTGATTTCAGTCAAGGATTTCTTGCCCAGGTTCGGAGTCTTCAACAGCTCTACTTCGGTGCGCTGGATCAGGTCACCGATGTAATAGATGTTTTCCGCCTTAAGGCAGTTAGCCGAACGTACAGTCAGTTCCAGATCGTCAACCGGGCGAAGCAGGATCGGATCGATCTCGTCTTCCTGCTCGACAACCACTGGCTCACTGTCACCTTTGAGGTCGACGAACGCAGCCAACTGCTGTTGCAGGATGGTTGCAGCACGACGGATAGCCTCTTCAGGATCCAGAGTACCGTTGGTTTCCAGATCAATAACCAGCTTGTCCAGGTTGGTACGCTGTTCGACACGGGCGTTTTCCACCACGTATGCGATACGGCGAACCGGGCTGAACGAAGAGTCAAGCTGCAAGCGACCGATGCTGCGGCTTTCGTCTTCATCGCTCTGACGCGAGTCTGCTGGTTCATAACCACGACCACGAGCTACGGTGAGCTTCATGTTCAGGGCGCCGTTAGACGCCAGGTTAGCGATTACGTGATCGGGATTAACGATCTCGACATCATGATCCAGCTGAATATCGGCAGCGGTAACCACCCCCGAACCCTTCTTCGACAAGGTCAGCGTAACTTCGTCACGGCCGTGCAGCTTGATAGCCAGACCTTTAAGGTTCAACAGGATTTCAATTACGTCTTCCTGTACACCTTCGATGGCGCTGTACTCGTGGAGCACACCGTCAATCTCGGCCTCGACTACTGCGCAGCCGGGCATTGAGGACAACAGGATGCGGCGCAGCGCGTTGCCCAGGGTGTGGCCGAAACCACGCTCGAGAGGCTCGAGAGTGATCTTGGCGCGGGTTGGACTGACAACCTGCACATCAATATGGCGGGGTGTCAGGAACTCATTTACCGAAATCTGCATGGATGCACCTATTTTCTAGCCCTTACTTGGAGTAGAGCTCGACAATCAGGCTTTCGTTGATGTCGGCGGACAGATCACTGCGAGCAGGAACGTTCTTGAAAACGCCCGACTTCTTCTCAGTGTCTACTTCTACCCACTCTACGCGGCCACGTTGAGCACACAGATCGAGAGCTTGGACAATGCGAAGTTGATTTTTTGCTTTCTCGCGAACAGCGACCACGTCACCAGCACGAACCTGGTACGAAGGAACGTTTACGGTCTGACCGTTAACGCTGATCGACTTGTGCGATACCAGCTGACGGGATTCGGCACGAGTCGAACCAAAGCCCATACGATATACGACGTTGTCCAGACGGCATTCGAGCAGTTGCAGCAGGTTTTCACCGGTTGCACCTTTCTTGCCAGCAGCTTCTTTGTAGTAGCCGCTGAATTGACGCTCGAGAACGCCGTAGATACGACGGACCTTCTGCTTTTCACGCAGTTGGGTGCCGTAGTCGGACTGGCGACCGCGGCGTTGGCCGTGGATACCAGGTGCTGCTTCAATGTTGCACTTCGATTCGATCGCGCGCACGCCGCTCTTCAGGAAGAGATCGGTGCCTTCGCGACGAGCGAGTTTGCATTTTGGACCAATGTAACGAGCCATTCTTTACAATCTCCTGGATTACACGCGGCGCTTCTTCGGCGGACGGCACCCGTTGTGCGGGATTGGCGTCACGTCGGTGATGCTGGCGATCTTGTAGCCACAGCCGTTCAAAGCGCGGACTGCGGATTCACGACCTGGACCTGGACCCTTGACGTTCACGTCGAGGTTTTTCAGGCCGTATTCCAGCGCAGCTTGACCAGCACGCTCAGCAGCTACTTGAGCAGCGAACGGGGTGGACTTGCGGGAACCGCGGAAACCCGAACCACCGGAGGTAGCCCAGGAAAGAGCGTTACCTTGACGGTCGGTAATGGTCACGATGGTGTTGTTAAAAGAAGCATGGATGTGGGCGATGCCATCAACCACTGTCTTTTTAACTTTTTTACGAGGACGAGCAGCAGGTTTTGCCATGATTAAATTCCTGTCGATTCGCTGGGGCGATTACTTGCGGATCGGCTTACGCGGACCTTTACGGGTACGCGCGTTGGTCTTGGTACGCTGACCGCGTACTGGCAGACCACGACGATGACGCAGACCGCGATAGCAACCGAGGTCCATCAAGCGCTTGATTTTCATGTTGATTTCGCGACGCAGGTCACCTTCAGTGGTGAACTTCGCCACTTCGCCACGCAGCTGTTCAATCTGCTCGTCGCTCAGATCCTTGATCTTTGCGGCTGGGTTTACCCCAGTCTCTGCACAAATCTTCTGTGCAGTAGTGCGACCAACACCATAGATGTAGGTCAGCGAGATAACAGTATGCTTGTTATCTGGAATGTTAACGCCTGCAATACGGGCCATTCAGTGGGACTCCAATTGACAGCTACCTACGCCCCGGAAGCCAAGAAATAGGGCGCGAGATAATATCGCTGTAATAACAAATAATCAACCCGGCAGCGCACTAGCTGCCGGGCTTGAAGCACAATCACACTCAGCCTTGGCGCTGTTTGTGACGCGGTTCCGCGCTGCAAATTACTCGAACAACACCTTCGCGGCGAATAATCTTGCAGTTACGGCACAGCTTTTTCACCGATGCACGAACTTTCATCACCAACTCCTCGAACCTTATGGGTACTCAGCGCAACATGCCGCTGCCGTAACCCTTCAGGTTGGCTTTCTTCATCAGGGATTCGTACTGGTGCGAAACGAGGTGCGATTGTACTTGGGACATGAAGTCCATCACAACCACGACCACGATCAGCAACGAGGTCCCGCCAAGGTAGAACGGAACGTTTGCTGCAACCACCAGGAACTGGGGTAACAGGCACACGGCCGTCATGTAAAGAGCACCGAACATGGTCAAGCGAGTCAGAACGCCATCAATGTAGCGCGCGGACTGCTCACCTGGACGGATGCCCGGAATAAAGGCACCGGACTTCTTCAGGTTTTCCGCTACGTCTTTCGGATTGAACATCAACGCCGTATAGAAGAAGCAGAAGAAAATAATCCCTGCACTAAACAGCAGAATATTCAACGGCTGACCAGGAGCGATCGACTGCGAGATGTCCTGCAACCAGCCCATACCTTCAGACTGACCGAACCAGGCACCCAGCGAAGCCGGGAACAGCAAAATGCTGCTCGCGAAAATAGCCGGAATAACACCGGCCATGTTCACCTTCAGCGGCAAGTGGCTAGTCTGCGCAGCGAAAACCTTGCGGCCTTGCTGACGCTTGGCGTAGTGAACGGCGATACGACGCTGACCACGCTCAATGAACACCACGAAACCGATAATCGCTACTGCCAGCAAACCGATGGCAACCAAGGCGAAGATGTTGATATCACCCTGACGCGCAGACTCGAAAGACTGCCCGATTGCTCTCGGAAGACCGGCGACGATACCCGAAAAAATCAACATCGAGATACCGTTGCCTACACCACGCTCAGTAATCTGCTCACCCAGCCACATCATGAACATCGCACCAGCCACAAAAGTGGATACCGCGACGAAATGGAAGCCAAAGTCACCAGTGAACGCAACGCCCTGCCCCGCCAGACCAATGGACATGCCAATGGCCTGGACGAGAGCGAGGACGACGGTGCCGTAGCGGGTGTACTGGCTGATCTTGCGACGGCCAGCTTCACCTTCCTTCTTCAACTGCTCCAGCTGCGGGCTGACGGCTGTCATCAGTTGCATGATGATCGATGCCGAAATGTACGGCATGATCCCCAGTGCAAAAATGCTCATCCGCTCCAGCGCGCCGCCGGAAAACATGTTGAACAAGCTAAGAATGGTCCCCTCATTCTGTCGAAACAGGTCCGCGAGTCGGTCCGGGTTGATACCTGGAACCGGGATGTGTGCGCCTATTCGGTAGACGATAATCGCCAGGAACAGAAAACGCAGACGAGCCCAGAGTTCAGACATACCGCCTTTGCCGAGCGCAGAGAGAGCACCTTGCTTAGCCATTTATTCCTCGAACTTGCCGCCAGCTGCTTCGATAGCCGCACGCGCACCTTTGGTGGCGCCGATTCCCTTGCCGATAGTGACAGCGCGAGTCACTTCACCGGACAGCATGATTTTCACACGCTGTACGTTGACGTTGATCACGTTGGCATCTTTCAGGGACTGCACGGTGACGATGTCGCCTTCCACTTTAGCCAGCTCGGACAGACGCACTTCTGCGCGGTCCATGGCCTTCAGGGAAACGAAACCGAACTTCGGCAGGCGACGATGCAGCGGCTGTTGACCGCCTTCAAAGCCTGGAGCAATAGTGCCACCGGAGCGGGAGGTCTGACCTTTGTGACCACGGCCACCAGTCTTACCCAAACCACTACCGATACCACGGCCCGGACGATGCTTTTCGCGACGGGAACCCGGCGCTGGACTCAGATCATTGAGTTTCATCGATTAACCCTCGACACGCAGCATGTAGTAAGCCTTGTTGATCATCCCGCGATTCTCGGGAGTATCCTGGACTTCTACAGTGTGACCGATGCGACGCAGACCCAGACCCTTAACGCACAGTTTGTGGTTAGGGATGCGGCCGGTCATGCTTTTGATCAGCGTAACTTTAACGGTAGCCATGATTACTTGATCTCCTCAACACGCAGGCCACGCTTGGCTGCGATGGACTCAGGAGACTGCATAGCCTTCAGACCCTTGAAAGTGGCGTGAACCACGTTTACAGGGTTAGTCGAGCCGTAGCACTTGGCCAGAACGTTCTGAACGCCAGCAACTTCGAGGACAGCACGCATAGCGCCGCCAGCGATGATACCGGTACCTTCAGAAGCAGGCTGCATGTACACCTTCGAAGCGCCGTGAGCGGACTTCATTGCGTACTGCAGAGTGGTGCCGTTCAGATCAACCTGGATCATGTTGCGGCGAGCAGCTTCCATTGCCTTCTGGATCGCAGCAGGCACTTCACGCGACTTGCCACGGCCGAAGCCAACACGCCCTTTACCATCACCAACCACGGTCAACGCGGTAAAAGTGAAGATACGGCCGCCTTTAACGGTTTTGGCTACGCGGTTAACTTGAACCAGCTTCTCAATGTAGCCTTCGTCGCGCTTTTGGTCGTTATTTGACATAACTTAGAACTCCAGCCCAGCTTCACGAGCAGCATCAGCCAGCGCTTTAACGCGGCCGTGGTACTTGAAGCCAGAGCGGTCGAAAGCCACCTGCGAGACGCCAGCGGCCTTAGCACGCGTAGCGACCAGCTGGCCAACCTTAGTGGCCGCGTCGATGTTGCCAGTGGCGCCATCACGCAGTTCTTTATCCAAAGTCGAGGCGCTTGCCAGGACTTTGTTGCCGTCGGCCGAAATGACCTGGGCGTAGATGTGCTGCGACGAGCGGAACACGCAGAGACGCACGACTTCGAGTTCGTGCATTTTCAGGCGTGCTTTGCGAGCGCGACGCAGTCGAGTAACTTTTTTGTCGGTCATTTGCTATGCCCTACTTCTTCTTGGCTTCTTTACGACGGACGACTTCGTCCGCGTAGCGCACACCTTTGCCTTTGTACGGCTCTGGTGGACGGAAGTCGCGGATCTCGGCGGCCACTTGACCTACCAGCTGCTTGTCGATGCCCTTGATCAGGATATCGGTCTGGCTAGGGGTCTCAGCGGTGATGCCTTCCGGCAGTTCATAATCCACTGGGTGCGAGAAGCCAAGAGCCAGGTTCAGCACTGTGCCTTTTGCTTGCGCTTTGTAACCAACACCGACCAGCTGGAGCTTGCGCTCGAAGCCTTGGCTTACGCCCTGGACCATGTTGTTAACCAACGCACGAGTGGTACCGGCCATTGCGCGAGTTTGTTGATCGCCATTGCGAGCAGCAAAACGCAGCTCACCGGCTTCTTCAACGATCTCAACGGACGAATGGACGTTCAGTTCGAGAGTGCCCTTGGCACCCTTCACCGAAAGCTGTTGGCCTGCGAATTTGACTTCGACACCGGCTGGCAGCTTAACGGGGTTCTTAGCGACGCGAGACATGCTTATCCCCCCTTAGAACACAGTGCAAAGAACTTCGCCGCCGACACCGGCAGCGCGCGCAGCACGATCAGTCATCACACCTTTGTTGGTGGAGACGATAGACACACCGAGACCGCCACGTACTTTTGGCAGATCTTCGACGGACTTGTACTGACGCAGGCCTGGACGGCTAACGCGCTTGACTTCTTCGATGACCGGACGGCCTTCGAAATATTTCAGCTCGATAGACAGCAGTGGTTTTGTTTCGCTGCTGATCTGATAACCCGCGATGTAACCTTCGTCCTTCAGGACTTTAGCTACAGCCACCTTCAACGTGGAAGAAGGCATGCTTACGACGGACTTTTCAGCCATCTGGGCATTACGGATTCGAGTTAGCATGTCCGCTAACGGGTCCTGCATACTCATGGGCTAGACGCTCCTAATACAGAAAAATTAGCCTTGCGGCTACTACTTGTCGCCGAGAAATTCCGGGCATAAAAAACACGGGCTCAGGCGAGCCGGTCATTCTAGACATACCCCAGAAATGAATCAAGCCCCAAAAGGGGCTTGATTCATGTTCAAGGCCACCGATGGTCAGGTTCTTGCGAACCCGACCATCGAGACTTTGACAGCAATTACCAGCTGGCTTTAACCAGACCTGGAACGTCACCACGCATTGCAGCTTCACGCAGCTTGTTACGGCCCAGGCCGAACTTGCGGTAAACGCCGTGCGGACGACCAGTCAGGCGGCAGCGGTTACGCATGCGCGAAGCGCTTGCGTCACGTGGCTGCTTCTGCAGAGCTACGGTAGCTTCCCAACGCGCTTCTGGACTTGCGTTCAGATCAACGATGATAGCTTTCAGCGCTGCACGCTTGGTGGCGTACTTGGCAACGGTGAGCTGACGCTTCAGCTCACGGTTCTTCATGCTCTTCTTGGCCATTTTCCTACTCCAATCAGTTGCGGAACGGGAATTTGAAAGCACGCAGCAGAGCGCGGCCTTCATCATCGTTCTTGGCAGTGGTGGTCAGGGTAATGTCCAGACCGCGGAGAGCATCGATCTTGTCGTAGTCGATTTCCGGGAAAATGATCTGCTCTTTCACGCCCATGCTGTAGTTGCCACGACCATCGAAGGACTTGGCATTCAGGCCGCGGAAGTCGCGAACCCGAGGCAGGGAGATCGACAGCAGACGATCCAGGAACTCGTACATACGCTCACGGCGCAGGGTCACTTTGACGCCGATCGGCCAACCTTCACGGACTTTAAAGCCAGCGATGGATTTGCGAGCGTAGGTCACAACGACTTTCTGGCCGGTGATCTTTTCCAGGTCAGCAACAGCGTGCTCGATGACTTTTTTGTCGCCGATCGCTTCGCCCAGACCCATGTTCAGGGTGATTTTGGTAACGCGCGGAACTTCCATCACGTTCGAAAGCTTAAGTTCTTCCTTAAGTTTCGGAGCGATTTCCTTCCGGTAAATCTCTTTTAGTCGTGCCATGGTCTTCTACCTAGCAGTGTTCAAGCATCAACCGCTTTTTGGGTCGACTTGAAGACACGAATTTTTTTACCGTCTTCTACTTTGAAACCAACGCGGTCAGCCTTGTTGGTTTCGCCGTTGAAGATGGCGACGTTAGAAGCGTGCAGTGGCGCTTCTTTCTCGACGATACCGCCCTGTACGCCCGACATCGGGTTAGGCTTGGTATGACGCTTGACCAGGTTCAGACCACCAACAACCAGACGGTTGTCAGCAAGAACCTTCAGCACCTTACCGCGCTTACCTTTGTCTTTGCCGGCGATCACGATGATCTCGTCGTCACGACGAATCTTTTGCATGTCGGATCTCCTTACAGCACTTCTGGGGCGAGCGAGACGATCTTCATGAACTTCTCAGTACGAAGTTCACGGGTCACTGGCCCAAAGATACGGGTGCCGATCGGCTCTTGCTTGTTGTTCAGAAGAACAGCAGCGTTGCCATCAAAGCGGATAATGGAGCCATCAGCACGACGTACGCCGTGACGAGTGCGGACTACAACAGCAGTCATCACTTGGCCTTTTTTCACCTTACCGCGAGGAATTGCTTCCTTCACGGTAACTTTGATGATGTCACCGATACCAGCGTAACGACGATGGGAGCCACCCAGCACCTTGATGCACATAACGCGGCGAGCGCCGCTGTTATCGGCCACATCGAGCATGGATTGAGTCTGAATCATATAATTTCTCCGACCCCTAGCCCTTAGACTTCCACAGCGCGTTCGAGAACATCAACCAGCGCCCAAGACTTGGTCTTGGCCATCGGACGAGTTTCACGAATAGTGACTTTGTCGCCGATGTGGCACTGATTGGTTTCGTCGTGCGCGTGCAGCTTAGTCGAACGCTTAACGTATTTACCGTAGATCGGGTGCTTAACGCGACGCTCGATCAGAACGGTGATGGTTTTGTCCATCTTGTCGCTGACAACACGGCCAGTCAGCGTACGGACAGTTTTTTCGGCTTCAGCCATGATCACTTACCTGCCTGCTGGTTGAGCACAGTCTTCACGCGAGCGATGTCACGCTTAACTTGCGAGAGCAGATGAGACTGCCCCAACTGGCCAGTTGCTTTCTGCATGCGCAGATTGAACTGGTCGCGCAGCAAGCCGAGCAGTTGCTCGTTCAGCTGCTGTGCGGATTTTTCACGAAGTTCATTCGCTTTCATCACATCACCGTCCGTTTAACAAAGGAGGTGGCGAGCGGCAGCTTTGCAGCAGCCAGGGCGAAAGCCTCACGCGCCAGCTCTTCAGAAACACCCTCGATTTCATACAGGACTTTGCCTGGCTGAATCTGGGCAACCCAGTACTCCACGTTACCCTTACCTTTACCCATACGAACCTCGAGAGGTTTCTTGGAGATCGGCTTGTCCGGGAATACACGGATCCAGATCTTGCCGCCACGTTTTACGTGACGGGTCAGAGCACGACGCGCTGACTCGATCTGACGAGCGGTGAGACGACCACGAGCTACAGACTTCAGCGCGAACTCGCCGAAGCTGACTTTGCTACCGCGCAGTGCCAGACCACGGTTGTGGCCGGTCATCTGCTTGCGGAACTTCGTACGCTTTGGTTGCAACATTTGGCGTACCCCTTACTTAGCAGCTTTTTTACGAGGCGCTGGTGCTTGTGGTTTCAGTTCTTCTTGGCGACCACCAATTACTTCGCCCTTGAAGATCCAAACCTTTACACCGATCACACCGTAAGTGGTGTGAGCTTCGTAGTTGGCATAGTCGATGTCGGCACGCAGGGTGTGCAGTGGCACACGACCTTCGCGATACCATTCAGTACGTGCGATTTCAGCACCGCCGAGACGACCGCTCACTTGGATTTTGATGCCTTTGGCACCAATGCGCATGGCGTTCTGTACAGCGCGCTTCATAGCGCGACGGAACATTACGCGACGCTCCAGCTGCTGAGCTACGCTCTGCGCAACCAGCATACCGTCGAGCTCCGGCTTGCGGATCTCTTCGATATTGATGTGCACAGGCACACCCATTTGCTTGGTCAGGTCCTGACGCAGTTTCTCAACATCTTCACCTTTCTTCCCGATAACGATACCTGGACGAGCGGTGTGGATGGTGATGCGTGCAGTTTGGGCCGGACGATGGATATCGATACGGCTTACGGACGCGCTTTTTAGTTTGTCTTGGAGGTATTCACGCACCTTCAGATCAGCGAACAAGTAGTCCGCATAAGTCCGACCGTCTGCGTACCAGACGGAGGTGTGCTCCTTGACGATTCCCAGGCGAATGCCAATGGGATGTACTTTCTGACCCATCTCTTCGACTCCGTTACTTGTCAGCAACCTTGACAGTGATATGGCAAGACCGCTTGACGATGCGATCAGCACGGCCTTTGGCACGTGGCATGATGCGCTTCAGCGAACGCCCTTCGTTGACGAAAACGGTGCTGACCTTCAGGTCATCAACGTCTGCGCCTTCGTTATGCTCGGCGTTGGCTACGGCCGACTCCAGCACTTTTTTCATGATCTCGGCGGCTTTCTTACTGCTGAAAGCCAACAGGTTGAGCGCTTCGCCCACCTTCTTCCCGCGGATCTGGTCGGCGACCAAGCGGGCTTTCTGGGCGGAGATTCGAGCGCCCGACAACTTAGCGGCTACTTCCATTTCCTTACCCCTTAACGCTTGGCTTTCTTGTCTGCCACGTGCCCGCGATAGTTGCGGGTACCGGCGAACTCGCCCAGTTTGTGGCCGACCATGTCTTCGTTAACGAGAACTGGGACGTGCTGACGACCGTTGTGTACTGCGATGGTCAGACCGACCATTTGTGGCAGGATCATCGAACGACGCGACCAAGTCTTAATTGGTTTGCGATCGTTCTTTTCCGCCGCCACTTCGATCTTCTTCAGTAGGTGAAGATCAATAAAAGGACCTTTTTTCAGAGAACGTGGCACTGTCGTATCCCTCTATTTACTTGCGACGACGGACGATCATTTTGTCGGTACGCTTATTACCACGAGTCTTCGCGCCCTTAGTCGGGAAGCCCCATGGCGATACCGGATGACGACCACCAGAGGTACGACCTTCACCACCACCATGTGGGTGGTCAACCGGGTTCATGGCAACACCACGAACGGTTGGGCGAACGCCACGCCAGCGCTTGGCACCAGCTTTACCCAGCGAACGCAGGCTGTGCTCGGAGTTCGAGACTTCGCCCAGGGTCGCACGGCATTCAGCCAGTACTTTACGCATTTCACCGGAACGCAGACGCAGGGTCACGTAAACGCCTTCACGAGCGATCAGCTGAGCCGAAGCACCAGCGGAACGAGCGATTTGTGCGCCTTTACCTGGCTTCAGTTCGATGCCGTGTACGGTGCTACCAACTGGAATGTTGCGCAGTTGCAGAGCGTTGCCCGGCTTGATCGGTGCCAGAGCACCTGCGATCAGCTGGTCGCCAGCGCTCACGCCTTTAGGGGCGATGATGTAGCGACGCTCGCCATCTGCGTACAGCAGCAGAGCGATGTGAGCAGTACGGTTTGGATCGTATTCGATACGCTCGACAGTGGCAGCGATGCCATCTTTGTCGTTGCGACGGAAGTCGACCAGACGATAATGCTGCTTATGACCACCACCGATGTGACGAGTGGTAATACGGCCATTGTTGTTACGACCACCAGACTTCGATTTTTTCTCGAGCAGCGGTGCGTGAGGAGCGCCTTTATGCAGCTCCTGGTTGACCACCTTGACCACAAAACGGCGGCCAGGGGAAGTCGGTTTGCATTTAACGATTGCCATGATGCACCCCTTCCTTACTCAGCACTGCTGCTGAAATCGAGATCTTGGCCTGGCTGAAGGGAGATAACTGCCTTCTTCCAGTCATTACGCTTGCCCAGACCGCGAGCGGTGCGCTTGCTCTTACCCAGAACGTTCAGGGTAGTAACACGCTCAACTTTCACGCTGAACAGGCTTTCGACGGCCTTCTTGATTTCCAGCTTGGTTGCGTCAGTAGCAACCTTGAAAACGAACTGGCCTTTCTTGTCTGCCAGAACCGTAGCCTTCTCGGAAACGTGCGGGCCAAGCAGAACTTTAAATACGCGTTCCTGGTTCATCCCAGCAGCTCCTCGAATTTCTTCACGGCCGACACGGTGATCAACACCTTGTCGTATGCGATCAGACTAACTGGATCGGAACCTTGCACGTCACGTACATCTACGTGTGGCAGGTTGCGAGCAGCCAGGTACAGGTTCTGATCAACAGCGTCCGACACGATCAGAACGTCGGTCAGGCTCATGTTGTTCAGTTTGCCCAGCAGGTCTTTGGTTTTCGGAGTTTCAACTGCGAAATCCTGAACCACAACCAGACGATCAGTACGCACCAGCTCAGCAAGGATGGAACGCATTGCTGCGCGGTACATCTTCTTGTTCAGCTTCTGGGAGTGATCTTGTGGACGAGCTGCGAAAGTGGTGCCGCCGCCGCGCCAGATTGGGCTACGGATAGTACCGGCACGAGCACGGCCAGTACCTTTCTGACGCCATGGGCGCTTACCGCCACCACGAACGTCGGAACGGGTCTTTTGCTGCTTGCTACCTTGACGGCCGCCGGCCATGTAGGCCACGACTGCTTGGTGAACCAGCGTCTCGTTGAACTCGCCGCCAAATGTCAGTTCGGAAACTTCGATCGCTTGAGCGTCATTTACATTTAATTGCATGTCAGCTTCCCCTTAACCGCGAGCCTTGGCTGCTGGACGTACAACCAGGTTGCCGCCAGTAGCGCCAGGAACAGCACCCTTGACCAACAACAGATTGCGTTCAGCGTCCACGCGCACTACTTCCAGGGACTGCACGGTCACGCGCTCAGCGCCCATATGACCGGACATTTTTTTGCCCTTGAATACACGACCAGGAGTCTGGCACTGGCCGATAGAGCCTGGGACGCGGTGGGATACGGAGTTACCGTGGGTGTTATCTTGCCCGCGGAAATTCCAACGCTTGATCGTACCCTGGAAGCCTTTACCTTTGGACTGACCGGTTACATCAACCAGTTGACCAGCGGCGAAGATTTCAGCGTTGATCAGATCGCCGGCCTGGTACTCGCCTTCTTCAAGGCGGAATTCCATTACGGTACGACCAGCGGCAACGTTCGCTTTAGCGAAGTGGCCAGCCTGAGCAGCTGTTACACGGGAAGCACGACGCTCGCCGACAGTGACTTGCACTGCACGATAGCCATCGGTTTCTTCAGTTTTGAACTGGGTGACGCGATTCGGCTCGATCTCAATGACCGTGACCGGAATGGAGACACCTTCTTCGGTGAAAATACGGGTCATACCCGCTTTACGACCGACTACACCAATAGTCATGTTGTAAACCTCATGAGTGTACGGGGCTTTCACCCGCTATGGCCGCCCATTTCAGAGCGTTACACGACTAAGACCGAGTCTTAGCCGAGGCTGATCTGCACTTCCACACCGGCCGCAAGATCAAGCTTCATAAGTGCATCAACGGTTTTATCCGTTGGCTGGACGATGTCCAGAACGCGCTTATGAGTGCGGATTTCGTACTGGTCACGCGCGTCTTTGTTGACGTGCGGGGAAACCAGAACGGTAAACCGCTCTTTACGGGTAGGCAGTGGAATTGGACCACGCACTTGAGCACCAGTACGTTTCGCGGTTTCCACGATTTCCTGGGTTGATTGGTCGATCAGGCGATGGTCAAAAGCCTTCAACCTGATACGGATTTGCTGATTTTGCATTGGATTTCAGACTCCGGCTGCTATTCCCACCGGGCGCAATACGCCCGTTAAAAGGAGGCGCAATTCTATAGACGCCCCAGATAGGTGTCAACCCAATAAAAAAGCCCCCGCTAAGCGGGGGCTTTTTCAACTCATCAAAGCTATCTCAAAAAAGAGATTACTCGATGATTTTGGCTACGACGCCAGCGCCGACGGTACGACCGCCTTCACGGATAGCGAAACGCAGACCATCTTCCATCGCGATGGTTTTGATCAGGGTAACAGTCATCTGAATGTTGTCACCTGGCATTACCATTTCAACGCCTTCTGGCAGCTCGCAGTTACCAGTCACGTCAGTAGTACGGAAGTAGAACTGTGGACGGTAGCCTTTGAAGAACGGAGTGTGACGACCGCCTTCTTCCTTGCTCAGAACGTAAACTTCTGCGGTGAACTTGGTGTGCGGCTTAACCGAACCCGGCTTAACCAGAACCTGACCACGCTCAACGTCGTCACGCTTGGTGCCACGCAGCAGCACGCCGCAGTTCTCGCCAGCACGACCTTCGTCCAGCAGCTTGCGGAACATCTCAACACCGGTGCAGGTGGTGGTGGTGGTGTCACGCAGACCAACGATTTCCAGAGCATCTTGAACGCGAACGATACCGCGCTCGATACGACCAGTCACAACAGTACCGCGACCCGAGATCGAGAATACGTCTTCGATTGGCATCAGGAATGGCTTGTCGATCATACGAACTGGCTCAGGGATGTAGGTATCCAGAGTTTCAACCAGTTTACGAACGGCAGTGGTGCCCATTTCGTTGTCGTCTTTGCCTTCCAGCGCCATACGAGCCGAACCGATGATGATCGGAGTGTCGTCGCCTGGGAAGTCGTAGGTCGACAGCAGGTCGCGAACTTCCATCTCAACCAGTTCCAGCAGCTCAGCGTCGTCTACCAGGTCAGCCTTGTTCAGGAAAACCACGATGTACGGAACGCCTACCTGACGGGACAGCAGGATGTGCTCACGGGTTTGTGGCATCGGACCATCAGCGGCCGAGCAAACCAGGATCGCGCCGTCCATCTGGGCAGCACCGGTGATCATGTTCTTCACGTAGTCAGCGTGACCTGGGCAGTCAACGTGAGCGTAGTGACGAATAGTCGAGTTGTACTCAACGTGCGCGGTGTTGATGGTGATACCACGAGCTTTTTCTTCTGGAGCGCTGTCGATCTTGTCGAATTCAACTACGGCCGAACCGAAAACTTCGGAGCAGACGCGAGTCAGAGCAGCGGTCAGAGTGGTTTTACCGTGGTCAACGTGACCGATGGTGCCAACGTTTACGTGCGGTAGGGAACGATCAAATTTTTCTTTAGCCACGACAATTAACTCCTAGCCTAAAGGGGCTGAATCAGCCTTGTTTTTTGGTAACGGATTCGACGATGTGCGACGGAGCCGTATCGTATTTTTTGAATTCCATAGAGTAGCTTGCGCGACCCTGGGACATGGAACGGACGTCGGTCGCATAACCGAACATCTCACCCAGTGGAACCTCGGCACGGATAACCTTGCCGGACACTGTGTCTTCCATACCCTGGATCATGCCGCGACGACGGTTAAGGTCGCCCATCACATCACCCATATAGTCTTCAGGCGTAACAACCTCTACCGCCATGATCGGCTCAAGCAGCTCACCACCGCCCTTCTGGGCCAGTTGCTTGGTCGCCATGGAAGCAGCCACTTTAAACGCCATCTCGTTGGAGTCGACGTCGTGGTAAGAACCATCGAACACGGTAGCCTTCAGGCCGATCAGCGGATAGCCGGCAACAACGCCGTTCTTCATCTGCTCTTCGATACCCTTCTGGATAGCCGGGATGTATTCCTTAGGAACCACACCACCTACTACTTCGTTCACGAATTGCAGACCTTCCTGACCTTCGTCAGCAGGAGCAAAACGGATCCAGCAGTGACCGAACTGACCACGACCACCGGATTGACGAACGAACTTGCCTTCGATTTCGCAGTTCTTCGTGATGCGCTCACGGTACGAAACTTGAGGCTTGCCGATGTTGGCTTCGACGTTGAACTCACGGCGCATCCGGTCAACCAGGATGTCCAGGTGCAGCTCGCCCATGCCGGAGATGATCGTTTGACCAGTCTCTTCATCAGTTTTAACGCGGAAAGACGGGTCTTCCTGAGCAAGCTTGCCCAGAGCGATACCCATTTTTTCCTGGTCATCCTTGGTCTTAGGCTCTACGGCAACCGAAATAACCGGCTCCGGGAAGTCCATGCGAACCAGGATGATTGGCTTGTCAGCGTTGCAGAGGGTTTCACCAGTGGTGACGTCCTTCATGCCGATCAGGGCCGCGATGTCGCCAGCGCGCACTTCCTTGATCTCTTCACGGGCGTTTGCGTGCATTTGCACCATACGACCCACGCGCTCTTTCTTGCCTTTAACCGAGTTGATCACGCCGTCGCCGGAGTTCAACACGCCCGAGTAAACGCGGACGAAGGTCAAGGTACCCACGAATGGGTCGGTAGCGATCTTGAACGCCAGGGCCGCGAACGGCTCGTCGTCGCTTGCGTGACGCTCCATTTCCTCTTCCTCGTTATCAGGGTTGGAACCCTTGATAGCAGGAATGTCGGTCGGAGCAGGCAGGAAGTCGATAACGGCGTCGAGAACCAGGGGAACACCCTTGTTCTTGAAGGAAGAACCGCAAACAGCCAGAACGATTTCGCCGGCGATAGTACGTGCACGCAGAGCAGCCTTGATCTCTTCGATCGACAGCTCTTCGCCTTCCAGGTACTTGTTCATCAGGTCTTCGTTGGCTTCGGCAGCAGCCTCAACCATGTTGTTGCGCCACTCAGCAGCCAGCTCAGCCATGTCCGCAGGAATTTCCTTGCGAACCGGAACCATACCCTTGTCAGAGTCGTTCCAGTAAACGGCTTGCATGTTGATCAGGTCGATCTGGCCCTGGAAGTTGTCTTCCGAACCGATAGCCAGCTGGATCGGCACCGGAGTGTGACCCAGACGCTGTTTGATCTGACCGATCACGCGCAGGAAGTTGGCACCAGCACGGTCCATCTTGTTTACGTAAACAAGACGTGGAACGCCGTATTTGTTGGCCTGACGCCATACGGTTTCCGACTGAGGCTCAACACCCGAAGTACCGCAGAACACAACGACAGCGCCGTCGAGTACGCGCAGGGAACGTTCTACTTCAATGGTGAAGTCTACGTGGCCCGGGGTATCGATTACGTTGAAGCGATGCTCGTGAGCGTACTGCTTCTCGGAACCTTTCCAGAAGGCGGTAATGGCAGCAGAAGTAATGGTAATACCACGCTCCTGCTCCTGAACCATCCAGTCTGTGGTCGCGGCGCCGTCATGCACCTCGCCCATTTTGTGACTTTTGCCAGTGTAAAAAAGGACGCGCTCGGTGGTGGTGGTTTTACCAGCATCCACGTGAGCGACGATACCGATGTTACGGTAGCGACTAATCGGAGTAGTACGAGCCATAAAGCCCTCGCAAAATTAGTGAAGCTAAAATTAGAAGCGGTAGTGCGAGAAAGCTTTGTTAGCTTCGGCCATACGGTGCACGTCTTCACGCTTCTTAACAGCAGCACCTTTACCTTCAGCAGCATCCAGCAGCTCGCCAGCCAAGCGCAGAGCCATAGACTTCTCGCCGCGCTTACGGGCGAAGTCTACCAACCAGCGCATTGCCAGAGCGTTACGACGGGACGGACGAACTTCGACCGGAACCTGGTAAGTAGCACCACCAACGCGGCGCGACTTCACTTCGACCAGCGGAGCGATGGCGTCGAGTGCTTTTTCGAAGAGTTCCAGGGGATCGGTGCCAGCCTTACGGGTCGCAACGGTTTCCAGGGCACCATAAACGATACGCTCGGCAACGGCTTTCTTGCCGCTTTCCATAACGTGGTTCATGAATTTGGCGAGGATTTGGCTTCCGTATTTCGGATCGTCCAGAATCTCACGCTTTGCTGCTACGCGACGTCTTGGCATTGATAAGCCCTCAAACGGTCTTCAGGTTAGCTCGGGACAGATCCAGAGGATGCGCGCCCGACCTTACTCTTATCGACTCAATAAAATGAAAATCTGCAAAACGGCCGATTACTTCGGACGCTTGGTACCGTACTTCGAACGACCTTGGTTACGACCTTTAACACCGGAAGTATCCAGGGAGCCGCGAACGGTGTGGTAACGAACACCTGGCAAGTCTTTTACACGACCGCCGCGGATCAGTACCACGCTGTGCTCTTGCAGGTTGTGGCCTTCACCACCGATGTACGAGGAAACCTCGAAACCGTTGGTCAGACGCACACGGCATACTTTACGCAGTGCCGAGTTAGGTTTTTTCGGCGTAGTGGTGTACACACGGGTGCACACGCCACGACGTTGCGGGCAGTTCTGCAGCGCAGGTACGTCGGATTTCTCGACGATACGCTTACGCGGCTGACGTACCAGCTGGTTGATAGTTGCCATCTACTAGCTCCACTGTTGTCTTGCGACGCTATTGTCTTGCAAGAAAAGCAAAATGGCAGGAACGAATTCCCGCCAAATTTAGGGGATCAAGAGTCTAAAGAGGATCTTGTCCCCAGTCAAGGCAAGGCCCCGACCTCCCCGCTCGTCGAACCTCGACAAATTGTCTCGATTCGATGAACGGTTCGATCAGGGCCTTAGCTCATTTTTCGCAGAACTCAGTTACCGCTCGAGTTCAGCGCTTCGGTCAGTGCAGCTTCCACTTCACTGGCGCTTACGCGCAACGGCTTGTCTGCATCACGGCGACGTTTACGCTCGCTGTGATAAGCCAGACCGGTACCAGCCGGGATCAGACGACCCACGACCACGTTTTCTTTCAGGCCGCGCAGGTAATCGCGCTTGCCGGTTACGGCCGCTTCGGTCAGTACGCGGGTGGTTTCCTGGAAGGAAGCCGCGGAGATGAACGATTCGGTCGACAACGACGCCTTGGTGATACCCAGCAGAACGCGGGTGAACTTGGAGACAAACTTGTCTTCCGCGTTCAGACGCTCGTTCTCTACCAGTACGTGAGTCAGTTCCATCTGGTCGCCCTTGATGAAGCTGGAATCGCCGGACTCGGAGATCTCAACTTTACGCAGCATCTGACGCAGGATGGTCTCGATGTGCTTGTCGTTGATCTTCACGCCTTGCAGACGGTAAACGTCCTGGATCTCGTTAACGATGTACTTGGCCAGCGCGCTCACACCCAGCAGACGCAGGATGTCGTGCGGATCGCTCGGGCCGTCGGAGATAACTTCGCCGCGGTTTACCTGTTCGCCTTCGAACACGTTCAGGTGACGCCACTTCGGAATCAGCTCTTCATACGGATCGCTACCGTCGTTCGGAGTGATGACCAGACGGCGCTTGCCCTTGGTCTCTTTACCGAACGCGATGGTGCCGCTGACTTCAGCCAGAATCGACGCTTCTTTCGGACGACGGGCTTCGAACAGGTCGGCAACACGCGGCAGACCACCGGTGATGTCACGGGTTTTCGAAGTTTCTTGCGGGATACGAGCGATAACATCACCGATCGCAATCTTCGCACCGTCCGCAACACCGACCAAGGCGTTGGCTGGCAGGAAGTACTGAGCGATAACGTCAGTGCCTGGCAGCAACAGATCCTTGCCGTTGTCATCGACCATCTTCACCGCAGGACGGATGTCCTTGCCGGCAGCCGGACGGTCTTTGGCATCGAGTACTTCAATGTTGGTCATACCGGTCAATTCGTCAGTCTGACGCTTGATCGTGATGCCTTCTTCCATGCCCACGTAGGTCACGGTACCTTTCATTTCGGTAACGATCGGGTGAGTGTGCGGATCCCACTTGGCCACGATTGCGCCAGCGTCGACCTTGTCACCTTCTTTAACCGAAATCACAGCACCGTACGGCAGCTTGTAACGCTCGCGCTCACGACCGAAGTCATCAGCGATTGCCAGCTCACCGGAACGGGACACAGCAACCAGGTTGCCATCCACACGCTCAACGTGTTTCAGGTTGTGCAGACGGACGGTACCGCCATTCTTCACCTGAACGCTGTCGGCTGCGGAAGTACGGCTTGCCGCACCACCGATGTGGAACGTACGCATCGTCAGCTGGGTACCCGGCTCACCGATGGACTGGGCAGCGATAACGCCGACCGCTTCACCGATGTTCACCTGGTGACCACGAGCCAGGTCACGGCCGTAGCACTTGGCGCAAATGCCATAGCGGGTTTCGCAGCTGATCGGCGAACGCACGATCACTTCGTCGATGCTGTTCAGCTCGATGAACTCGACCCACTTCTCGTCTACCAGGGTGCCAGCAGGAACGATGACGTCCTCGGTACCCGGCTTGAATACGTCACGGGCGATAACACGACCCAATACGCGCTCACCCAACGGCTCTACAACGTCACCGCCTTCAATGTGCGGAGTCATCAGCAGACCGTGTTCGGTGCCGCAATCGATCTCGGTTACAACCAGATCCTGCGCAACGTCTACCAGACGACGAGTCAGGTAACCGGAGTTCGCAGTTTTCAACGCGGTATCCGCCAGACCTTTACGAGCACCGTGAGTGGAGATGAAGTACTGAAGTACGCTCAAACCTTCACGGAAGTTCGCAGTAATCGGCGTTTCAATGATGGAACCGTCCGGCTTGGCCATCAGACCACGCATACCGGCCAGCTGACGGATCTGTGCTGCGGAACCCCGCGCACCCGAGTCAGCCATCATGTACATCGAGTTGAACGACTCTTGATCGACTTCGACGCCGTGACGGTCGATGACTTTCTCTTTCGAGAGGTTGGCCATCATCGCCTTGGAGACTTCGTCGTTCGCTTTCGACCAAAGGTCGATCACTTTGTTGTACTTCTCGCCCTGGGTTACCAGGCCGGAGGCGTACTGGCTTTCGATCTCTTTCACTTCGTCGGTGGCTGCACCGATGATGCGGGCTTTTTCATCCGGGATAACGAAGTCGTTAACACCGATGGAAACGCCGGAGATGGTCGAGTAGGCAAAACCGGTGTACATCAACTGGTCAGCGAAGATCACGGTCTCTTTCAGACCAACCACGCGGTAGCACTGGTTGATCAGCTTGGAGATCGCCTTTTTCTTCATCGGCAGGTTGACGACGTCGAACGACAGACCTTTTGGCACAACCTGGAACAGCAGCGCACGGCCGACAGTGGTGTCGACGATACGGGTACCGCTCACGCTGTTGCCATCACGATCGTTCACGGTTTCGTTGATACGAACCTTGATCTTGGCGTGCAGTGCGGCTTCGCCGGCACGGAACACACGGTCAACTTCCTGCAGATCCGCGAACACACGACCTTCGCCCTTGGCGTTGATCGCTTCACGAGTCATGTAGTACAGACCCAATACAACGTCCTGCGACGGAACGATGATTGGCTCACCGTTGGCTGGCGACAGAATGTTGTTGGTCGACATCATCAACGCACGCGCTTCGAGCTGGGCTTCCAGCGTCAGCGGTACGTGCACGGCCATTTGGTCGCCGTCGAAGTCGGCGTTATACGCGGCGCAGACCAGAGGGTGCAGCTGGATAGCCTTACCTTCGATCAGTACCGGTTCAAACGCCTGGATACCCAGACGGTGAAGGGTCGGTGCACGGTTGAGAAGAACCGGGTGTTCGCGAATCACTTCAGCGAGAACGTCCCAAACTTCCGGCAGCTCGCGCTCGACCATTTTCTTGGCCGCTTTGATGGTGGTCGCCAGACCACGCATTTCCAGCTTGCCGAAAATGAACGGCTTGAACAGCTCGAGAGCCATCTTCTTCGGCAGACCGCACTGGTGCAGACGCAGGGTCGGGCCTACGGTAATTACCGAACGACCGGAGTAGTCAACACGCTTACCGAGCAAGTTCTGACGGAAACGACCTTGCTTACCCTTGATCATGTCAGCCAGGGATTTCAGAGGACGCTTGTTCGAACCGGTGATAGCGCGGCCACGACGACCGTTGTCGAGCAGTGCGTCGACAGCTTCCTGCAACATACGCTTTTCGTTGCGCACGATGATGTCCGGAGCGGACAGATCCAGCAGGCGCTTCAAACGGTTGTTACGGTTGATCACTCGACGATACAGATCGTTGAGGTCGGAAGTCGCGAAACGACCGCCATCCAGCGGGACCAGTGGACGCAGATCTGGCGGCAGAACCGGCAGAACGGTCAGCACCATCCACTCTGGCAGGTTGCCGGAACCCTGGAAGGCTTCCATCAACTTCAGACGCTTGGACAGCTTCTTGATCTTGGTTTCGGAGTTGGTTTGCGGAATTTCTTCACGCAGACGGCCGATCTCGTGTTCCAGGTCGATAGCGTGCAGCAGTTCACGGACAGCTTCAGCACCCATGCGGGCGTCGAAGTCATCACCGAACTCTTCCAGCGCTTCGAAGTACTGCTCGTCGTTCAGCAGCTGACCTTTTTCAAGAGTGGTCATGCCCGGATCGATAACGACATAGCTCTCGAAGTAGAGAACGCGTTCGATATCACGCAGGGTCATGTCCATCAGCAGGCCGATACGGGACGGCAGCGATTTCAGGAACCAGATGTGGGCAACCGGCGAAGCCAGTTCGATGTGCGCCATGCGCTCACGACGAACCTTGGCCAGTGCAACTTCAACGCCGCACTTCTCGCAGATCACACCACGATGCTTCAAGCGCTTGTACTTACCGCACAGGCACTCGTAATCCTTTACCGGGCCAAAGATCTTGGCGCAGAACAGACCGTCACGCTCGGGTTTGAACGTACGGTAGTTGATGGTTTCCGGCTTTTTAACTTCACCGAACGACCACGAGCGGATCATCTCAGGCGAGGCCAATCCGATACGGATGGCGTCGAACTCTTCGACTTGACCCTGGTTTTTCAGCAAATTCAGTAGGTCTTTCAAGGCCTTTCCTCCTGGCGGAGCAGAGAGCGGGCAATCCTGCCCCGCTCTCGATCGCGTCACGTGTTATTCGGTTTCCAGATCGATATCGATGCCGAGGGAACGAATTTCCTTGATCAACACGTTGAAGGACTCGGGCATGCCCGGCTCCATACGGTGATCGCCGTCCACGATGTTTTTGTACATCTTGGTCCGGCCGTTCACATCGTCCGACTTCACTGTGAGCATTTCTTGCAGAGTGTAAGCAGCACCGTATGCTTCCAGTGCCCAGACCTCCATCTCCCCGAAACGCTGACCACCGAACTGTGCCTTACCACCCAGCGGCTGCTGGGTAACCAGGCTGTACGAACCGGTAGAACGCGCGTGCATCTTGTCGTCTACCAAGTGGTTCAGCTTCAGCATGTACATGTAGCCAACGGTAACTGGACGCTCGAACTTGTTGCCGGTACGGCCGTCGGTCAGCTGCATCTGGCCGCTTTCTGGCAGGTCCGCCAGTTTCAGCATGGCCTTGATTTCGCTTTCCTTGGCACCGTCGAACACTGGAGTGGCCATTGGAACACCGCCACGCAGGTTCTTCGCCAGATCCAGGATTTCCTGATCGGAGAAGCTGTCCAGATCTTCGTTACGACCGCCGATCTGGTTGTAGATCTCGTCCAGGAAGGTACGCAGTTCAGCGACTTTACGCTGCTCTTCGACCATCCGGTTGATCTTCTCGCCCAGGCCTTTGGCCGCGAGGCCCAGGTGGGTTTCAAGGATCTGACCAACGTTCATACGCGAAGGTACGCCCAGCGGGTTGAGGACCACGTCGACCGGTGTGCCATTGGCATCGTGCGGCATGTCTTCAACCGGCATGATCACGGAGACCACACCTTTGTTACCGTGACGACCGGCCATCTTGTCGCCCGGCTGGATGCGACGACGGATTGCCAGGTAAACCTTGACGATCTTCAGCACGCCTGGAGCCAGGTCATCGCCCTGCTGCAGTTTGCGCTTCTTGTCTTCGAACTTGTCGTCCAGCAGACGGCGACGATCAACGATGTAGGCCTGAGCCTTCTCGAGCTGCTCGTTCAGAGCATCTTCAGCCATGCGCAGTTTGAACCACTGACCATGCTCAAGACCGTCGAGTACTTCGTCGGTGATGTCCTGACCTTTCTTCAGGCCCGCGCCGCCTTCAGCCTTGTGGCCTACCAGAGCGGAACGCAGACGTTCGAAGGTCGCGCCTTCAACGATGCGGAACTCTTCGTTCAGATCCTTGCGGATCTCGTCCAGCTGGGTCTTCTCGATCGACAAGGCACGAGCATCACGCTCAACGCCGTCACGAGTGAAGACCTGCACGTCGATGACAGTACCTTTGGTACCGGTAGGTACACGCAGGGAAGTGTCTTTAACGTCGCTGGCTTTTTCACCGAAGATCGCACGCAGCAGTTTTTCTTCCGGAGTCAGTTGGGTCTCGCCTTTCGGAGTGACCTTACCTACCAGGATGTCGCCTGCGCCAACTTCAGCACCTACGTAAACGATACCGGCTTCGTCCAGTTTGTTCAGTGCAGCTTCACCCACGTTCGGGATGTCCGCAGTGATTTCCTCTGGGCCAAGCTTGGTGTCACGAGCCACGCAGGTCAGTTCCTGGATGTGGATCGTGGTGAAGCGGTCTTCCTGAACCACACGCTCGGACAGGCAGATGGAGTCTTCGAAGTTGAAGCCGTTCCATGCCATGAACGCGATGCGCATGTTCTGACCCAGTGCCAGTTCACCCATATCGGTGGACGGGCCGTCGGCCATGATGTCGCTACGCTGAACGCGATCACCCTTGCTCACCAGCGGACGCTGGTTGATGCAGGTGTTCTGGTTCGAGCGGGTGTATTTGGTCAGGTTGTAGATGTCGACACCGGCTTCACCGGTTTCAACTTCGTCATCGGCAACACGAACCACGATACGGCTGGCATCAACGGAGTCGATCACGCCGCCACGACGAGCCACGACGCAAACGCCGGAGTCGCGAGCCACGTTACGCTCCATGCCGGTACCTACCAGCGGCTTGTCAGCACGCAGGGTTGGTACAGCTTGACGCTGCATGTTCGAACCCATCAACGCACGGTTGGCGTCATCGTGCTCGAGGAACGGAATCAGCGACGCTGCAACCGAAACTACCTGCTTCGGCGAAACGTCCATCAAGGTGACTTCTTCAGGCGCCTTGACGGTGAACTCGTTCAGGTGACGTACGGCTACCAGTTCGTCGATCAGGACTTTCTGGTCGTTCATGGTCGCCGAAGCCTGCGCGATCACGTGATCGGCTTCTTCAATAGCGGACAGGAACACGATCTCGTCGGTAACCACACCCTCTTTCACCACACGGTACGGGCTTTCGAGGAAGCCGTACTGGTTGGTGCGAGCGTAAGCAGCCAGGGAGTTGATCAGACCGATGTTCGGACCTTCCGGCGTTTCAATCGGGCAGACACGACCGTAGTGAGTCGGGTGTACGTCACGAACTTCGAAGCCCGCGCGCTCACGAGTCAGACCGCCAGGGCCGAGTGCAGAAACACGACGCTTGTGGGTAATCTCGGACAGCGGGTTGTTCTGGTCCATGAACTGCGAGAGCTGGCTGGAACCGAAGAACTCCTTCACCGCCGCAGCCACAGGCTTGGCGTTGATCAGGTCTTGCGGCATCAGGCCTTCGCTTTCGGCCATCGACAGACGCTCTTTGACCGCACGCTCAACACGTACCAGGCCAACGCGGAACTGGTTCTCGGCCATTTCGCCTACGCAGCGAACACGACGGTTACCCAGGTGGTCGATGTCGTCGACGATGCCTTTACCGTTACGGATGTCGACCAGAGTCTTCAGTACCGCGACGATATCTTCCTTGCACAGCACGCCCGAACCTTCGATCTCGGTACGACCGATACGACGGTTGAACTTCATCCGGCCGACCGCAGACAGGTCATAACGCTCAGGGCTGAAGAACAGGTTGTTGAACAGGGTTTCGGCAGCGTCTTTGGTTGGCGGCTCACCTGGACGCATCATGCGATAGATTTCGACCAGCGCTTCCAATTGGTTGCTGGTGGAGTCGATCTTCAGAGTATCGGAGACGAACGGACCGCAGTCGATGTCGTTGGTGTACAGCGTTTCGATGCGAACGACGCCGGCCTTGGCGATTTTCGCCAGGACTTCAGTCGACAGCTCGGTGTTGCACTCTGCCAGGATTTCGCCGGTAGCCGGATGCACGATGACCTTGGCGGTGGTGCGACCCAGGACGTAGTCCAGAGGCACGTCCAGCTCTTTGATCCCGGCTTTTTCCAGCTGGTTGATGTGACGGGCAGTGATACGACGACCCTGCTCGACAATTACCTTGCCTTTGTCATCCTGGATATCGAGGACAGCAACTTCACCGCGCAGGCGCTGAGGCACCAGCTCCAGGCTCAGGGTCTCGCCCTTAACGTGGAATACGTTGGTGGTGTAGAAAGCATCCAGCACTTCTTCGGTGGTATAGCCGAGCGCGCGCAGCAGAACCGAGGCCGGCAGCTTGCGACGACGGTCGATACGTACGAATACGCAGTCCTTCGGGTCGAACTCGAAGTCCAGCCACGAACCGCGGTAAGGAATGATGCGCGCGGAGTACAGCAGTTTGCCGGAGCTGTGCGTCTTGCCACGGTCGTGGTCGAAGAACACGCCCGGGGAGCGGTGCAACTGGGAAACGATTACACGCTCGGTACCGTTGATTACGAAGGTACCGTTCTCAGTCATCAGGGGGATTTCACCCATGTAGACTTCTTGCTCTTTGATGTCCTTGATCGCTTTGTTCGACGACTCTTTGTCGAAAATGATCAGGCGCACTTTTACCCGCAAAGGTACGGCGAAAGTTACACCGCGCAATACGCATTCTTTGACATCAAATGCCGGTTCGCCCAGGCGATAACCGACGTACTCCAGCGCAGCATTGCCGGAGTAGCTGATGATCGGGAAAACGGATTTGAAGGCCGCATGCAGGCCCACGTCGCGGAACTGATCTTTAGTCGCTCCCGCTTGCAAGAATTCACGATACGAATCCAGCTGGATGGCCAGGAGGTAAGGCACATCCATGACGTCCGGCAACTTGCTAAAGTCCTTGCGGATACGTTTTTTCTCAGTATATGAGTAAGCCATCAGCGTTCCCCAGCTTGGTCACCTGCTTGTTTGGCCCCTCCCGACGGGAGCAGCCAGAAAATCGTGCAAACCCCATGGTTTGCGCCACCGCATCGGGTGGTTACAGCTCGTTATCAGCACCGACCCAGTCGGCTGCCAATAACGGAAAAAGGCCGGTGGCAAGAGCCACCAGCCATCAGCCTGTCGCTTGACGCTCGGGCTGGAGGAGCAAAGTCGATACTTATTTCAGCTCGACTTTAGCGCCTGCTTCTTCCAGCTTCTTCTTGGCGTCTTCAGCAGCTTCTTTCGAAACGCCTTCAGCTACAACCTGAGGAGCGCCGTCTACTTTCTCTTTGGCTTCTTTCAGGCCCAGACCGGTCAGTTCACGAACTGCCTTGATCACGTTAACCTTCTTCTCGCCAGCTTCCAGCAGAACAACGTTGAACTCGGTTTGCTCTTCAACAGCAGCAGCAGCTACAGCTGGGCCAGCCGAAGCAGCAGCAGCGGTAACACCGAAGGTTTCTTCCATCGCTTTGATCAGCTCAACGATTTCCACTACGGATTTCTGGCCGATTGCTTCGATGATTTGTTCGTTAGTCAGAGACATGACTCAATTCCTGAATTGGGGGACGGCCTACGCGACCATCGAAATAAACAAAAAACGCGAGAAGCTGACAAGCCTTAGGCTGCAGCAGCTTCTTTCTGGTCGCGAATTGCCGCCAGAGTACGAGCCAATTTGCTGGTAGCGCCTTGAATCACGCTCATCAGCTGGGAAATTGCTTCGTCACGGGTCGGCAGAGTTGCCAGAACGTCGATCTGATTAGCTGCGAGGAACTTGCCCTCGAACGCAGCTGCCTTGATCTCGAACTTGTCCTGACCCTTCGAAAACTCTTTGAAAATACGAGCAGCAGCGCCCGGATGTTCGTTCGAGAATGCGATCAGGGTCGGGCCGGTGAACACGTCGTTGAGGACACTGTATTGAGTGTCAGCAACAGCGCGCTTGAGCAGGGTGTTACGTACAACACGTACGTAAACGCCAGCTTCACGAGCCTCTTTACGGAGTCCGGTCATTGCGCCTACTGTTACGCCACGGGCATCAACCACGACAGCGGACAGAGCGACTTTGGCAGCCTCGTTGACTTCAGCGACGATGGCCTTCTTGTCTTCGAGATTAATTGCCACGGGTTTAACTCCTGCTTGTTACCGTTTCACTCGATCGAAACCGAATGTCGTTTTGGTGTCTGATTCGGTAAGGAACCGGGAGCACCATCTGCGTAGGCTTGAGGTTTAAGACTTGCGCCGCCTACGGTCTTGGATAGCCCCCGCCAGGCAGGGACCCCAATCTTTCGATTGGCACGATAACTCGTGCCAATTTTGTCTTACGCGTCCAGCGAGCTCTGGTCGATGACCAGACCTGGGCCCATAGTGGTGCTCAGGGTAACGCGCTTGACGTAGATACCTTTCGAGGAAGCTGGCTTGATACGCTTCAGATCAGCGATCAGGGCTTCAACGTTTTCCTTCAGCTTGACGGCATCGAAGCCGATCTTGCCAACGGAAGTGTGGATGATGCCGTTTTTGTCGGTGCGATAACGAACCTGACCAGCCTTGGCGTTTTTAACCGCGGTGGCTACGTCTGGAGTTACGGTGCCGACTTTCGGGTTAGGCATCAGGCCACGTGGACCGAGGATCTGACCCAGTTGACCTACAACGCGCATGGCATCCGGGGATGCGATCACTACGTCATAGTTCAGGTCGCCGCCTTTCATTTCGGCAGCCAGGTCGTCCATACCTACACGGTCAGCGCCGGCAGCCAGAGCGGCTTCAGCAGCTGGACCCTGGGTGAACACAGCAACGCGAACGGTCTTGCCAGTGCCGTGTGGCAGCACAGTAGCGCTACGAACGACCTGGTCGGATTTACGCGGGTCTACGCCCAGGTTTACAGCAACGTCAAACGACTCGCTGAACTTGACAGTCGACAGCTCGGCCAGCAGTGCAGCGGCGTCTACAAAGTTGTAGGCCTTGCCTGCTTCGATTTTGCCGGCGATAGCCTTTTGACGCTTGGTCAGCTTAGCCATTACACACCCTCCACGTTAAGGCCCATGCTACGAGCAGAACCGGCGATAGTACGCACGGCTGCATCCATATCAGCTGCAGTCAGATCCGCGTTTTTGGTTTTCGCGATTTCTTCCAGCTGAGCACGGGTAACAGTGCCAACCTTAACGGTGTTCGGACGAGCGGAACCGCTGGTCAGACCGGCCGCCTTCTTCAGCAGAACCGAAGCAGGGGTGGATTTGGTTTCGAAAGTGAAGCTACGGTCGCTGTAGACAGTGATGATCACTGGAGTCGGCAGACCAGCTTCCAGACCCTGGGTACGGGCGTTGAAAGCTTTGCAGAATTCCATGATGTTCACGCCGTGCTGACCCAGAGCAGGACCAACAGGTGGACTTGGGTTAGCCTGAGCGGCCTTCACTTGCAGCTTGATGTAAGCGGTAATCTTCTTGGCCATGAGGCACTCCAATTACGGGTTCGATCGCCTCGAAAGGCTCCCCGGTTACTTGCGCGTTTATCCCAGTGACGACAAAACCCCACAGCCTATGGCTGCGGGGTTGGGATGCTTGTCCAGTTAGACCTTTTCGACCTGACTGAACTCCAACTCTACCGGAGTAGAGCGACCGAAAATGAGCACCGCCACTTGGATCCGGCTCTTTTCGTAGTTAACTTCTTCAACAACACCGTTAAAGTCAGCGAAAGGACCGTCATTGACACGAACGGTTTCACCTGGCTCGAACAACGTCTTCGGCTTCGGCTTGTCGCTACCGTCAGCAACGCGACGCAGGATCGCCTCTGCTTCTTTATCAGTGATTGGTGCAGGCTTATCAGCAGTACCGCCGATAAAACCCATCACCCGAGGAGTATCCTTGACCAAGTGCCAAGTACCCTCGTTCATATCCATCTGGACCAGCACATAGCCAGGGAAGAACTTACGTTCGCTTTTGCGCTTCTGGCCATTACGCATTTCAACCACTTCTTCAGTGGGAACCAGAATTTCGCCGAAGCCATCTTCCATGCCAGCCAGCTTTACACGCTCGATCAGCGAGCGCATTACATGCTTCTCGTAACCCGAGTAAGCATGCACAACGTACCAACGCTTAGCCACGGGACACCCTTAGCCGACAATCAAGGAAACAAGCCAGCCGAGCAGGGAATCAAGCCCCCACAACAGCAACGCCATAACCAGAACAACAGCCACAACAATCAACGTGGTCTGCGTGGTTTCTTGGCGAGTTGGCCATACGACTTTACGAATCTCGGTGCGAGCTTCCTTAACCAGTACAAAGAAAGACTTGCCCTTGGCAGTCTGCAGGCCTACAAAGGCAGCTACAGCAGCAATGACAAGCAATGCGAGTACACGGTACAGGATCGGCGAAGCAGAGTAATACTGATTGCCTACAACGCCAACAATCACCAAAGCGACCACTACAAGCCACTTAAGCAGATCGAAGCGAGAGCCTTGAGCTTCAGCCTTAGGAGTCATCTATGAAGATCCTGTGAAAAGAAAGCCAGACACACCGAGTGAATCTGGCAGGTCAGGAGGGAATCGAACCCCCAACCTACGGTTTTGGAGACCGTCGCTCTGCCAATTGAGCTACTGACCTAAAACAAAATCAGGCCGACCATTATGCCGGCCCGAAAAATACATTACAACTACTTACTCGATGATTTTGGCTACGACACCAGCGCCGACGGTACGACCGCCTTCACGGATAGCGAAACGCAGACCATCTTCCATCGCGATGGTTTTGATCAGGGTAACAGTCATCTGAATGTTGTCACCTGGCATTACCATTTCAACGCCTTCTGGCAGCTCGCAGTTACCAGTCACGTCAGTAGTACGGAAGTAGAACTGTGGACGGTAGCCTTTGAAGAACGGAGTGTGACGACCGCCTTCTTCCTTGCTCAGAACGTAAACTTCTGCGGTGAACTTGGTGTGCGGCTTAACCGAACCCGGCTTAACCAGAACCTGACCACGCTCAACGTCGTCACGCTTGGTGCCACGCAGCAGAACGCCGCAGTTCTCGCCAGCACGACCTTCGTCCAGCAGCTTGCGGAACATCTCAACACCGGTGCAGGTGGTGGTGGTGGTGTCACGCAGACCAACGATTTCCAGAGCATCTTGAACGCGAACGATACCGCGCTCGATACGACCAGTCACAACAGTACCGCGACCCGAGATCGAGAATACGTCTTCGATTGGCATCAGGAATGGCTTGTCGATCATACGAACTGGCTCAGGGATGTAGGTATCCAGAGTTTCAACCAGTTTACGAACGGCAGTGGTGCCCATTTCATTGTCGTCTTTGCCTTCCAGCGCCATACGAGCCGAACCGATGATGATCGGAGTGTCGTCGCCTGGGAAGTCGTAGGTCGACAGCAGGTCGCGAACTTCCATCTCAACCAGTTCCAGCAGCTCAGCGTCGTCTACCAGGTCAGCCTTGTTCAGGAAAACCACGATGTACGGAACGCCTACCTGACGGGACAGCAGGATGTGCTCACGGGTTTGCGGCATCGGACCATCAGCGGCCGAGCAAACCAGGATCGCGCCATCCATCTGGGCAGCACCGGTGATCATGTTCTTCACGTAGTCAGCGTGACCTGGGCAGTCAACGTGAGCGTAGTGACGAATAGTCGAGTTGTACTCAACGTGCGCGGTGTTGATGGTAATACCACGAGCCTTTTCTTCTGGAGCGCTGTCGATCTTGTCGAATTCAACTACGGCCGAACCGAAAACTTCGGAGCAGACGCGAGTCAGAGCAGCGGTCAGAGTGGTTTTACCGTGGTCAACGTGACCGATAGTTCCGACGTTGACGTGCGGTAGGGAACGATCAAATTTTTCCTTAGCCATCGATATCACCCCTCACAGAAGAAATAAGCAAACAACCCTAGCCATTAAAACAAAGGCAGATATTTTCATATCTGCCTTGTTATATGGAGCTCTTGAGCGGATTTGAACCGCTGACCTCACCCTTACCAAGGGTGTGCTCTACCAACTGAGCTACAAGAGCGTAACACTTTGCACAATCCGCAAACTTGGAGCGGGTAGCGGGAATCGAACCCGCATCATCAGCTTGGAAGGCTGAGGTTCTACCACTAAACTATACCCGCGGAGCCTGCAGCTCACGCTAAAATCTGGTGGAGGGAGAAGGATTCGAACCTTCGAAGTCGTAGACGTCAGATTTACAGTCTGATCCCTTTGGCCGCTCGGGAACCCCTCCTAATCAGGCCGGCATTCTATACTATGCCAAACCCTTGTCAAGCATTTTCTCATTTAAAAACCTGAGGTTAGCTGCTTTGACATCACCCTACCGCTTCAACCTTTTCAGGTCTTCGCTGTGGAGCGGGCGCCATTCTATGCAAACTATTCCGCAGGTGCAACCCCCTCGCACAGCATTATTTTGTGTTTTAACTCATTGAATTCCTTGGAAAGGTTTTGCAACTGAGTATCGCCCAGGAAACGCTGGGTTTCAGGCGTGATTCGGAACCAATATGCATTGCTGGAAAGGTCTTTCGGCAAGGGCTGAGCTTTCGCACCAAGCTCACTCAGGCGCTGTTCCAGTGCCTGCGCAGTTTCAGGACGACCCGAACCACCTATATATAGACACTGCCCATCAGCCTTCGCACCTCGCGAGGCATCACCAGCCTCACTCAGCAAACGGATATCCTGCTGCGAACCACGATAAAGACTGAGAGGCGTGACGTCCTTTGCGCGCAATGGAGCCTCCTGCTGATGCCAGACGTAATAAAACACATTGAGTACCAAAAGCAGGAGAAACAACCAACGCATACAAACCTCAGGACAAAGGACATGCCATAGCCAAACCTACGAACACCAAATCGGAAACGACCCGAGCCTCAGGCGCGACATCCGACACCAACTCGGCATCACCACCTGTGATGAAGACACTGAAGCTTTCACCCCAGTAGGAGCGCGCCATCTCCAACTGCGTCAATACGAATCCTCTGAGCATCAACGAACAGCCACGCTCCACTGCCTCGACCGTATTGCGCCCAGGAGCGTGACTCGTCAATGCCCGTTCCGCCGCCAGATCGCCATAGCGAATCTTTCGAGTATGCGTACGCAATTGATTGCGCATTAGCGGCATACCAGGACCAATGAAGCCTCCCAGGTGCTCACCATCCGACGAGATGAAATCAGCAGTCACCGCTGTCCCGAAATCGAGAACCAGGCAAGCCCCACCAGCCAGATGAAAACCACCGAGCATCGCCAACCAACGATCAAGGCCAAGACGTTCGTAGTCTTCGTAACCATTTTTGACGCCGGACATTTCACGAGCAGGCGTCGCACAGACAACGGAAATATCGAACTCACGCTTGAGAAAACCAATCAGCAAATTGGTCTCATCTTCAGTTCTCACACTGACAAGGCGGCATTTGCCGAGAGACAATTTATCGAGCGAACGAAGGCCGCTGACCAATGCCTCATCGGAGTCGACCACCCCTTCCGCGACCAGGGCACCTGCTTCGCCATCCAGCACCCGCCACTTGATAAAACTGTTTCCGCAATCAAGCTCAAGAATCATCACGCAACCTCAAGCTGAGCTCACCACCACTAAAGACTTTCTCCACGCCATCCACCTTCAGCCGTAGCGCACCTTGATTATCGATCCCCAGCACCACGCCATCTATCTGGTTGACACCTGCAGTGAGAGAAACCGGCAGTCCCTGCCATAAGTGATTCGCTTCCCACTCCGCCTGAAGCGCAGAGAAACCTCCTGATTGATGACGCTGCAGATAAAGCTGCAACTGCTTGCTCAGCTCAACCACCAGAATATTGCGATCACAACTTTTTCCCGACTCGAGCCGTATCGAGGTCCACTGCTGATCAACCTCGTCAGTAGCTTGCATGTTCACGTTAATGCCAACACCCAGCACTACATGACACACGTCCGCCGGGTCTCCGACCAGCTCCAGCAAGATCCCGGCGATTTTTTTTCGCCCAGCCAAAACGTCATTGGGCCACTTCAACCCCGCACCTGGCACACCAAGCACGCGAAGGGTTTGCATGACCGCGAGACCGACAACAAGACTTAGCCCTTCGAGCTGACGCATCCCACCATCAATACGCAATACGAGACTGTAATAGAGGTTCTCGGCAAACGGACTTACCCATTTGCGACCTCTACGACCACGTCCGGAAATTTGTCGCTCAGCCAGCACCAGAAAGGGCGCCATTTGCCCCCGATCAACGGCACGCAACGATTCTGCATTAGTAGAGTCGATGGAGTCGAAGACACTCACAGGCCAGCCGGCAAGACTTTCCTCTATCTTGAGCGAGTCAAGCAACTCCAGTGGCGAGGCCAACTGGTAGCCCCGCCCCCGGACTTTATGTATGGATAGCCCAAGCTCAGCCTCCAGGTGTTGAAGCTGCTTCCACACTGCACTTCGACTAATTCCCAGGGCAACTCCCAGAGCCTGACCGGAATGGAATCGCCCATCCTTCAGAAGGTTCAACAACGTCAGCATGCAGGTCTCGCCTCGGAATGAGGCCCGAATAATAGCCATGCACCGAGCCGTTGCATAGAATTCAAACAACCTGCTTTCCTGCGGGCAAAACAAAACCCCAACTGCTTTCGCAATTGGGGTTTCGGAATTTAATCTTGACGATGACCTACTCTCACATGGGGAAACCCCACACTACCATCGGCGATGCATCGTTTCACTTCTGAGTTCGGGATGGGATCAGGTGGTTCCAACGCTCTATGGTCGTCAAGAAATTCGGGTACTGAGTCGTGGCCAGCTGGCCTCGCTTCAGCAAATTGGGTATGGGATAGTTTTCGGTGCTTTGTGAGCGTCGAACTTTCGGTTCACTTCGTCTTCACACACCGCAATCTGGCCTCTTTCGAGTTCGCAAATTGCTTGGGTGTTATATGGTCAAGCCTCACGGGCAATTAGTATTGGTTAGCTCAACGCCTCACAGCGCTTACACACCCAACCTATCAACGTCGTAGTCTTCGACGGCCCTTCAGGGAACTCAAGGTTCCAGTGAGATCTCATCTTGAGGCAAGTTTCCCGCTTAGATGCTTTCAGCGGTTATCTTTTCCGAACATAGCTACCCGGCAATGCCACTGGCGTGACAACCGGAACACCAGAGGTTCGTCCACTCCGGTCCTCTCGTACTAGGAGCAGCCCCTCTCAAATCTCAAACGTCCACGGCAGATAGGGACCGAACTGTCTCACGACGTTCTAAACCCAGCTCGCGTACCACTTTAAATGGCGAACAGCCATACCCTTGGGACCGGCTTCAGCCCCAGGATGTGATGAGCCGACATCGAGGTGCCAAACACCGCCGTCGATATGAACTCTTGGGCGGTATCAGCCTGTTATCCCCGGAGTACCTTTTATCCGTTGAGCGATGGCCCTTCCATACAGAACCACCGGATCACTAAGACCTACTTTCGTACCTGCTCGACGTGTCTGTCTCGCAGTCAAGCGCGCTTTTGCCTTTATACTCTACGACCGATTTCCGACCGGTCTGAGCGCACCTTCGTACTCCTCCGTTACTCTTTAGGAGGAGACCGCCCCAGTCAAACTACCCACCATACACTGTCCTCGATCCGGATAACGGACCTGAGTTAGAACCTCAAAGTTGCCAGGGTGGTATTTCAAGGATGGCTCCACGCAAACTGGCGTTCACGCTTCAAAGCCTCCCACCTATCCTACACAAGCAAATTCAAAGTCCAGTGCAAAGCTATAGTAAAGGTTCACGGGGTCTTTCCGTCTAGCCGCGGATACACTGCATCTTCACAGCGATTTCAATTTCACTGAGTCTCGGGTGGAGACAGCGCCGCCATCGTTACGCCATTCGTGCAGGTCGGAACTTACCCGACAAGGAATTTCGCTACCTTAGGACCGTTATAGTTACGGCCGCCGTTTACCGGGGCTTCGATCAAGAGCTTCGCGTTAGCTAACCCCATCAATTAACCTTCCGGCACCGGGCAGGCGTCACACCCTATACGTCCACTTTCGTGTTTGCAGAGTGCTGTGTTTTTAATAAACAGTCGCAGCGGCCTGGTATCTTCGACCGGCATGGGCTTACGGAGCAAGTCCTTCACCCTCACCGGCGCACCTTCTCCCGAAGTTACGGTGCCATTTTGCCTAGTTCCTTCACCCGAGTTCTCTCAAGCGCCTTGGTATTCTCTACCCAACCACCTGTGTCGGTTTGGGGTACGGTTCCTGGTTACCTGAAGCTTAGAAGCTTTTCTTGGAAGCATGGCATCAACCACTTCGTCGCCTAATGGCAACTCGTCATCAGCTCTCGGCCTTAGAATCCCGGATTTACCTAAGATTCCAGCCTACCACCTTAAACTTGGACAACCAACGCCAAGCTGGCCTAGCCTTCTCCGTCCCTCCATCGCAATAACCAGAAGTACAGGAATATTAACCTGTTTTCCATCGACTACGCTTTTCAGCCTCGCCTTAGGGACCGACTAACCCTGCGTCGATTAACGTTGCGCAGGAAACCTTGGTCTTTCGGCGTGGGTGTTTTTCACACCCATTGTCGTTACTCATGTCAGCATTCGCACTTCTGATACCTCCAGCAAGCTTCTCAACTCACCTTCACAGGCTTACAGAACGCTCCTCTACCGCATCACTTACGTGATACCCGTAGCTTCGGTGTATGGTTTGAGCCCCGTTACATCTTCCGCGCAGGCCGACTCGACTAGTGAGCTATTACGCTTTCTTTAAAGGGTGGCTGCTTCTAAGCCAACCTCCTAGCTGTCTAAGCCTTCCCACATCGTTTCCCACTTAACCATAACTTTGGGACCTTAGCTGACGGTCTGGGTTGTTTCCCTTTTCACGACGGACGTTAGCACCCGCCGTGTGTCTCCCATGCTCGGCACTTGTAGGTATTCGGAGTTTGCATCGGTTTGGTAAGTCGGGATGACCCCCTAGCCGAAACAGTGCTCTACCCCCTACAGTGATACATGAGGCGCTACCTAAATAGCTTTCGAGGAGAACCAGCTATCTCCGAGCTTGATTAGCCTTTCACTCCGATCCACAGGTCATCCGCTAACTTTTCAACGGTAGTCGGTTCGGTCCTCCAGTCAGTGTTACCTAACCTTCAACCTGCCCATGGATAGATCGCCCGGTTTCGGGTCTATTCCCAGCGACTAGACGCCCTATTAAGACTCGCTTTCGCTACGCCTCCCCTATTCGGTTAAGCTCGCCACTGAAAATAAGTCGCTGACCCATTATACAAAAGGTACGCAGTCACAGAACAAAGTCTGCTCCCACTGCTTGTACGCATACGGTTTCAGGATCTATTTCACTCCCCTCTCCGGGGTTCTTTTCGCCTTTCCCTCACGGTACTAGTTCACTATCGGTCAGTCAGTAGTATTTAGCCTTGGAGGATGGTCCCCCCATATTCAGACAAAGTTTCTCGTGCTCCGTCCTACTCGATTTCATGACTAAGAGATTTTCGCGTACAGGGCTATCACCCACTATGGCCGCACTTTCCAGAGCGTTCCGCTAATCTCAAAGCCACTTAAGGGCTAGTCCCCGTTCGCTCGCCACTACTAAGGGAATCTCGGTTGATTTCTTTTCCTCAGGGTACTTAGATGTTTCAGTTCCCCTGGTTCGCCTCTTGCACCTATGTATTCAGTACAAGATAACCATCTTATGATGGCTGGGTTCCCCCATTCAGACATCTCCGGATCAAAGTCTGTTTGCCGACTCCCCGAAGCTTTTCGCAGGCTACCACGTCTTTCATCGCCTCTGACTGCCAAGGCATCCACCGTATGCGCTTCTTCACTTGACCATATAACCCCAAGCAATCTGGTTATACTGTGAAGACGACATTCGCCGAAAATTCGAATTTCTCAACTAAGAGAACTCACAAATTTTACCTTAGCCTGATCCGTTACCAGTGAAAGTAACGTTCAGTCTATCTTTCTATCACATACCCAAATTTTTAAAGAACGAACTAGTCAAAGACTAGAAATCAACATTCACCATCCACTCGATGGAATGCTCATTTCTAAGCTCTTACTTCAGAAGCAGTAGTGGTGGAGCCAAGCGGGATCGAACCGCTGACCTCCTGCGTGCAAGGCAGGCGCTCTCCCAGCTGAGCTATGGCCCCGTATTTCTACAGGCGTTTCCCACACAAAATTGGTGGGTCTGGGCAGATTCGAACTGCCGACCTCACCCTTATCAGGGGTGCGCTCTAACCAACTGAGCTACAGACCCAATTTCGGGCTGCTTCTTTCGTCTTCTTCAATGAATCAAGCAATTCGTGTGGGAACTTATGGAGCAGCTGATGTCGTCGATTAAGGAGGTGATCCAGCCGCAGGTTCCCCTACGGCTACCTTGTTACGACTTCACCCCAGTCATGAATCACACCGTGGTAACCGTCCTCCCGAAGGTTAGACTAGCTACTTCTGGTGCAACCCACTCCCATGGTGTGACGGGCGGTGTGTACAAGGCCCGGGAACGTATTCACCGCGACATTCTGATTCGCGATTACTAGCGATTCCGACTTCACGCAGTCGAGTTGCAGACTGCGATCCGGACTACGATCGGTTTTATGGGATTAGCTCCACCTCGCGGCTTGGCAACCCTTTGTACCGACCATTGTAGCACGTGTGTAGCCCAGGCCGTAAGGGCCATGATGACTTGACGTCATCCCCACCTTCCTCCGGTTTGTCACCGGCAGTCTCCTTAGAGTGCCCACCATTACGTGCTGGTAACTAAGGACAAGGGTTGCGCTCGTTACGGGACTTAACCCAACATCTCACGACACGAGCTGACGACAGCCATGCAGCACCTGTCTCAATGTTCCCGAAGGCACCAATCCATCTCTGGAAAGTTCATTGGATGTCAAGGCCTGGTAAGGTTCTTCGCGTTGCTTCGAATTAAACCACATGCTCCACCGCTTGTGCGGGCCCCCGTCAATTCATTTGAGTTTTAACCTTGCGGCCGTACTCCCCAGGCGGTCAACTTAATGCGTTAGCTGCGCCACTAAGAGCTCAAGGCTCCCAACGGCTAGTTGACATCGTTTACGGCGTGGACTACCAGGGTATCTAATCCTGTTTGCTCCCCACGCTTTCGCACCTCAGTGTCAGTATCAGTCCAGGTGGTCGCCTTCGCCACTGGTGTTCCTTCCTATATCTACGCATTTCACCGCTACACAGGAAATTCCACCACCCTCTACCATACTCTAGCTCGCCAGTTTTGGATGCAGTTCCCAGGTTGAGCCCGGGGATTTCACATCCAACTTAACGAACCACCTACGCGCGCTTTACGCCCAGTAATTCCGATTAACGCTTGCACCCTCTGTATTACCGCGGCTGCTGGCACAGAGTTAGCCGGTGCTTATTCTGTCGGTAACGTCAAAATTGCAGAGTATTAATCTACAACCCTTCCTCCCAACTTAAAGTGCTTTACAATCCGAAGACCTTCTTCACACACGCGGCATGGCTGGATCAGGCTTTCGCCCATTGTCCAATATTCCCCACTGCTGCCTCCCGTAGGAGTCTGGACCGTGTCTCAGTTCCAGTGTGACTGATCATCCTCTCAGACCAGTTACGGATCGTCGCCTTGGTGAGCCATTACCTCACCAACTAGCTAATCCGACCTAGGCTCATCTGATAGCGCAAGGCCCGAAGGTCCCCTGCTTTCTCCCGTAGGACGTATGCGGTATTAGCGTTCCTTTCGAAACGTTGTCCCCCACTACCAGGCAGATTCCTAGGCATTACTCACCCGTCCGCCGCTGAATCCGGGAGCAAGCTCCTTTCATCCGCTCGACTTGCATGTGTTAGGCCTGCCGCCAGCGTTCAATCTGAGCCATGATCAAACTCTTCAGTTCAAACATCTTTGGGTTTTGAGAAAACCCTAAACTTGGCTCAGCAATCGTTGGTTACATCTTTGATTTCTCGCGGAGTAACTTGTGATGCTGATAATCTTTCTGACTATCAGTCTGACTCCACAAGCACCCACACGAATTGCTTGATTCAGTTGTTAAAGAGCGGTTGGTTAAGATCTTTCGTCTCAACCGAGGCGCGCATTCTACAGCAGCCTCATTTGCTGTCAAGTGATTATTTTCAGAAGTTTTCGAAGAATTCTTCAACAACTTCAACCACTTGCGCCTCCGATCTCTCGTTAGCGGGAGGCGAATTCTACAGCGTTACACGCTGCTGTCAACACCTCTTTTTCTCCGCTTTCGACCGAGAAGATCGAAACGTCAAAAGAGCCAAACATCACCACTCTTTCAACTCCTTCCAGGCTTCGATGATCTGAAGCAAGTCGCTGCCGAAAACTGCGTAACTCATTGAGTTTCAAGGAGTTTTCCGTTTCGACTGCGCCGGAAGTGGGGCGAATTATAGGCCTCCAGAATCTGCCGTCAACCCCTAATTTCAACCTTACTCGGATTTCAGCGTAATCCGTGCAAAAGCCTTCTTGCCAGCCTGGCAAACATGAGTCGAACCCAGCACGCATATAAAGGAACGATCGACAACCTCACCATCCACACGTACACCGCCAGAAGCCAGCAGGTCACGAGCAGCAGCCGAGTTCTTTACCAGGCCAGCCTTATTAAGGACGGCAGCAATCGGCATATCTTCGGCAGCAGTCAGTTCGACTTCCGGCAAATCATCCGGCAACTCGCCATCCTTCATACGGTTACCCGCACCACGGTGAGCATTGGCAGCAGCCTCTTCACCATGGAAACGCGCAACAATTTCTTCAGCCAGCTTGATCTTGATGTCGCGAGGATTGGCACCCGCCTCTACATCAGCACGGAAAGCATTGATCTCATCCATCGAACGGAAGCTGAGCAGTTCGAAGTAACGCCACATCAACGCATCCGGGATCGAAACCAGCTTGCTGTACATGACGCCCGGCGCTTCCTGGATACCGACGTAGTTGCCCAACGACTTGGACATCTTCTTAACGCCATCCAACCCCTCGAGCAGGGGCATCGTCAGAATGCACTGAGCTTCCTGACCATAACCACGCTGCAGTTCGCGCCCCATCAACAGATTGAACTTCTGATCGGTACCGCCCAGCTCCACGTCCGCGCGCAATGCAACCGAGTCATACCCCTGCACCAGCGGATAGAGGAACTCATGAATGGCGATTGGCTGATTGGTGGTGTAGCGCTTGTCGAAGTCATCACGCTCAAGCATACGAGCCACGGTGTACTGCGAAGTCAGACGAATAAAGTCCGCTGGCCCCATCTGATCCATCCAGGTGGAGTTGAACGCGACTTCGGTTTTCGCCGGATCAAGAATCTTGAAGACCTGAGTCTTGTAGGTCTCGGCATTTTCCAGAACCTGCTCACGGGTCAGCGGAGGACGAGTTGCACTCTTGCCACTCGGATCCCCGATCATTCCGGTGAAGTCGCCTATAAGGAAGATCACCTGATGCCCCAGCTCCTGGAACTGGCGCAGCTTATTAATAAGCACGGTGTGACCAAGGTGCAGATCCGGCGCCGTTGGATCGAAGCCGGCCTTGATTCGCAGCGGCTGGCCACGCTTGAGCTTTTCGATCAGCTCGGACTCGACCAACAATTCTTCCGCACCACGTTTAATCAGCGCTAGCTGCTCTTCAACCGACTTCATAACAGACCCGCAAGGCTCAGATTCAAAGGGAACCAACCATACAAGATCGCGCACCAATTACAAGTTTTGCCCGGCGCACGGACACCAATCCACAGGCGAGATGCCTGCGGACTTGCCTCAGAGATGATTTGGTTATATTTTATACAGTTATTTCATCTTCATCATGTCATTCATCTTTTCCAATTCATCTTTTCAAAGTCAAAACTACTTATGACCACTGAACCGTCTAAAGCGCCACCGCTTTACCCGAAGACCCACCTGCTTGCCGCAAGTGGGATCGCCGCCCTTCTCAGCCTGGCGCTCCTGGTATTTCCTTCCAGTGATGTTGAAGCCAAAAAGACGACCCTGAGCCTTGAACTGGAAAGTCCTGCTGAACAACTGACACAAGATCAAGACGCTGCTGACGCGGTTCAAGCCACAAATGAGCCAGTAGCTTCGCCCTTCGCGCAGATCGAAAACAGCACAGAAGACGCACCTCAAACCGCCCAGGCCGCGCCAGCGCCTGCTCCGGTCGCTCCTGAAAAGAAGGCTCCAGGCCACAGGGAAGTGATCGTCTCCAAGGGTGATACCCTTTCGACATTGTTCGAGAAGGTCGGCCTTCCCGCTGCAGCCGTGCATGACGTGCTGGCCAGCGACAAACAGGCCAAGCAGTTCAGCCAGCTCAAACACGGCCAGAAACTCGAATTCGAGCTCAACCCGCAAGGCCAACTGACCAACCTGCACAGCAAGGTCAGCGACGTCGAAACCATCACCCTGACCAAGAACGACAAGGGTTATGTATTCAACCGCGTAACCGCCAAACCTACCGTTCGTACTGCCTATGTCCACGGCGTGATCAACAGCTCGCTGTCCCAGTCCGCCGCCCGCGCCGGCCTGTCCCACAGCCTGACCATGGATATGGCCAGCGTGTTCGGCTACGACGTCGACTTCGCCCAGGATATCCGCCAGGGCGACGAGTTCGACGTGATCTACGAACAGAAAGTGGTCAATGGCAAAGCCGTCGGCAACGGCCCGATCCTGTCCGCCCGCTTCACCAACCGCGGCAAGACCTACACCGCCGTGCGTTACACCAACAAGCAGGGCAACAGCAGCTACTACACCGCCGATGGCAACAGCATGCGCAAGGCGTTCATCCGCACGCCGGTGGACTTCGCCCGCATCAGCTCCAAGTTTTCCATGGGCCGCAAACACCCGATCCTCAACAAGATCCGCGCCCACAAAGGTGTCGACTACGCCGCCCCGCGCGGTACGCCAATCAAGGCTGCCGGTGACGGCAAAGTATTGCTGGCCGGTCGTCGTGGCGGTTACGGCAACACCGTGATCATTCAGCACGGCAATACCTACCGCACGCTGTACGGCCATATGCAGGGTTTCGCCAAAGGCGTGAAAACCGGCGGTACCGTCAAGCAGGGCCAGGTGATCGGCTACATCGGCACCACCGGCCTGTCCACCGGTCCGCACCTGCACTATGAGTTCCAGGTCAACGGTGTTCACGTCGATCCGCTGGGCCAGAAGCTGCCAATGGCCGACCCGATTGCCAAAGCCGAACGCGCCCGCTTCCTGGCACAGAGCCAGCCGCTGATGGCTCGCATGGACCAAGAGAAGGCCACCATGCTGGCTTCGAGCAAACGTTAAGCCATGGCTCTTTATATCGGCGTGATGTCCGGCACCAGTCTCGACGGGCTGGACATCGCCCTGATCGAGCAATCCTCGGCGATCAACCTGATCGCCACGCACTACATTCCCATGCCTGAGTCCCTGCGCGCCGAGCTGCTTGGCTTGTGCGCCAGTGGTCCCGACGAGATCGCCCGCTCGGCCATTGCCCAACAGAATTGGGTGAAGCTTGCCGCCGAAGGGATCCATATCCTGCTCGAACAGCAACAGCTCAAACCCGAAGCCATTCGCGCGATCGGCAGCCACGGCCAGACCATTCGCCATGAGCCGGCACGCGGCTTCACCGTACAGATCGGCAACCCTGCCCTGCTGACCGAGCTGACCGGCATTACGGTCGTCAGTGACTTCCGCAGCCGTGATGTGGCCGCCGGCGGTCAAGGCGCCCCTCTGGTTCCCGCCTTCCACGAAGCGTTGTTCGAAGAGCGTACCGGTAACCGCGCGGTCCTGAATGTCGGCGGTTTCAGCAATGTCAGCCTGATCGAGCCGAACAAGCCTGTAGCCGGATTCGACTGCGGGCCTGGGAATGTTCTGATGGATGCGTGGATTCACCAGCAACGCGGGGAAAACTATGATCGCAACGGTCAATGGGCAGCCAGCGGCAGGGTTGAGCCGGTCCTGCTCAAGGCATTGCTGAGCGATCCCTTCTTCTCGACCCAAGGCCCGAAGAGTACCGGCCGGGAAGTGTTCAACCTGCCTTGGCTGGAACAGCATCTGTCACACCTGCCGGGTTTCACACCCGAAAACGTACAGGCAACGCTGCTCGAACTGACGGCGCTGACCATCGTCGAATCGCTGCAAAGCGCTCAATCGAATACCGAAGAACTGCTGGTCTGCGGCGGCGGCGCCCACAACGCCACGCTGATGAAGCGTCTGGCTGACCTGCTACCAAACGCAAAAGTCGCCAGCACCGCCACCCACGGCGTAGATCCGGATTGGGTCGAAGCCATGGCCTTCGCCTGGCTGGCCCATTGCTGCCTGGAGGGCATCACTGCCAATCGCCCCAGCGTCACCGGCGCCAAGGGTTTGCGCATACTCGGCGCCATCTACCCCAACTAAGACAAAATGCAGATAACAAAACGCCGCAGAACCGTGAGGCTCTGCGGCGTTTTGTTGTGTTCGGTGAAGCGAGATCAGATCGAGAACGAAGAACCGCAACCACACGTCGTGGTGGCATTCGGGTTCTTGATCACGAACCGCGAACCTTCCAGACCTTCCTGGTAGTCCACCTCGGCACCTGCCAGGTATTGGAAACTCATCGGATCAACCACCAGACTGACGCCTTCGCGCTCGACGATGGTGTCGTCCTCGGCCACATCCTCATCGAAGGTGAAGCCGTACTGAAACCCTGAACAACCGCCGCCCGTAACGAATACGCGCAGCTTCAAGCGATCATTCCCCTCTTCATCGACCAGGCTCTTCACCTTGTGCGCGGCACCCTGGGTGAATTGCAAAGCCGTGGGGGTGAAGGATTCGACGCTCATGCTGACTATCTCCCGGCGTTACGCCGCCATAATGCGTGATGACGCGCATTATCCGCTTGTCCTAGAAAATCGGTCAACTATTGTTACGGTATATCAATAAAGCTGATCAACCGACCAGAATGCAAAAAGGCCCGTTCAACGGGCCTTTTTACGAGTCCAACAAGCCGTTACGGCAGCATGCCCGCGTGGGACAGACCAAAGCGCTCATCCAGACCGAACAGGATGTTCATGTTCTGCACCGCCTGACCCGACGCGCCCTTGACCAGATTGTCGATCACCGACAGCACCACCACCAGATCACCATCCTGTGGACGGTGAACCGCAATTCGGCAGACGTTGGCACCGCGCACGCTACGGGTTTCCGGATGGCTGCCGGCCGGCATCACGTCGACGAACGGTTCATTGGCATAACGCTTTTCGAACAGTGCCTGCAGATCCACCGAGCGATCAACCACAGTCGCATAGAGCGTGGAGTGAATGCCACGAATCATCGGCGTCAGGTGTGGCACGAAGGTCAGACCGACATCCTTGCCCGCCGCACGACGCAGCCCCTGACGAATTTCCGGCAAATGACGGTGACCTTTCACCGCATAGGCCTTCATGCTTTCCGACGTCTCGGAATACAGCGAGCCCACGGAAGCACCACGGCCGGCACCGCTGACACCGGATTTGCAGTCGGCGATCAGCAGCGAAGTATCGGCCAGACCT